>JAGPLK010000003.1 GCA_018053445.1 Bacteroidales bacterium | reverse complement strand
ATTAAAATTTGGACATCAGAAAAGCCACAATTCAGGACAGAGAAGCCATATTCAAAATATGGCTCTCTTGTTTTACTGATGATCAAGATTATATAAATGATTATCTTGATTATTGCTTTCCTTACACGACCACCCTATTGCTTGGCAATAAATCCGAGGGAGATGTTTCAGTAATTTCAATATTACCATCTTATTTCAATTCCGGGAACATCAGCCATAGAGGCGCATATCTTTACGGAGTTGGCACGTTACCAGAATTCAGAGGGCACTCATATTCTATGCATTTAATTAATTACGGTATAGAGTTGCTAAAAAAAGAGGGTATTGAATACTTTTTAGTCAAACCGGCAACCGATAGACTCTTTTCACTATACAGAAAACTCGGTTTTAACAAAGATCTTTTTTCCGAAAACATATTGATTTCTTCAAAATTTAAAGAGATCAAGGAGAATGAACGAGTAATTGAAGATATCCCCTTTTCAGATTTTTCAGACTTTTACAATGAAAGAGAAAATCTGCTCTCTAACTCCTCCTTCTTATGGCCAAAAGATATTCTATCATACTCCATAAAAGAGATCCTTGAAAGGAACGGTTTTCTCATAAAAGATTCAATTAGCGGAAATTTCTGCATAGGATACCCTTCAGAAAACGGATTTATATTAGATGTTTTAGAAACAACTGCTGATATAGATAGTTTCACAGAAATATTCGGAAAAGAACTTGATATCAGATACCCACAAGCCAAAAATTGGAGAATCTCCTACCCTCCAAAAACCGGGGGAGAACCATGCACGAGAAGCCTTTCGGCCCTTTTTATGGAGCTCACGCCAAATATCTTTTCATATTGCGAAAATTACAAACTCTCCCTCCCTATGGAGTAGCAAATAAGTTCCCCGTGGAACCTATCAATACTTTCTCTCTATTTACCGTCCAAAATAAACTAATAAAATAGATATATCCGCAGGAGATACGCCAGGAATTCTTGAAGCGTGCGATATGGTCTTTGGTTTATGTTTAGATAATTTCTGCCGTGACTCTATGGAGAGGGATTTTAGGGCATCGTAATTAAAATTATCAGGTATTTTAATCTCTTCAAGTTTTAGAATCTTTTCAGCAATTCGCTTCTCCCTGTCAATATAACCCTTGTATTTAACAAATATTTCAACAGAAGAGATTAACTCTTTTGAAAACAATCTAAACGCTACACTAAAGTCATCTACACCATTTGCCTTATAGGGAAGATTGGTTTGAGAATCAATTAACTTATTAATTAGATAAACTAATTCATTGCTATTGTCCTCTAGCTGTTTATAGGAATCTGTTTGAATATTTAAAGCACTAAAAACAACGGACTCCAAGTCGCTTCCTATCAGTGGGTCATCAAATGTTCCTCGTGGAACATTTTTTAAGAAATCAATAATCTCGCTTTGTGGTCGACTAAGAATGTCTGATAGTTTTCTCTTTTGTGTGATTATTGATGAATTTATAGTTTGAAGGTAGTTGTTGATATCTTCAGGAGAAACAGATGCATTCTCAAGAAATTGTATAAACCTTCTAATGAAATTATATTTTTTCCTTGTAAGTTCAACGCGCTCCAGCGAAGCTAATCCTACATTGTATCCCGTTTCAGTAAGTCTCAGGTCTGCATTATCCTGTCTTAATAGAATCCTGTATTCTGCTCTTGATGTAAACATTCTGTATGGTTCATCTACCCCTTTAGTAACAAGGTCGTCAATAAGCACACCAATATAAGCTTCGTCTCTTTTAAGTACAAGAGGCTCTTTTCCATTAATTTTTAAATGGGCATTTATCCCTGCCATCAGTCCTTGGGCAGCTGCCTCTTCATATCCTGTGGTACCATTAACCTGGCCTGCAAAATATAAGTTTTCCACTTTTTTTGTCTCTAATGTGTGGAATAATTGCGTTGGAGGAAAGTAATCGTACTCTACAGCGTAAGCAGGACGGAATATAATTACCTTTTCAAACCCCGGTATTGCTCGTAAAGCACTGTACTGTATATCCAATGGCAAGGAAGAAGAGAACCCTTGAAGATAATACTCATGGGTATTCCATCCCTCTGGTTCAAGGAAAAGTTGATGAGAGTTTTTATCAGAGAATGTTTTTAATTTATCTTCAATACTTGGGCAGTATCTTGGCCCTCTTCCTGAAATTTTCCCTGAAAAAAGAGGCGAAAACTTAAACCCGCCTTTTAAAATATCGTGCACGCTCTCGTTCGTATGCACCATATAACAGGACATCTGTTCAGTTGCAGACTGTATCGGGGAAGGCTTTGATAAAAAGGAAAACTTTTCAGGAGAGGTGTCTCCATGTTGAATTTCCAACTTAGACAAATCAACAGATCTAGCGTCAATTCGAGGAGGAGTTCCCGTTTTCATTTTATCTACCTCAAACCCCAGCTCAAACAGTTGTTCAGATAAATGTTTTGATGTTGGCTCTCCTACCCTTCCCCCATCAGTTGTATTTTGACCAATATACAGCTTGCCATTTAAGAAGGTACCGGCAGTAAGAATTACAGAGTGAGCAAAGAATTTTGCACCCAATTCTGTAATGACTCCAGCCACTTTACCATCTTCAAATATAAACTGAGTAACAGTATCCTGCCACAAATTCAAACCGGGAGTATTTTCTAATATATATCTCCAGTTGAGAGAAAAATGCTGTCTGTCACATTGAGCTCTGGGGCTCCACATTGCAGGTCCCTTTGATCTGTTAAGCATTCTAAACTGTATAGTACTAGCGTCAGTTACAATACCAGTTGCTCCTCCTAGTGCGTCTATCTCTCTGACTATCTGCCCCTTTGCTATGCCTCCAATTGCCGGATTGCAAGACATCTGTGCAATTTTGCCCATATCCATAGTTAAGAGCAGAACACTTGATCCCATTTTTGCTGCAGCGTGAGCTGCCTCGCATCCAGCATGTCCGGCACCTATAACAATTATATCGTATCTATTACCCATTCCTAATTTGTAAGTTGCTTAAAGATCTCTCTTCAGCTGATTTCATCTCAATTTGCTCCTCTGCGGTCGAATCATTAAACCCAAGAAGATGTAAAATGCCATGTATAATTACTCTGAAAAGCTCATCCAGAAATTCAGTTTTATATTCAAAACTATTAGATTTAACTGTGTCAATACTAATAAAAAGATCTCCGGAAATAATATCAGACTCGCAGTAATCAAAAGTAATAATATCGGTGAAATAGTTATGTTTAAGATATTTATTGTTCATTTCAAGTAAATAATTATCACTGCAAAAGATGATATTTATATCACCAATTTTACATTGATTTTTGCTTTCTGTTGAAACAATTCTCTTAATCCAGGAAGATATTTCTCTTTTGTTCTTTAAAGCAAAACTAACATCCTCACTATGGTAAACTATCATCTATTAAAGAATTTATTTAGTTTCTGAAGCTTCCTCTTCCAGTAAATCCCAGTATTCTACAGCTCTTCTTGTGTGAGGTATAACAATTGACCCCCCAACAAGGTTTGCAACTGACATAATTTCAAACATCTGTTCTCTTGATACTCCTAATTCAAAACACTTTTCAAGATGATATTTTATACAATCATCACATCTTAAGACAGCAGATGTTGCTAAACCAAGCATCTCTTTGGTAACAGCCGGAAGCGCACCATCCTCATAACATCTTGTATCCAGATTATAAAATCTCTTGAAAAATAAATTATCTGAATCTAATATTTTTTTGTTCATTTTGGCACGAAATGTGCGGAATTCGTCTATTCTGCTCATACAATAAAATTTTTGCGCAAAACTACACAAAATATACTAATCAAAATTTTTTACTATTATGTCTAAAGTAACTGTCATAGGTGCCGGCAATGTTGGAGCAACATGCGTTAACGCAATGAATATGTTGCAATTTGCAGGTGAAATTGTTCTCTTGGATATCAAAGAGGGTATTGCGGAGGGAAAAGCAATAGATATGATGCAGACCGCAAAATTACTAAGGTTTGATACCACAATTAAAGGGGTAACAAACGATTACGCTGCTACTGCTAAATCAAAGGTTGTTGTTATTACTTCAGGTATTCCAAGAAAACCGGGGATGACCAGAGAAGAATTAATAGGTACAAATGCAGAAATTGTTGGGAATGTTGTTGAAAATGCTCTAAAGTATTCTCCAAATGCAATTTTTGTTATTATATCCAACCCTATGGATACAATGACTTATCTTACTGTTGCCAAAGCAAAACTCCCTAAAAATAAAGTTATTGGGATGGGTGGAATTCTTGATAGCAACAGATTTGTATACTATTTGAGAACAGCTCTGAAATCACCTGCAAGTGATGTAGCTGGCATGGTAATTGGAGGTCATGGAGATACAACAATGATTCCTCTCATAAGATTCGCTAACCTTAGAGGAATCCCGGTAAGCGAACTACTTCCGGAAGATGTTCTTTCACAAGTTGTTAAGGATACTATGGTGGGTGGTGCTACACTTACCAAGCATCTTGGTACTTCTGCATGGTATGCTCCGGGAGCAGCTGCAGCAGCTCTTGTACGCTCTATCGTGCTGGATGAAAAGAAAATCTATCCGTGCAGCGTAATGCTAGAAGGCGAATACGGTCAAAGCGATATTTGTCTTGGTGTTCCGGTAGTTGTGGGAAGACACGGATGGGAAAAGGTAGTTGAACTCAACCTCAACGCAGAAGAACAGGAAGCATTCAACAAAAGCGCAGATGCTGTAAGAGCAACAAACAATGTTTTGAAAGATCTTAACATCATCTAGCAAATTGAGAATTATTTTGCATCTTTGTGATGCAAAATTTTGGGGTATTAGCTCAGTTGGCTAGAGCGCTTGCATGGCATGCAAGAGGTCATCGGTTCGACTCCGATATGCTCCACAATAAAGTTTTTAACAATAATTAATAAATTTATCTTCTTCATTTTCTTGTAATTAGTAATTTTTTGTCATAGTTTATCCACAATAACTCTTGTCAAATCATTATTTCTTTATAATTTTACATTTCGATAAACTTCTGAATACATTAATACAGATATGGAAATAAAGAAAACGCCCAAAGCCGATCTTGAAAACAAGAAAATTCTTTTCAGGGAAATAGGTTTAATTTTAGCTCTGGCAGTAGTTTTGCTTGCATTTGAGTGGAAAACATATGACAAGCAGATCTCTACACTTGGAGATAACACTGCAGCAGTTATTGAAGAGGAGATGATTCCAATTACAAACGAGACTCCTCCACCTCCAGCTGAGGCGCCTAAGATTCCTACTGTATCTGACGTAATTGAAATCGTTGACGATGATATGAAGATCGAAAACGAACTAATCATTAATACAGAGGATGACAAAAACCTTGGCGTTCAGATTAAGGACTATGTTAAAGGTCCGGTAGAAGAGGTAATAGAGGACGAAGAGATTCCATTTACAATAGTTGAGGAGAAACCATCTTTCCAGGGTGGTGATGAAAACACCTTCACAAAATGGGTTGCAAGCAAACTTGTTTACCCGGAAATTGCTAAAGAGAATGGAGTTCAGGGACGCGTTATTCTTCAGTTCCTCGTTGGTACAGATGGTAGTGTAAGTGATGTTAAGGTTGTCAGAGGTGTTGATGCTTCGCTTGACAAAGAGGCTGCCAGAGTAGTTGCTTCTTCACCTAAATGGAAACCAGGTAGACAAAGAAACAAACCGGTAAAGGTTCGTTACACATTCCCGGTAATTTTCCAATTAAGATAATTTTATATTTACAGAATAATAGAAAAGGCTGCCTCGAACAGAAGCAGTCTTTTTTTTCAATATAATATGGCAATAATAGAAGAGAGCGGATTAGAAAAAGTCGTATTTGTAGGAGTTCTCAGACAGAACGACGACGAGAGAAAGGTATATGAATACCTTGATGAGCTTGCGTTTCTCGCAGAGACTGCCGGTGCAGTTGGTGTTAAGACATTTGTACAGAGAGTGGATAAACCAAATCCAAAAACTTATATTGGAAGCGGAAAGCTTGATGAAATTAAGGCATATATTACAGAAAATGATATCAAGCTTGTTATTTTCGACGACGAACTAACTCCTTCTCAGTTAAGAAACATAGAGAGAGAACTTGAATGCAGAATACTTGACAGGACAAACCTGATACTGGATATATTTGCTCAGAGGGCAAAAACTGCATATGCCAAAACTCAGGTAGAACTTGCACAATATCAATATCTTCTCCCAAGATTAACGAGAATGTGGACTCACCTTGAAAGGCAAAGAGGCGGTATTGGAATGAGAGGCCCCGGGGAGAGTCAGATTGAGACAGACAGACGGATTATTCTTGATAAAATAAGCAGGCTTAAAGAGCAGCTAAGGAAGATAGACAGGCAAATGGCCTCCCAGAGAGGAAACAGGGGAAGCCTGGTCAGAATCTCTCTCGTAGGTTATACTAATGTTGGCAAAAGCACATTAATGAATCTACTGGCTAAAAGCGAAGTATTTGCAGAGAACAAACTTTTTGCAACACTTGATACAACTGTCAGAAAAGTAGTTATTGAAAATGTACCTTTTTTGCTTAGTGATACAGTTGGTTTTATCAGAAAACTTCCACACCAGCTTGTTGAATCATTTAAGAGCACTCTTGATGAGGTAAGAGAGGCGGATATCCTTATGCATGTTGTTGATATTTCTCATCCAAATTTTGAAGAACAGATAAAAGTGGTCCGAGAAACATTGGAGGAAATTGGAGCAAAAAACAAACCTACTTTCCTGGTATTTAATAAAATTGACGTTTATAAATATGTCCCTCAGGATGAATTTGATCTTGGAGAGAAACAGAGAGAGAATTACTCCCTTGATGAGCTGAAAAAAAGCTGGATCAACAAAGAGAACTCTCCTTGCATATTTATATCGGCTAAAGAAAAGGTACAAATAGACAAGTTAAGGAATGATATCTACAAGATGGTTGCCGAGATTCATGCCGGAAGATACCCTTTTGATAACTTCCTCTGGTAATCTCTCTACCCTCCTCCCTTTATAACCGGTCATAGAGACAGCTGCGGTAAGAGAGTTCAGAAGAGCCTCCTCTGTAGCCTCAATGGTGGCCATGAATAGCGGAGACATTGAGTCGTTCTGAAGTTCAACAGGAGTATAAAAAGATTTTGATTCATCAATCAGATTCTCCTTTGCAACAGACATTGCAATGATATAATCACCACTCCCATTTGAGGCTATTCCCCCTGATTTTGCAAGCCCCATAAAGGCACGCTTGGCTATCCTTTGGAGATTTCTGGAAGTAACAGGAGCGTCTGTGATTACAACTATCATGCAGGAGCCGTCCATATCCTGCATTATGTTTTTGCTGTAACTATAATTTTTAAGCTCTTTTCCAACAGGTATTCCAGCCATTTCAAGGACTCCGCCATAATTAGTCTGAACAAGTACTCCCACAGTATAGCCACCTAAAGAGTTTGGAAGGACTCTTGAAGCGGTTCCTATTCCCCCCTTGTATCCAAAACAGATTGTTCCTGTTCCTGCACCTACAGCACCCTGTTGTACAGCTCCGGAACTTGCATTAGCTATTGCAGAAAGGACATGGTGAGGTTTTACGTGTCTTCCTCGGATATCGTTTAGCCCCCCATCATTTGTCTCCCCCACAACACCATTAACAGAGGCAATGTTTTCATTACCTGGCTGCTCCAGAGTATATGTTATAAGAGCATCCAGTGCAGCAGCAACACTCATTGTATTAGTTAAAATAACAGGCGTCTCAATATTACCCAGCTCAATAACCTGTGTATAGCCGGCAAGTTTACCAAATCCATTTCCTACAAAAATTGAAGCAGGAACCTTGTTTTTAAAAAGATTCCCTTCGTGTGGTATTATTGCTGTAACTCCTGTTCTGATATTTTCGCCCTCTATAAGCGTACAGTGCCCAACCCTTACACCCGGGACATCAGTTATAGCGTTGTTAGCGCCCTGTTTCATCACTCCTATCTTGATTCCGTAATCTTTGAGTGATTTCTGTGAAGCTGCCGTTGTTGAAATCAACAGAGCTCCAAACACTACAAACAAAGCTATATTCTTCATTTAACAGGCATAAAATTAATTAATTCATCCTTGACTATGTCTGGCTCCTCAAGGAAGCCATTATGGCCTGAATTGGCCAGAAAAACCGATTTAGCTGCAGGTAATGCAGCAGAGAGCTCTTTTGCCCTTTCCGGGGAGATATGGTAATCGTTATCACCGAAAAACATAAGAACCGGCAGCGATGTACTAACCAACACCTCAAGATTGTCCGGTCTGGTTTTTAGTCCCTCAATAGAAGCTACTATACCCTCCGGATCGTGAGTTTCAGTAAGTTCAACTATTTCAAATATTTTCTCGTCAAACCTTCTTTGATTATCCGGTGCAAACATTTTAGGGATACCCATTTTTGCAATAGCAGGCAATTTTGCCTGCTTTACAAGAACTATCTCCCTGTCTCTGTCAACTATTTTTTCCGGAGTATCTGAATATGGCGTAGAGTGCATTAAAACTATCGCATTAAAGAGCTCAGGATATCTCTTTATACACTCAATTGCTATATATCCACCCATTGAGTGGCCCATAACAGTAGCTTTATCAACTGAGCAAACCCTGAGAACATCTTTTACCACATTAGCACAAAATTCTAATGAATTTTCTGTCTGGTGTGTACCAGACAACCCATGCCCCGGTATATCAATTGAGATTGTTCTGATATCTTCGGGTAATTTAAGTATAAAATCCTGCCATACATAAAGTGTCTCCAAATATCCGTGGAGCAAAACGAGAACCCTCTCCCCTCTTTTAGAATCAGAAATGTGTACTGGAATACCATTGCAAATCGCGAAAAACTCCATTATCCCTTATTTTTTGCAAATTTAAAAAGAATTGTGATGATTTTTTTATAATTTTGCGTCTCTGCTACGCCTATTCCCTACACTAAATATTTATTTAATTAATTTATTATGAAAATCACAAGATTTTTATCGGTTATTGCTCTTGCATTGCTCACATTATCAGCTGCCAGTTGTAATAAAGAGCCAGAGCCAATAGTGCTTACGGGAACCTGGAATATTGATACCACACAGACAAAGGTTTTTATCAAATATGATGAACTCAAAGCCCAGGAGAATCCTGTTGCATTTAATTTTCTGAAAGACAATGTACAGAAGATTCGCAAAAACCTGATTCAGCCAGATCAGATTATCTTTTCCGGTACAAACTCTGTAGTTTTTAAACTACCTTCAGGTACTTCTGTTGAAGGCACCTATGTTCAACTTGACAATGTCTATTTTCAGATTAACATTTCTCTTTTTCCTGAAGGAATTGTTTGTGGATCAGATAACAGAAACCTTGAAATCTACTATCCAAGAGATTATGTTATGGGTGTAATTTCATCAATTCTTACACCAAATGATCCTCCATACAGTATTTTTAACGAAATGGTAACAGATGAATCCGGCGGAATAGCCCTGTTCAGAAGATAATTTACAAGATTAGCAGATAAGAAAGAGACCAGCTAAATAAAATGAGGCTAACCAATTACTTATTGGTCAGCCTCATTTTCTTTGCTTATTCAGCTAGTGTTAATCTTTAATTTTTGCCTTTAAAAACTCTCTGTTAAGTCTGGCAATGTGAGCTACTGATATACCTTTAGGGCACTCCATCTCACAGGCTCTGGTGTTAGTACATGCACCAAACCCAAGTTCATCCATTCTGGCAACCATTGCTTTTGCTCTTCTTGCTCCCTCAATTTTTCCTTGTGGTAATAAAGCAAGCGAACTAACCCTGGCTGCAACAAATAACATAGCTGAACCATTTTTACAGGTGGCTATACACGCTCCGCAACCAACACATGCGGCTGCATCCATGCTCTCCTCTGCTTTGTCTCTTGGAATTGGAATAGTGTTTGCATCGGGAATACCTCCTGTATTTACAGAAACATATCCTCCGGCTTGAAGAATCTTGTCAAGTGCTTTTCTGTCAACAACCAGGTCTTTAATAACAGGCATCCCTGCAGATCTCCAAGGCTCAATTGTAATTGTCTCTCCATCTTTGAACTTTCTCATATGGAGCTGACAAGTAGTTATATCATCATCCGGACCGTGAGCTCTACCGTTAATATACAGAGAACACATTCCGCAAATACCCTCTCTGCAGTCGTGATCAAAAGCAACCGGGCCATCTGACTTACACCCCTTCTCAACTGCTACTGGATCTGCACCTTCTCTAACCAACTGGTCATTGAGAATATCCATCATCTCCAGGAAGGAGGTGTCCGGAGAAATATTTTGCACCTTGTATGTGCCGAAACTTCCTTTATCTTTCGCGCTTTTCTGGCGCCAAACCTTTAATGTAAAGTCCATATCTTTTGTACTCCTTAGTCTTTATAGTTACGGGTTGCAATCTTAATGAATTCATACTGAAGAGGCTCTTTGTGCTTAACAGGCTCTTTTCCGTATCCTGTATACTCCCAAGTACTTACATACATGTAATTTTGGTCGTCTCTTAAAGTTTCTCCATCTTCTGTTTGCATCTCTTCGCGGAAGTGTCCGCCGCAGGACTCTTTTCTGGTTAAAGCGTCCATTGCCATAAGCTCTCCCATCTCAAGGAAATCTGCAACTCTTACAGCCTTCTCAAGCTCCTGATTGAATTCGTTATTCTCTCCCGGAACATATAGATCTTTCCAGAACTCATCTCTCAGAACACGAATTTCTTCAATAGCCTTCTTTAAACCTGCTTCGTTTCTTGCCATTCCAACATAGTCCCACATAATATGGCCAAGTTTTTTATGGAAGTGATCCACCGGCTGCTTTCCTTTGATTGTGAAAAGCTTGTTAAGCCTCTCCTTAATACCCTTTTCTGCCTCTTCAAAGGCTGGGTGGTTTGTATCGGTTTTCTTAACCTGAATCTTTCCTGCCAGATAATCTCCGATTGTATATGGTAAAATAAAATATCCATCTGCAAGACCCTGCATAAGCGCTGATGCTCCAAGTCTGTTTCCGCCATGGTCGCTGAAGTTTGCTTCGCCAATAGCATAAAGACCAGGAATGGTTGTCTGCAGATTGTAGTCAACCCAGAGTCCACCCATCGTGTAATGGATAGCCGGATAAATCATCATAGGCTCATCATAAGGATTAACGTCAGTAATCTTTTCATACATCTGGAAAAGGTTACCATATCTCTCCTCAATTACCTTCTTGCCAAGTCTCTCTATTGAGGTTTTAAAATCAAGGAATACTGCAAGTCCGGTTTCATTAACACCAAAACCGGCGTCACATCTCTCTTTTGCAGCCCTTGAGGCAACATCTCTTGGTACAAGGTTTCCAAAAGCAGGATAACGGCGCTCAAGATAGTAATCTCTATCCCCTTCAGGTATTTGAGAAGCCTTTATTTTCTTCTCTCTTAGTTTAACAACATCCTCTTTTTTCTTTGGCACCCAAATTCTACCATCATTCCTGAGAGACTCAGACATGAGGGTTAGTTTTGATTGCTGCTCACCGTGTACAGGGATACAGGTTGGGTGAATCTGAGCAAATGATGGGTTTGCAAAGAATGCCCCCTTTTTGTAACATTGCCAGGCTGCAGAACCATTACTGTTCATTGCATTTGTTGAAAGGAAAAATACATTTCCGTAACCTCCCGTTGCAACAACTACAGCGTGAGCACCATGACGCTCAATTTCTCCTGTAACAAGATTTCTGGCAATAATTCCTTTTGCCTCACCATCTATCATTACAAGATCCAGCATCTCATGTCTCACATAAGATTTAACAGATCCAAGCTCAATTTGCCTGTTAAGCGCTGCATAAGCACCAAGCAACAGTTGCTGTCCGGTCTGTCCTCTTGCATAAAATGTTCTGCTTACCTGAGAACCACCAAATGAGCGATTATCAAGCAGTCCGCCATACTCACGGGCAAATGGAACTCCTTGAGCAACACACTGGTCAATTATCAGATTGCTCACCTCTGCAAGACGATAAACGTTTGCTTCGCGGCTTCTGTAGTCACCACCCTTGATTGTGTCGTAAAATAGTCTGTAAACTGAGTCATTATCGTTTGGATAGTTCTTGGCTGCATTTATACCACCCTGTGCAGCAATAGAGTGAGCTCTTCTTGGAGAGTCACTTATGCAGAAGACCTTGACATTATAGCCAAGCTCTCCAAGGGCAGCAGCAGCAGATGCTCCACCTAGACCGGTTCCTACTACAATCACCTCCAGCTTACGTTTATTAGCCGGGCTTACCACACGAATCTGAGCTTTATGCTTTGTCCATTTTTCCGACAAAGAGCCCTCAGGGATTTTTGAAATAAGTTTTTCGGACATTATATGAGAGTATTAAAAAGTGGCACAAAACTATACATTTTAGGCAAGAATAGCAAAGAATAATGAGTATCTTTACCTTTTAAAATAACCCTGTATTATGACTAAAAGAGTTCTAACACTTGTCCCGGCTCTACTTCTGAGCCTTTTAATCAACGCACAGAATCTAATTATTCCCAGACCTGTTACTGAAAAAGCAGGAGAGGGGCATTTTGTGCTTAATGAAAAGACTTCAATAACCAGCAACGAAAAGAACAGCTTTAACCTTAAATATCTTAAAGGTAAAATAGAGGCAGCATCAGGATTTAAACTTGCTGAAGCAAATTCATCTGACAAATCAATAGTTCTTTCTCTGAATCCGGATCAATCAATTAAACCGGAGGGCTATATTCTTGACATTACAACCGAGGGGATAACCATTAAGGCCTCATCCTCTGCGGGAATATTTTACGGAATACAATCACTGCTACAGCTTATGCCTGCATCTGTATACTCAGGCAGATCAACTGCTGCAGATAAATGGAGGCTATCATCTGTACACATTGAGGACTATCCTCGTTTTGGTTACAGAGGAATGATGCTGGATGTCTCCAGAACATTCTTTAATGCAGAGACTGTAAAAAAATATATTGACTGGCTCTCACATCACAAGATTAATACCCTACACTGGCACCTGACAGATGATAACGGATGGAGAGTTGAAATTAAGAAATATCCCCTCCTTACTGAAAAGGGTGCATGGAGAGGAGACAACGAAGTTCTTGCCCCATCTTTCGGCTCCGGAAAAGCAAGATATGGTGGTTTTTATACTCAAAATGAGATTAAAGAGATTGTTAAATTCGCAGCAGAAAGAAACATTGAAATTGTCCCTGAGATAGATCTTCCGGGCCATAGCAAAGCCGTAACAGCTTCCTATCCACATGTAGGATGTGATCACGACGATAATTCAGTAAGCGTTCAGGGAGAGGGGCAGAATGTCTGGTGTGTTGGCAAAGAGGATAATTTCAAAATGCTTGACAACATTATAAAAGAGTTGTCAAAACTATTTCCCGGTAAATACATACACATTGGAGGTGATGAGGTAAACTTTTCAGGCTGGGACAAGTGTCCATTATGTACTGCTTTAAAGGAGAGAGAGGGGATGAAAAATAACGAAGAGCTTCTTAATTACTTTGTAAGAAGAATGGAGAAGATTGTTGAAAAACACGGGAAAAAGATGGCAGGATGGGATGAGATTCTTGAAGGTGGTGATCTTCACAAAGAGACAAGAGTATATGCATGGAGAAGCGTTGAAAAAGGCATTGAGTCCGTTAAGAAGGGTCAGCCTACCATTATGATGCCGGGTGCATACTGTTATTTTGATATGAAATATACTCCGCTTGAAAGAGGTCATAACTGGGCAGGCATAGTTTCTACTGAGAAAACATATTCACTTGACCCTACCGGAACTGCTTCGCTTAATGAAGAAGAGGCTCCTTTGGTTGTGGGTGTTCAGGGAGCTCTGTGGACTGAATTATTGGGCTGGCCGGCAAAATTCCTGGATTATCAGACATACCCAAGACTAGCCGCGGTTGCAGAAATTGGATGGACTCCACAAATAGATAGAAACTGGGAAGATTTCAACAACAGACTTCAGAGATTTCATTTTAACAGAATGGCAAATATGGGAATATCATTCAGACTCCCATATCCGGAAGTTAATTATGAAGATGGTGCATTAAGAGTAAAACTTCCTTATGAATGGGCAGTGGTAAGATATACATCTGACGAGAGTGAGCCAACATCTTATTCACCTGTGTACAAAGGGGAGATTTTCACAGATAAACCGGAAAAATACAGATTTGCAACCTTCTATAAAGATGATATAAAAAGTATTACAGTGAGAGCTTCAAATGTTGATTATAAATATCAGACACCGGATGTCTCAATAACTACTAATCTTGAAGAGGGAAAAAACAATAAAATTGTCAATATAACTGACTACAAATTTGATACATACTTCCGCACTACAAGAAAACTTGCCGCCGGAGATCACCTTACATATACATTCAATGAACCTGTTAAGAGCAGCAGGATTACGGTTGAGTCCGGTATGCCAAATATTGACTTCTACTGGATAAATGATGGGTATGTAGAGTACTCATATGATGGCATAAATTTCATTAAGGGAGATACATTAAAAAGAGGAGCGGCTACCATTATTCCACAAGAACCTGTTAAAGCAGTGAGAATAAAGATAACCGCACCAAATGACGGCTATATTGCAGCCTTTAGAGATCTAAAGATTGAATAAAGCGCTGTAAGCAATTTTAACCAGGTCATCTGCAGTTTTATTAAACTCTTTGACCTGGTTTATATTTATACCCTCTCTTCTCCAGCCATCTATCATCGGAAGCGCCAGAGTGAAAATTCTTTTTTCATAATTCTTCAATACCTGCATATAACCATTTCCATTCCTATTGTAAATAAGAGGAAAGTTCATGTATCTTCCACCATTACCCCTTTTTATGGAAAATGTCTTATATTTTAATTTAAGCGCCATATCACAAGCAAAAGCATTCATATTTGTTTCTGACTCTTTTATTAAAACAGAGGGGAGCTCCTCACCTGCTTTTACCCAAACGGGTATTGCAATCCCTGCCGGCGGATAACCAAGAACTACCCACATTGTAGTCATCTCAGCATTTTCTCCCGGCCTTACGCCTTGCACAATAACCGAGGCAGTTGAAGATTTTCTTGGAATATAATCCTGATCAATTACCCAACCTGATCCTTTTTCCGGTGAAAATTCTTCATCTGTTAGATTTATACCCATTAACGAATGATAATAACTTCTTGATAAGGAGTTAAATATCCATTCCGGAGTAATATTTTTATCAATAGCTTTTTTTGTCACAATATCTCTTGCGTTCTGATATCTTATATACCCCATTCCCTCATTAAACCTGCCTGTGTAAGAGTAATTTGTATAAATAAGGTACCCTTCAGGAGCAACAGAAAGATCATTAGCATCAACTTTTTTATACGAATTATTATTGGTTTCAAAATAGGCAGCACCCCCATCGGCGTCAATAACTCCAAAATTTGCCTCTACTCCCATAGGCTTTTTCCTCTTTTTAAGGAAATTTTCAAATTCCTGAATATTCTTACACTCTGATAATGCGTCATACATTAACTCACCCTCTTTATCCATCTCCTTAATATCATCATCCTTAAGATTATAGGATGCAGTATTCATAATGGAAAAACCTGCCGAATTTGTTCCTATCCAAATAACTCCTCCTTTGTCCGGACTATTAACGAGTGCAGTAAAATTATATTTTTTCCCTTTAAAGTACTCAATCCTGTTATTATCTTCACCGGTATCCCTGTGTTTCCAGAGAAGAGGTCTGCCGTCAGGAGTCAGTTTTCCAGTAATGATTGCAGATGTACACGCACCTGATTCGTTCCACGCAAATGCGATTAAAACAATGACTAAGAATAATTTAATTTTTTTCATATCTCGTTGAATAGTATATTGTCCTGTATAGTATGTTTTGAAATTCCCAAATGTTTATATGCTAGATCAGTAACCTCCCTGCCTCTTGGAGTTCTCTGAAGAAATCCCTCTTTTATTAAAAATGGTTCGTAAACCTCTTCGATAGTTCCCGGATCTTCACTTACAGCTGTTGCAATTGTTCCCACACCAACAGGTCCTCCTTTAAACTTATGTATGATTGTTGAGAGTATTTTGTTGTCCATAAGGTCAAGCCCTCTCTTATCTATATTAAGAGCATCAAGGGCATATTTTGTTATAGAGAGGTCTATTTTACCATTACCCTTTACCTGTGCAAAATCTCTTACTCTTCTGAGCAGAGAATTTGCTATACGAGGAGTACCCCTGCTCCTGCCGGCAATCTCTCCTGCTGCATCCTGATCAATCTCAATATTAAGAATAGAGGCGCTTCTAATTACAATTTTAAGCAAAACCTTTGAGTCATAGTATTCAAGATGAGATTGAATTCCAAATCTTGCTCTCAGAGGTGATGTCAGGAGTCCGCTTCTTGTTGTTGCTCCTACTAAAGTAAAAGGATTAAGGGTGATTTGCACAGATCTTGCTCCCGGTCCCTTATCAATCATCAGATCAATTTTAAAATCCTCCATAGCTGAGTAAAGGTACTCCTCAACAACTGGAGATAATCTGTGAATTTCATCTATAAAAAGTACATCGCCCTTTTCTAATCCGGTAAGCAACCCTGCTAAATCTCCCGGTTTATCAAGAACAGGCCCGGATGTAATTTTCATATCTACCCCCAATTCATTAGCAACTATATGTGCAAGAGTAGTCTTACCCAATCCCGGAGGTCCGTGCAACAGAAGGTGATCCAACGACTCTCCCCTCATAATAGCCGCTTTCACAAAGACTTTAAGGTTTTCAATAATCTTCTCCTGACCCGAGAATTCATCAAAGTCTCTAGGTCTTATCTCTCCTTCAAAATCCTTATCTTTAAAGTTTCTGTCGTCGTGCAGATCAAAATGTGCCATTACAAATATTTCAAAAATCAATAATACAAATATATCTATTCTTTTATTTAATTAAGATTGATGTTTATATATGTGTGTTCATAAGTTCATAAGTTTAGTTATTAAGAATCCATCCTTTTTATTAACCGTTTATTAACAAAATACTCACATATATTTTAAACTATAAATAATTATTAATTAAGTAAATAATAGCTTTTGTGTAGAGATATTAACAATTATTGACAATGTAATCGATAGAAATATCAACAGTGTTAACCTGTGGATAAAAAGAAGATAATTTATGCAGAAAAAGTGATAAATATTTTTGCTTTTTGTATTGACTATGATATATAAAAAAAGAGATGAACATTGAAAATATAATTATGAATATTTATCAACACAAAATGAACTGCATTATTAACTATATTTGCACCCTGTTTACAGATGGATAGAGTATACAAATCAGAAGAATTTTCTTCCCAGATATCTGCAATAGAGCTTGTTGAATGGATTGGAAGCAGCAGGAAAGATACTATTATTATTGATGGTCTCTACTCCTCGGCTAAAGCTTTTGCCATAGCCTCTGCAGCAACAAGAGGTATACATATAATACTTCTTAATAACAGAGAGGATGCAGCCTATTGTTCATCAGATATGAACAACCTTGCAGGTAGTGAAGATGTCTACTTTTTCCCCTCTTCTCTTAATCACAGCGCAAAAGGGGATAAAAAAGAGGCCTCATTACAAGTACAGAGAACGGCAGCTATTCAGGCCATTAACCAATTCAGAAAGGGGGAGTATAAAGGGAGTAAAATTATTCTTGCTGCCTATCCTCACTCTGTAGCTGAGCTTATTCCAAATTACAGGAAGATAGATTCCAGTATTCTTAAAATATCTAAAGGAGATACTCTTTCACACGAGTTTGTTAAAGAGACTCTAATTGAGTATGGTTTTACAAGGAGTGATTTTGTATCACAACCAGGTGAGTTTGCTTTAAGAGGAAGCCTGATAGATCTTTTTTCATATGCCGAGAACAGGCCCTTCAGGATAGATTTTTTTGGGGACATTGTAGAGAATATAAGAGTATTTGAGATAGATAGCCAGAGAACGGCTGAAGAGAGGGAGTTTGCTGAGATATTCCCCGACATCGTACAAGATGCAAGTAGCGAGGAGCTTACAAACATCTTTGATTTTGCTGGTGATGAATCTGTTGTCTGGATATCTGATGCCGATTATTTTAGGAAACAGCTGGAGACTATAGTTGAGTTATCCGGAGATCGGGAGAGGCTCCTCTCTCTCCAAAGCTATGAAGCTCTTCTCTCCGGGATGAAAAGGGTTATTTTTGGTCCGCTCTCACTATCCAGCCAAAGGGAGATGTCGGCCTCATTATTAACTTTTCACACCTCTCCACAGCCATCATTCAACAAAAATTTTGACCTTCTGGCTGCAGAAATTGAGAGGCGAAACAAAGAGGGATACACTGTTTCCATATTCAGCGAAAATCTAAATCAGACAGAGCGTCTTAAAAGTATATTCTCATCTCTTGAAGGGAGAGATGTTAGATTTGTCCCCGTTAACACAAGTATTCACGAGGGCTTTACGGATCACAATGCTAAAATATGCATATTTACAGACCATCAGATTTTTGACAGATATCACAGAGTAAAGACCAACAGATCTGTAGAAAAGAGCGAGAGACTTACAATTAATGAATTAAATGCTTTCCAGATAGGAGACTATATTGTTCACATTGAGCATGGAGTGGGGGTGTTCGGCGGTCTGGTAAAAACAAACATCAACGGAAAAGTACAGGAGGCTGTAAAACTTATATACAGGGATGGAGATGTTATATTTCTTTCCATTCATGCTCTTCACAGGATATCCCGTTATAAATCAAAGGATTCAGAGCCTCCAAAAGTTTACAAACTGGGTACTGGCGCCTGGAACAAATTAAAGAGTCAGGCAAAATCCAAAGCAAAAGATATTGCTGCTGACCTGATTGAACTATATGCAAAAAGAAGGGAGGCAAAAGGATTTGCTTTCTCTGCCGATTCCTATATGCAACAGGAGCTTGAAGCCTCTTTTATATACGAGGACACTCCTGACCAGTTTAAGGCAACCCAGTCAGTAAAGGAGGACATGGAGCGTGACTATCCTATGGACAGGCTTATATGTGGAGATGTAGGATTCGGCAAAACAGAGGTGGCTATAAGGGCTGCTTTTAAGGCGGCTGCAGATAGTAAACAGGTTGCTGTTCTTGTGCCTACAACTATTCTTGCCCTCCAGCATTATAAGACATTTACATCAAGGCTCAGGGAGTTTCCATGCAATATTCAATATCTGAGCAGACTAAAAAGTGCTAAAGACATAAAGGAGATTGCAGCAGCAATTGAGAGCGGAAAAATCGATATAATTATTGGTACCCACAGACTGCTCAATAAAGAGATAAAATTCAAGGACCTGGGACTGCTGGTTATTGATGAGGAGCAGAAATTTGGAGTTGCAGCTAAAGAGAGACTAAGGCAGTTAAAGGCAAGTATAGATACCCTTACCCTAACCGCAACACCTATTCCAAGAACTTTGCAGTTCTCTCTTCTGGGAGCAAGAGACCTGTCAATAATCAATACCCCTCCTCCAAACAGGCTTCCTGTACAGACTGAGGTTATTGACTTTGATGAGGAGCTGATCAGCGACGCAATAAATTTTGAGATAGAGCGAGGCGGCCAGGTATTTTTTGTTCACAACAGAGTTGAGGATATAAAAGCAGTAGAGGATATTATAAAGAGGCTTTGTCCAAATGCCAAGACATGTATTGGACATGGACAGATGGAACCGGCGTCACTTGAGAAGGTAATTCTGGATTTTATGCTTGGAGATTACGATGTTCTAATTGCTACAACAATAGTTGAGAACGGAATTGACATACCAAATGCCAATACAATTATAATAAACCAGGCTCAGAATTTTGGACTCAGCGATCTCCATCAGTTAAGGGGAAGAGTAGGACGATCCAATAAAAAAGCATTTTGCTACCTTGTTGTCCCATCATCTCTCGCAATTACAGAAGAGGCGAGAAGGCGCCTGAGGGCCATTGAGGCCTTTTCTGATCTGGGTAGCGGGTTTAATATAGCTATGCAGGATCTTGACATAAGAGGTGCCGGTAATTTGCTTGGTGCCGAGCAGAGCGGATTCATTGCCGATATGGGTTTTGAAACATATCAGAGGATATTGGCAGAGGCAGTTGAGGAGATAAGGGCCGAGAGAGGTCTTGAGCACACACCTGTGATTGCCGGAGGAAAAAGCAGGGATGAATTTGTTACTGACTGTACAATTGACACAGATCTTGAGATACTTATTCCGGATGATTATGTTTCAATGACAGCAGAAAAGATAAGGCTTTACAAAGAGATGGACACTGTTGAGAGCGAAAAGGAACTTGCAGCTATGTTTGCCTCAATGGAGGACAGATTTGGCCCTGCCCCTCAGCAAACAAGAGAATTGGCAGATACTGTAAGGCTGAGATGGCTCGCAATGGAGCTGGGATTTGAGAAAATAGTCTTAAAAAACAATCTCTTTATTGGGTATTTCATAAGCAATCAGATGTCCGGCTACTACAAATCTGCCAGGTTTGAATCTCTGCTGAATTTCATCCAGAGACAAAACAGAAGATTTGAGCTTAAAGAGCAAAATGAAAAGCTTTATGTAATTATAAAAAGAGTAGATAGCATAGAGAAGGCTTATAAGCTTCTTTATGAGATGAAATAAAAAATTTATTTAGGCTTGATTTTTGAAATAGAGGAATTGAGGATGTAAAATTGAAATAATTTTGCAGAAAAACTTAAAAAACCGATATTTGTTGATTACAATTTAATAGAATGGGATTGGCCCGCACTGCAAAAATTTATGCAAAAGTTTAATAAAACAGTAAAAGCAATTTTAATTTCGCTAACAATGTTGAGCGGAGCGACTGCGGTTTCCCAGACCACCGACGCACTGACATATTTTACACCATACTCAATTTATGGTGTTGGTAATATCTCAAAACAGGGAACAACATTTAACAAGGGTATGGGCGGCATTGGAATTGGGGTTAAGGATAACAGATTCATTAATTATTTGAATCCTGCTGCCATTTCATTCAGAGACACACTGGCATTTATGCTGGACTTTGGAGTTGAGAGCAACCATAATTACTACGCGTCTCAGGAGGCATCCTCTGCCTATAATGGCTTTAATATGCACAATTTTGTATTCTCTTTTCCAATATATAAGAAATCTGCGATGGTTTTAGGGATTGCCCCCTACTCATCGGTAGGTTATAAATTTCAGGAGTGGGAGACAGATCCTGCTATTATTAACGAACTGGGCAGTGTTGTCTATTCAAGATACGGAACAGACGGAATTAACAAGGTTTTTCTTGGAACCTCTATGGTTTTCCTGAAAAATTTCTCTTTAGGAGCAGAGCTGGTCTATTTCTTTGGAACAATGGACAGGTACTCAAATGTAAATTTCAGTAACTCCTCTTCATACAGAACTATAAAGACCGGGACTGATTTTATGATCAGCTCATTTACCGGGAAGGCCGGCTTACAGTACAGCTATGAGCCGGACAAGGATAACTCACTCACTATAGGTGCAACATATATGCTTGGCAGTAAGTTAAAGGGTGAGAGTGCCAGCTATGGATTTACTATTCCGGCAACAGGAGAGGCAGATACCGTTTTTTACAATTTCAGAAACGAAACAGGATTAGAGGTTCCATCTGAACTTGGAGTTGGGATTTCATACAGGAAAAGAGATAAGTGGCTTTTGGGAATGGACTTCACATATCAGGACTGGAAAGATGCTGAGATGCCCTCCACCCCGGGAGTAACATTTAAACCTGCTACCAGCTGGGCGGTTAAGCTTGGAGGGGAGTTTATTCCAAACAGATATGATGTACGCTACTACCTTAGAAGAGCGACATACAGAGCTGGAGTCTACTACGACAGATCCTACATTTCCGTAAACGGGAATCAGGTTAACTCTGTTGGTATTACAATAGGAGCAAATCTGCCGGTTTACAGATGGTACAACTCGGTGGGCATATCTCTGGACATGGGTCAGAGAGGCTCTATGAAGAATGGGATGGCAAGGGAGAGATATATTATGTTAAACCTTAACATAAGTCTCTACGATATTTGGTTCCAGAAATACAGGTATGACTAAACTTAAAATAAATATAATTAACCGGTTATGAAGAAATTAAGTGTATTATTATTTTTTGCATTATTTGCCTTTTCGTCAAATTTAACGGCACAGGGCAGGTTTGGCAAAGATAGTGTTGAGTGCGTGAGGAGCCTCTCTTTCTATACAGATTACATGAAACAGGGGAACCTGAATGAAGCAGCTCCGCTATGGAGAGATGCTTTTAAATATTGCCCTCCGGGTCTGAGACAGACTCTATATGTAGACGGGCAAAAAATTTACAGATTTTTAATTGAAAAGAATGAGGGTAATGCAGCAGTTAAAGAAAAACTTGTTGACTCTCTGCTTTTGATGTATGATCTGAGAACTGAATATTTTCCAAAATATGCTCTTGGTGCACAAACAAATAAAGTAATTGATCTTGTTAATTTCAGAGGTAGTGACGATAAACTGATTTTTGATGCGCTTATGCAGAATGTTAACACCTTTGGAGCTAGTGCAGAGCCATCTATTATGGTTCTTGCAATGCAGCGTGCATCTGCTCTTTTTAACAATAAGGTAATTGATTCTGAAAAGGTAATGAGCCTTTATTCCCAGCTTTCACCAATGGTAGAGGCACAGATTCAGGCAAACCATCCGGATGCTCCACAGGCAAAGAAGGATATAGACAATCTTTTTGCTGTAAGTGGTGTTGCCAGTTGCGAGAATATAGTAACTCTGTTTACCCCTAAATATGAGGCAGATCCTAATAACAAAGAGCTTGTTTCAGGTATTGTCAAGCTACTTAATGAGGGTGGTTGTTTCTCTGAACCACTGTTCCTTAAATCAGTGGAGTCACTTCACAGAATAGAGCCTTCATATCACACAGCTTACTATCTGTATAAGTTATACTCTATTAAGGAGGACCACGCAAACGCAGTGAAATCTCTTCAGGAGGCAATTGACGATCCTGCATCTCCTGCAAATGAAGATGCCCAAATGCTTTACGAACTGGGCTCTTACTACCTTGCAAAACTTGAAAACCTTTCAATGGCAGCCTCTTCTGCAAGACAGATTGTTGAGAAGGATCCTTCAATGGCAGGTAAGGTTTATATGCTGATGGGTTCAATATGGGCTTCATCAAAATGCGGAGGAAATGAAATTGAATCCAGAGCCAAATGGTGGGTAGCAGTTGACTACTTTGTAAAAGCTAAAAATGCTGATTCTTCACTTGCTGAGGATGCGGACAAACTTATATCAACATATCGCCAGTACTTCCCATTACAGGAGGAGGCTTTTATGTACGATATTGTTGATGGGAATTCATATACTGCTTCTTGCAGCGGAATGAGAGAGAATACAACCGTAAGGACTCGTAAATAAATGTCTGCCACAGGCAACATACTGAAAAACAAAATGAGATTTGTAGCAGCCACATTAGTGGTTGCTACACTTCTTTTTTCCTGCAAGGAAGAATTGCCTGTTACAGAGGTTATAGATCCCTCCTCTGTTCCAACCCAAATAGTTGAAGAGATGATACTTGATCAGTCTAAGGGGGGGAGATTATCAATGAGGGTTTATGCTCCGTTGATGGAGAGCTATTCAAAAAAAATCCCACCCTATGATATCTTTCCAAACGGGATGAATATAAAGGCGTTTACTCCGGACGGACTGCTGGAAACAGAGATTACAGCCAAAGTAGCAAGGCATATAAAAGGGAAATCTCAGGATAAGTGGGAGGCATACGGAGATGTAGTTATTACTAACTATATCAAAGGGGAGACAATTGAAACCGATACTATTTACTGGGACAGAACTGAAAAGAAGATTTTTACTCACTGCTATGTACAGGTTAAATCACCAACAATGTATATGCAGGGGTACGGAATGGAGTCTGACGAACTTGCAAGAAACGCAATAATTCTTAAACCATTTGATAGTTACAGCATAATAAAGGACTCAACAGAGGTTCTTTATATAGATACTGTTAATTTTGTAGGGCCGCTGCTGGCCAAACCAATAATCAAACCCGGAGTATGATTACTGCAATTATTATAGCCATGGTTGGGCTGATACTCTTTATCACAGCAACACTAACAGAGACGGCTCTTACTTCCTGCAACAGATTGAGGATAGAGCTTGATATTAAACAAGAGAAGCCTTACGCAATACATGCAGAGAGACTACTCGGGAACAAGGTGCTTCTGTTATGGTCCTTCAAGTTTTTCCGGAGTGTAATGACAGCTTTGGCAACAATCTCTTTCACAGTTCTGGCCTTTAAAGGCTGGCTGCCGGGAGATATGCCGTTTTATGCTAAGGTTTCTGTTATTATTTTAATATCTGCGTTGATAATTATCTTTATCGGTACCGTACTTCCAAAATGGATTGCATCAAGGTATCCGGATGTGATATTGATGAATATGTACTGGTTTGCTCTCTTTGTCTCCAGGGTCACAAGTCCGCTCTCGCTGAGAAGGGCAGACAACCCCTCTATGATTATTGAGGAGGAGGAAGAGGAGTCGGCAGAGGCAGAAATAATTCATAATGCTATAAACTTCCCCGATGTACTGCTGAGGGAGTGCATGATACCCAGAACAGAGGTTGTGGCCATCTCCTCAGGGGCGACACCGGAAGAGATTCTAACACTTTTCAGGGACTCAAACTACTCAAGAATCCCTGTCTATGATGGAAATATTGACAGGATTACAGGTTATATACACTCAAAAGATCTTCTTTCAGGTAAAAAATCTGCAGGGGAATTACTGAGAAAAATTGAGTACTATCCTGAAGAGATGGGAGCAAAAGATCTGCTTGCTACTATGACCAAAAACAGAGGATCCATAGCTGTTGTTCTGGATAAATGGGGCGGGACTGCTGGGATTGTTACTTTGGAAGATCTTATTGAGGAGATATTCGGAGAGATTTCTGACGAGCTTGATAATGACGAATTCCGCGAAAAACAGACAGGAGAGGGTGAGTTTATATTCTCTGCCAGGCTAGAGATAAAATATTTAAACAGGGAGTATGAACTTGAGATTCCGGAGAGCGAAGAGTATGAGACTCTGGGAGGGTTTATAACCTGGTTTAATGAGAATATTCCAAGGCAGGGAGATGTTCTTACATATGAAAATATCCAGATAACAATACTCAGAACCACACGCAGCAGGCTGGAGCTGGTGAGGCTCAAACTCCTTGGCCTATAATAGGTGTGGTGAACAAAAAAATTACTATCTTCGCGCCTTACAAGAAAATAACTATTTAATCTAACAATAAACAAAATGGCAGTTCTCGAGAAGATCCGCGTCAGAATGGGAGTCTTCATTACCGTAATCATCGGTATAGCACTTCTTTCCTTTATAGTTGACGCACAAACATTGCAATCGGCTATCTCAATGTTCACCTCCAAATATGATGTTGGAGAGATGAATGGCAAGGCAATCTCTTACCAGGAGTTCCAGAAAAAGATAGACTACTTTACTCAGATTCAACAGATGGTTACCGGCCAGGCTTCACTTGACGAACAGGGTCAGGAGATGGTTAACGAAAGTGCATGGCAGGACCTGATGGGAGAGTATGTTCTCATTCCATCAATAGAAAATGCCGGAATAGGAGTAGGAGAGGAGGAGCTGCTTGACCTTACACAGGGCACATCAATATCACCTGTACTTATGAGAGAGCAATCTTTCATGGGCCAGGACGGCTCATTTGACAGAAACAAACTTGTTGAGTTTGTAAAGGCAATCCCTCAGGATGAATCAGGTAATCTTGCGACATACTGGAGTTTCCTTGAGAAAAGTATCAAAAATGACCAGATGTTCACAAAATATATCTCTCTGCTTGATAAGAGCACTATAACAAGCCCTGTTGAGATGAAAAGGGTAATTGCAGAGAACAACACAACTTCAGATGTGTCGTTTGTAATGCAACCGTTTGGTTTTATGCCGGACACAACTGTAACCGTTTCTCAGCAAGAGATAAAGGATTACTATAACAAGAACAAAGCTAAGTTTGATATGAAGGCTAGCAGAGACATTGACTATGTTGTCTTTGAAGTTATTCCTTCTGCAGAAGACATCAAGCTTGCCAAAGAGGATATTGAGAAGGTTTACGAAGAGTTTACCACTACAACCAATCTTAAGTCTTTCCTAGCAAGAAACTCAGAGAAACAATTAAGCGACTATCTCTTCAAGCAAGGAGAGCTAGCCTCTATATCTCCTGCGCTTGACAGCTTTGCGTTTAGTGCTCCTTTAACAGCTGTTCTTCCTGTATTCCAGGAGGGTAACACATTCAGAGCAGCCAGAATAAATGCTATTAAGAGTGTTGCGGATTCAGTTTTTGTAGAGCATATTCTTCTTGACAACAGCGCTCCTGAGGTAGCTATGGCTAAGGCAGATTCGCTTATCAAACTTATTGACGGAGGTGCAGATTTCCAGACTCTTGCTGCTGAGAACTCTTTGGATAAAAATCCAAATGTTGCTCCCGGTGAACTTGGCTGGATGACTCAGCTTATGAAACTTCCGGGTCTTGATACTTGCTTTACAGCTCCGCTTAATAAACCACTTAAGGTTGCAACCAGCTATGGTCTCCATATTGTTAAGGCCTCCAAAAGGACTGCTCCTGTAAAGAAGGTTCAGATTGCACTGCTTGAGAAGAGTGCTGTGGCAAGTAAACAGACATTCCAGGATTACTACTCAAAAGCAAACGAACTGGCATCTAAAGCTGACGGCAAAATGGAGCAATTCCAGGCAGCCGTTAAAGAGATGAATCTCTCAGTTGTTCCTGCCGTAGGAATTGAAGAGGGAGCAAAGACAGTTGCAACATACAATAATGCCAGACCTATAAGCAGGTGGATTTACGAAGCTAAAAAGAATGATGTCTCTCAGATTATATCTATTGACAATAAATATTTCTTTGTAGTAGCTGTTACAGGAGTAAGAGAGGCAGGAATCCAGCCGTTTGACGCTATCAAGGATAATATTAAGACAGTCCTTCAAATGGAGAAGACCAACGAGAAGTTCTTCCAGAGTGTAAAGGAGAAGTTGGCCGGAACAAACAGTATTGAGACTGTTGCCGAGATTCTTGGTACAACAGTAAGCAAACAGAGCGGGATTTCATTCGGGGCAATGGGAGCTCAGTCCATGGACCCTGTTTTTATTGGAGCAGCAACAAGTGCTCCAGAGAACAAACTGACAGGGCCTGTTAAAGGAAACTTAGGCATCTATCTATTTAATGTTGATGCAAGAACTCAGGGAGAATTCTTCACAGAGCAAGATGCAAAAATGAGAAGCGGACAAATGTTCTCATACAAACTGCAGCAACTTCAGAGTATATTTGAGAAAACCGGTAAGGTAAAAGATAACAGACTTAAGTTCTTCTAGACCTACATACGAATATTAACAAGAGAGAGGCTGTCCTGTAACCGGGGCAGCCTCTCTTTTATGATTATTGTATATTGTTTCTACACATTAAATCTGAAGTGCATTATGTCTCCGTCCTGAACAATGTACTCTTTACCCTCTACACCCATCTTTCCTGCCTCTTTACAGGCGTTTTCAGAGCCGTATTTTACATAGTCCTCATACTTGATAACCTCGGCCCGTATAAAGCCTTTTTCAAAGTCTGTATGGATAACTCCTGCTGCCTGGGGAGCCTTTGCCCCTTTTGGGAAGGTCCATGCTCTTACCTCCTGTACTCCGGCGGTAAAATATGTCTGTAAATTAAGAAGAGCATAGGCCGTTCTGATAAGCCGGGCCACACCGGAAGAGTCCAGGCCAAGCTCTGTAAGGAACATTTCCCTCTCCTCAAAACTCTCAAGTTCTGCAATCTCAGATTCAATTTTGGCTGCAACAACAAGCATCTGGGCATCTTCATCCTTTATTGCCTCCTTTACCATCTCTACATAGTTGTTTCCGGTTTTTGCGGCACCTTCGTCAACATTGCAGACATACAGAACAGGTTTATTGGTCAGAAGGAAGAGCTCTTTTGCCATTTTCTCATCCTCAGCGTTTTCAAAAACTACAGTTCTGGCCGATTTTCCCTGCATTAAAGCCTCCCTGAATTTAACCAGAATATCATACATCCTTTTGGCATTTTTATCTCCACCTGTCTGAGCCTGCTTCTGAACTTTGCCAATTCTGTTTTCAACAGTGTCAAGGTCTTTAATCTGAAGCTCTGTGTCAATAATCTCTTTATCTCTTACAGGGTTAATATTGCCGTCAACATGTACAATATTTGGATCATCAAAGCACCTTAGAACATGTATAATTGCATCGGTCTCTCTGATGTTTGCAAGAAACTGATTACCAAGCCCCTCTCCTTTGCTGGCCCCTTTGACAAGGCCTGCAATATCAACTATCTCAACTGTTGCAGGAACAACTCTGTTTGGTTTAACAAGTTTTTCCAGCACCTGGAGTCTCTCATCCGGAACAATTGTGGAGCCTATGTTTGGTTCAATTGTACAGAATGGAAAATTGGCAGATTGTGCCTTTCCTGAGCTTATACAATTGAAAAGTGTAGATTTTCCCACATTGGGCAGTCCCACTATTCCGCATTTCAATGCCATAAAATTCTATTTTAATTATTTGAGGCTGCGAAATTAGACAAAAAATACCATTATTTCTAAAATGGAGGGATTCTTATTCATAATCAGATATATATAAACTGCAAAACATTATGATTGAACAACGATTAATAAATTTGAAACATGAAAACCATACTTCTGTCTTTGCTTATTTCTGTTCTGTTTCGTACGGGAGAGGATTGCATTATGATATTCTGGAACCTTGAAAATCTATTTACATCCTCTGTCCGTTTTTACGAAAAAGTTAACAGAGTCGCCAAACACATTTTTATAGCATCAGAGGGTAATTTGCCGGTAATCATAGGGGTTTCAGAGATAGAAAATTTCCAGGTAGCCTGGCGTCTGGTAAATGTTACCGCTCTAGCCAGGGGAGAGTACGGAATTGTTCACGCCGAATCGCCTGACCACAGAGGAATTGATGTTGCTCTTTTCTACAAAAAAGAGAGATTCAAGGTTCTGTACAGAAAGTTTAAGCCAGTCATTAATAATGAAGGGGAGCTTTTGAGAACCAGAAGCATTCTTTATGTAAAGGGGGTTCTTGACCATCTGGATACACTCCACCTCTTTGTTATGCACTGGCCATCCAAATGGGGAGGAGTGAGAGCATCCACTCCTCTGAGAGAGGCTGCCGCTGCCGCTTTTACCGGGGAGGTTGACTCAATACTTGCGATCAATCAATCAGCAAATATTATTGCTATGGGGGATCTTAATGAAGAGGCTGATTTAGTATCTCCAATGGTACGACCTCTTAATATTCTCTCTCCTGTAAAAAGAGGAGCCCCTGGAACAATAAAGTACAACGGAAAATGGGAGACAATTGACCATTTTATGGTCTCAGCAAATATGGTGAACAACTTAGAACCGGTTTTCTGTACAGATACCTCATCATTTATCTATTCTCATCCCCATCTTCTTGAAAAGGACAGAGCTTTTCTGGGCGTTAAACCTAAAAGGAGTTTTATCGGCCCAAGATATAACGGAGGTATTAGTGATCACCTGCCGGTTGTGCTTAGAATAACACGAAGCTGGTAAAGAGCAGGGGCCTTATTATTTTACTACCTTTGCAATATGTATGTAAAGGCAAAAAAATCACTGGGGCAGCACTTTCTGAAGGATCAGAAAATTGCTGAGAGGATTGTAGAGTCACTTGATCTAAACCTATCTGCAGATGTGCTGGAGATTGGACCAGGAACAGGGGTTCTTACTCAGCATCTTGTAAATCTGGGGAATATAACATTCAGAGCAGCAGAGATTGACAGAGAGTCAATAGAGTATTTGAAGAAAAATTATCCTCAGATGGGTGAAAATCTGCTTGAGGGTGATTTCCTCAATATGGATCTTGGAGAAATTTTTAAGGGTAGCTTTTCTGTGATTGGGAATTTTCCTTACAATATATCTTCACAGATTTTCTTTAAACTGCTTGATTACAGGGAGCAGGTCCCTCAAATTGTATGCATGCTTCAGAAAGAGGTTGCAGAGAGGCTAGCATCCCCTCCGGGGAATAAGAGCTACGGAATACTCTCGGTTTTGCTCCAGGCGTGGTATGATATTGACTACCTCTTTACAGTGGAGCCCGGTAGCTTTATCCCCCCTCCAAAGGTTAAATCTGCAGTAATTTCACTAAAGAGAAACTCCCGTGAAATACTTGGTTGCGATGAGATACAATTCAAAAGAGTTGTAAAAGCGTCATTCAATCAGAGGAGAAAGGCTGTCAGGAATTCAGTCAAACAACTTCTTGAGGGGAGAACTCCTCCGGAAAGTTATCTGTTTGGGATGCGTCCGGAACAACTAAGTGTAGATGAGTTTGTTGAACTGACCAAACTCATCTACAGCTAGATTTCAAACTATAAACTGTATACCAGTCCAAAACTTAAGTAAGATATTGAATATCCTGCCTCTGCGTATATACCCCATTTGGAGTTAAACTGGTAGCGAGCACCTACAACACCACCAAAGGCCAGTCCGCCTGCAGCTGCATTACCCGGATCGATTCCTGCACCATAGTATCTTGCACTGGCAATGTTGTATCCAAGCATTATCCCTGCATAGGTGTCAATTTTTGGAATTAAAGGATAGTGAAACAGACCTCTTACACCTAAAACTATATGTGAATATTTATATCCATAGTCACCTTCATCTACCAGATAACCTATTTTTTCATTGTGTCCGTAGTATCCCAGATAGCCTCCAAGGCCAAGATTCAGTTTATTCACACCAAAAAGATTCTGTTTGAAGCCTTGATCGTAGGATACCTCAATGGGAATTCCATAAGAGTTAAGACCGATACCTGCTCTGATGTGTTTGCTGTTGTTTCCGAACAGAGAGGGATTGTTTTGTGCCATTACACTGGTTGCACACAGGAGTGTAAGAAAAGAGAGAACTAAAGTTAGTTTCTTCATTGTTGTAAAATTTAATTTTTGTGAGTTAAAACTTGAGGCAAAGATATGCCCTGACTCAAGAATATAATCCAAAAGCAGGGGGGACAAAAAGTGGACAAGCAGAAAATATTTACTATAATTGCCTGCTTTTACCGTTTTACAAATTATCTGATGTTATTAAGAACCTTACGCACCATCAATCTTCTGGTTGTATTTTTTACTCTGTTCTGTTTCACTTTAACAGGCCGCACATCAAAAATTGATAGTCTGGAAAACCGGCTTAACAATTATAAAACCAGGGATACGACAAGGGTTAATATTCTTAACGAAGTCGCCTACGAAGCATATTTTAGTGATAAAGAGAAAACAAGGGTATATGCAGAAGAGAGCTTTAAACTTGCAAAAGAGCTGGGGTTTGAAAAAGGGAGGGCTGAGAGTTTATGGTTGCTTGGCATAGCCAATATGGGAGTTGATCCCAATGGTTCGCTTGCCTTTTTTCAAAACGCACTGGATATAGCAGAGAGGAATAAATATAAGCAGGGTGAAGGCAAATATACAAATGCGATTGGGACAGTTTTCGGAGTGACAGGCCGTGACTCTTTGGCCATCGTATACTATCGGAAAGCGATTGAAATAGCTAAAGAACTTAATGACCCGCACGAGCTGGGGAAGTATTTTATCAACATATCACAGGCACATAACCGCATGGGAAAGGTTGAAAAGGCTTTAGAGGGTTATAACGAAGCCCTGCGCGTTTTACTTAAAGCGGGTGATAAAAATGGGGCTGCCATATGCTATAACTCAATGGGCAATATATACACAACACAGGGTAACTACCCTATAGCTCTTGAGTGTTTGCATAACGGATTAAAAATTCGTGAAGAGATGCGGGAGACAAGTGCCGTATCCAAAAGTCTGGTTAGTATAGGAAGTATATATTTTACCCAGAAGAACTACGAAAAGGCACTTGAATACAACCAAAAAGTAATTGAAATTGCCGGGAACGCCGGAGATAAACATACCCTGGCAGGCGGATTGCTCAATATTGGGCTTATCTATATGCAGACAAATAATGAGCAAGCAATGGAGTATCTCCAGAAGGCACTCGTTATTAGCAAGGATTTGAAAATTTTGCCTCTTCAGATAAACATCCTCCTTAATACGGGTCTGTTTTATTATAAACATTCAGAAAAACAAAAGGCTCTGGAGTTTTATCAGGAGGCACTAAGCTTATCAGAGGAGAATGGAATGAAGTCATCTGAAAGCTTAGCAAAGTTACAGATTGCTATAATATATTATGATCAAAAGGAGTTTTCCCGCGCCCTCGACTATGCAAGAAGCAGTCTTGAAATAGCAAAAAATCTTAAAATTATTGAGACTGAAAAAGATTCACATAATCTGCTTGCAGAGATTTATGCGAAAACAAACAACTTTAAAGGTGCGTATATCCACAATCAACTATATAAGGAGTTGAGTGATAAGATATTTAACGAAAACAATGTCAGGAAAATTACAGAGCTGGAGTACACTTACAGATTTGAAAAAGAGAGGCAGGCGATAGCCTTAGAGCAGAGTAAAAAGGATGAGGTTCAGTCAGCTAAAAGAAAACAGCAGTATGCAATTATCTTAACTCTTTCTGTAAGTTTTATCCTTGTGTCGCTGCTTGCATTATACATACTCCGTCTATACCGTTTTAACAAACAGGCAAACGAAGCTCTCCGCAGAATGGAGACGGAGAAAAAAAGGCTGCTTGAACAGGAGATTGAAAGGATTAATAGGGAACTTGAGGATAATCAGAGATCTCTGACTGCCGCATCACTTAAACTAATTCAGAATTCGGAACGAGATGCAGAGAGAGTAAGAATGCTCGAATCAATTATAGATACAATAACACCGGAGGGAAAAAGGGTTGTTCTGGCTATGATTTCAGATTTTAAAAGAATTTCCCGCAGCTCAAACTGGAAAGAGTTTGAACTGCTTTTCCAGAAGGTACACAGCTCTTTTTACGAAAAGCTTAATAGTAATTTCCCGGATCTTACTGCAAACGAAAGAAAACTGTGTGCATTTCTAAAACTGAATATGAGCAGTAAAGATATAGCAAACATAACATTCCAGTCAGAAGAGGCTCTTAAAAAAGCTCGTCAGCGTCTGAGACAGAAATTGGGTATTGATCGAGACACCAATCTTGTTAGCTATTTGCAGAATATTTAATGCTATTTTGAATTGATTGCATCAACCGGATTCAGGTTAGCCGCAGTCCAGGCAGGAAGAAGACCGGCAACAATTCCAATAACAGATGAAATCATTAATCCCCTGAAAATATTGTAAAAACTTAGTGTCATAGGGAATGATTCATTTCCCTTAAGGGCAAGTACAACACCCCCAACCAGCAGAAGACCTATTGCCCCTCCGGCTAGTGCCAGTACAGCAGCCTCTGCAAGAAACTGAGTAAGGATCATATACTTTTTAGCCCCGAGAGCCTTCTGTATACCAATAAGATTTGTCCGCTCCTTTACCGAAACAAACATTATGTTGGCAATACCAAAACCACCTATAAGTATTGAAAAACCTCCGATTATCCACCCGGCCATATTGATACCACCAAATATTGCTTTAGTCTGATTTAGCAAGAATGTCATTTCATTAAGGGCAAAGTTGTCGTTCTGTTTTGGCTTTAACCTTCTTGCAGCCCTGAGAAGCTGGCGCATCTCCTGAAGGAACTCCTCCCTCTCAACTGTTGCAGATGGTGTCACACAGATCATCCCCTCTGTGTTTTTTACATTCATTATTGTTGCGGCAAAGTTGTATGTTATAAGAATGGAATTATCTGTATCAAAAATATTTACTATACTCTCACCTGCCTTTTTCTGTACACCAATAACCCGTGCGCTTGAACTTCCAATTTTAATAACTTTATCAAGCGGATCCTCTCCGTTTGCGAAGAGTGCGGCAGCAACCTCATAGCCGAGAATTACAGCAGGTATTGAGGAGTTTGCCTCATAGTGTGAAAAATATCTACCCTTTTCAATCTCTACATTTGCAATCTCTCCCCACTCAGGTGTTGCAGCAGTAATAAAACCATTGCTGAAAGAGGCTCTCTTGTACTTAAGGGTTCTGTTTGTAAATACAACATAAGCAGCAGCATCAAGATTTCTTGCATTTGACTTAAGAAACAGATACTCCTCAAATTTTGGTCTTGGTCTGTTCATATACTCCCACCATTTGTACTCTTCACCCTCAGGCGGAGCAAAAGGGAACTGCTGGACATAGACAGTTTGTCCTCCAAAGCTGTTCAGCCCTGATTCTACATTGCTTTTTAGGGCATCAATAGCCGTAAATACAGTAACAATCGAGAAAATTCCAATACTTACTCCAAAAAGTGAAAGGAAGGTCCTGAATTTATCGCCCCTCAGCGATCCAAATGCGAAACTTATACTCTCCAGCATAAGCTTGAAGATCATTACGACCCTCCTGTAGATCTTTATCATATTCTCAATTTGTTATAGTCCTGTCTTCTTTTTAATACTCCGGAGTTTGTCAAAAGCCTCCAGTGGAGAAATTGTGTTTATATCCAGGTCCTTAAGTTCGTCTCTTATTGAGAGTAGGACCGGGTCATCAAGCTGGAAAAAAGAGAGTTGCACAGCATCGTCATTTAAGGTTACCCGTCTCTTCCCATTTTTTGGACCCTCTTTGGATTCAAGCTGCTTTAGAACCCTCTCTGCCCTCCTAACAACATCTGCAGGCATTCCCGCCATTCTGGCCACATGGATACCAAAGCTATGGGCAACTCCTCCCGGTACAAGCTTTCTAAGGAATATTACCCTTTTATCAACCTCTTTAACAGAGATGTGGAAATTTTTTACCCTGGAGAATGTCTGTTCAAGGTCGTTGAGTTCGTGGTAGTGTGTTGCAAACAGCGTTTTAGCTCTAAAACGAGGATGCTCGTGAAGATACTCAACAATTGACCATGCTATGGACATTCCATCGTATGTGCTTGTCCCTCTTCCTATCTCATCAAGCAGCACGAGGGATCTTTCTGAAAGATTGTGCAGGATTGTTGCCGTTTCAAGCATCTCCACCATAAAGGTACTCTCTCCTCGTGATATATTATCAGAAGCACCCACTCTTGTGAATATTTTATCAACCATTCCAATCTCTGCAGCATCTGCCGGAACAAAGCTTCCCGCCTGAGCCAGAAGGACAATCAGGGCCGTTTGCCTTAAAAGTGCACTCTTACCGGCCATATTTGGTCCGGTTAATATTATAATCTGCTGGTTATCTGAGTCTAATTCCAAATCATTGGCAATATACTCCTCTCCTGCCGGCAGTAATTTTTCAATTACCGGATGCCTGCCAGCTTTTATAACTATAGAGTTACCCTCGGTAACATTTGGTCTGTTATATTTATTTGTCCTTGCAACTTCCGCAAAACCAGCAAGTAAGTCAATCTTTGCCATAATTGCAGAGTTTTTCTGTATTACCGGAATGTTATTTTGGATGGAAATGATAAGATTGGCAAAAATAGCCTGTTCTATAGAGAGCATCTTCTCCTCTGCGCCAAGTATCTTCTCTTCGTATTCCTTAAGCTCCTGAGTTATGTATCTCTCTGCATTAACCAGTGTCTGTTTGCGGATCCACTCCGGCGGAACCTTATCCTTATGTGTATTTCTAACCTCTAAGTAGTAACCAAAGACATTATTATAGCTAACCTTAAGAGAAGAGATTCCTGTCCGCTCTGTCTCCCTCTCCTGTAGTTGATTAAGGTACTCTTTTCCGTGTCTTGCAATGTGTCTGAGTTCGTCAAGTTCTCTGTTTACCCCGGCTGCAATAATATCACCCTTTCCAAATTGCCCGGCAGGATCCGGAAGCAACTCCCTCTCCAGCCTATCTTTTAAGGCCGAACACTCATCCAGCCCTTCCGACAGAAGTGTTAATTCAGAAGCAAAGGGGAGTATTGACTCTGCTGCAATCTCTCTGCAGATATCTTTAACGGGCTCCATCTGCTCCAGTCCTCTTTTAAGCTGGACAGCTTCGCGCGGAGAGATTTTGCCGGCCGCAGCTTTGGAGGCGACGCGTTCAAGATCACCTATTTCAGAGAGGATATTGCGCAGAGGTGCGCGGCGTGTATCATCTTTATATAAAAGTTCAACAATATTGTGTCTGCTGTTAAGCTCATTAAGACTCTTAACAGGCATAGCAAGCCAGTTCCTCAGGAGCCGCGCTCCCATGGGGGAGGAGCTTTTGTCAACAACAGATACAAGAGAGGCTCCACCCTCTGCCTGACTCCCAAAAATCTCAAGATTTCTGAATGTGAATTTGTCAATCCATACATGCTCCTCCTCATCAATGCGGGAGATAGAGCATAGATGGCCCAGGGAGCTGTGTCTTGTAATATCAAGATAAAAGAGTATGCTTCCTGCAGCGGTTGCAGCAAGGGGAAGCTCCTCAATTCCAAAACCCTTAAGACTTTTAACCTGAAGCTGTTCAAGAAGTTTTTCGCGGGCAGCATCCTGAACAAAGGCCCACTCATCCATAGGAGTGATATAAATATCTCTTCCGAATCTCTCCTCAAATCCTTTTTTATACCCTTTCTGCAGCAGTACCTCCTTTGGGGCAAAGCTTGCAAGCAGAAGCTCTATATAATCAAGGGAGCCCTGAGCTACCCTGAATGAACCAGTGGATATATCCAGAAAGGCTATCCCTGCTCTCTCCTTTTCAAAATGGAGAGCAGCCAGATAGTTGTTCTCCTTCTGGCTAAGCAGTTGTTCATTATAAGCTACACCGGGAGTTACAAGCTCAGTAATTCCTCTTTTAACAATCTTCTTTGTGAGTTTTGGATCTTCCAGCTGGTCACAGACAGCAACTTTATATCCGGCCCTGACCAGCTTGGGCAGATAACTGTCAATGGAGTGGTGCGGGAAGCCTGCCAGTTCAATAAACTGAGCAGATCCGTTACCCCTTTTTGTAAGGACAATTCCAAGCACGGCAGAGGCTGTAATTGCATCCTCGCCGAATGTCTCGTAGAAGTCTCCCACACGAAACAGCAAAATAGCATCAGGGTATTTCGCCTTTATGGAGAGATACTGCTTCATCAAAGGAGTTTCCACTATATTCTTGTCGCCCTTCATTCCTACAAAAATAGATATATTTTGCTTCAAAACTCTATCTTTGTACATTATCAAACAATTAATACCGACTATGAAAATCTTACGATTTACCGCACTTATGGCAGCCATCTGTGTGATGGTTCTGACCACAACAAATTGCTCGCCCTCAAAGGAGGAGATGGCACAAGAGGAGATGACCAGGGTAATGGAGAAAAACTCTGCAGTGGGACTTGCCGTTGCAGTGGTAAAGGGGGGTGAGATAATCTACACACAGTCATTTGGTTATAAAAGCTTAGAGGATAGCACTCTCCTTGCAGAGGGGGATGTTTTCCGTATTGCATCAATATCAAAATCATTCACAACAACAGCTCTTCTTACACTAATGGAGAAGGGTCTTATTAATCTGGATCAGGATGTAAGCGAACTTACAGGGTTCCCTGTTAGAAATCCCGCTTTTCCGGATGTGGTTATAACTGTTAAGATGCTGCTCTCACACACATCATCTCTTAATGATAGTCAGGGCTATTTCAATCTTGATGTAATCAACCCTCAAAAGAATAAAGAGTTTACAAAATCTTACAACAGCTATGAGCCTGGATCGCAGTATGAGTATTGCAATCTTGGCTTCAACACTCTGGGGGCAATATCAGAAAAGCTGGCAGGGGAGAGGTTTGACCAGTTTATACGCCATACAGTTCTTGAACCGCTGGCTCTTTATGCATCTTTCAATCCGGACTCACTTGACAGAACAAAGTATGTTTCTCTTTATGATTCTGTTCCGGCACCGCAGCCTGCAGCATATGTAAGCCGCGCGAAACAGCTGGATAGTGGATATGTGATGGGTTACAGCACTCCGCTCTTCAGCCCTACCGGCGGAATGAAGATATCGGCAACAGACCTTGCAAAATATATGATTATGCACATGAACTACGGAGCATTGCAGAATGGCGGAAAAATTATATCAGAAGAGACTTCTCGCCTTATGCAGAGCCCTGTGGTTGAGACTGGTGAAGGTGAAACCTACGGCCTCGCACTCAGACAGAGCAAGAACTTTATCCCGGGAGAGATAATGGTGGGTCATACTGGATCTGCTTACGGACTTTACAGTGCAATGTTTTTTGAGCCTGAGAAGAAATTTGGGATAGTACTCATTACAAACGGATGCAACCCTGTTTACGAGGGAGGTTTTGTGAATATTCAGACAGATGTTGCGAGGGCACTGTATAATATTTTTATTAAAGAGTAGTTTCTGAAAACCAATATGAAGAGGGTTTTAATAATCACCTATTACTGGCCCCCATCCGGAGGTTCCGGAGTACAGAGATGGCTTAAGTTTACCAAATATCTGAGGGAGTTTGGATGGGAACCTGTAATCTATACCCCTTCAAATCCTGAGCTGATGGCTGTGGATAATACTCTTGAAGGAGAGGTTCCTCAGGGGGTTGAGGTTATTCGCAAAGAGATTCTTGAGCCCTACTCAATTTACCGTACACTAACAGGAAAGAAAAAGGGGGATATAAAGCCGGGATTTATAAATACCGGAGGAGGACTCTCTCTCTTTATCAGAAGCAACCTCTTCATCCCGGATCCAAAATGTCTCTGGATAGCCCCTTCAAGAAGATTCCTCAAAAGGTGGCTCAGGGAGAATCCGGTTGATGCAATTGTAAGCACCGGTCCGCCACACTCAATGCATCTTATTGCAAAGGGGGTGGCAAAGTCACTTAATATTCCGTGGCTGGCAGACTTCAGGGACCCATGGACAAAGATGTTCACATTTAAGTACATGAAATATTCGGCACCGGTAAAGGCTCTTCACACTTTGCTTGAGAGAGGGGTTGTAAAGGGTGCCGATGTTGTGCTTACGGTAACAAATACAATTGCCGGGGAGCTTGAGAGTGTCAGGGGAGGGGGAGCAGTCCCGGTAATAACAAATGGTTTTGACCCTGCTGACTTTCAACAGAAGGCGCCATCACTGGACAAAGAGTTCTCAATTACATACACAGGTCTCTTTGTTAAGAGTCAGAATCCTGAAGTGTTGTGGGGAGTTCTTTCAAAGTGGGCTAAACACGACCCCGGATTTGCATCGGCCTTAAAAATAAGATTGGTTGGGCATACAGACGGGACAATACTCAAATCAATTGAGAAAGCAGGCCTCGATCCCTATCTTGAGAGGATTGACTATATGTCTCATGACAAGGTAACAGAGCTTCAGATGGCGTCTCAGCTACTTCTCCTCTCCGGAGGGATGGAGCCGGAGAGCAGGGGAATACTCACCGGAAAATTCTTTGAGTATCTTGCAGCCAGAAGGCCGATACTTGGTTTTGGTCCCAAGGGGGGAGACATGGATATAGCCCTGGGTGAGAGTGAGGGAGGAGCAATGTTTGACTATGATGATGAGAGAGGCTGCAGAAGATGGCTTGAGGATAGGTATGCCGAATACCTTGCGGGTGGGGTACCGCCTGCAGACGGAAATATTGATATATATTCCAGAAGGGAGCTTACGAAAAGGCTGGCTCTTCTGCTTGATGAGATTGTAAGATAAAATAGATATGAAAAATCTGAAAATATGGTTGCCCTATGTGGCTGCAGTTGCACTGTTTTATGTGCTTGCATATATGTTTACCCCGCAGGTCTTCTCCGGGAAGGTGGTAAATCAGAGCGACATTGCCTCCTGGAGAGGGATGGCCAATGAGATTATTACATACAACGAGTCTCACCCGGATCAGGATCCGGCCCTCTGGACAAACTCAATGTTCTCAGGGATGCCGGCAACAACAATCTCCCTAAAGTATGACGGGGACTTCCTTGACATCTTCTACAATGCAATTCATAAACTTACCGGCCAGAGACCGCCTAGCTATCTGCTGATTAGCATGGTTGGTGCATTTCTCCTCTTCCTTGCCTTTGGAGTTAATCCCTGGCTCTCAATTGTGGGAGCTGTAGCAATCTCTTTTGCCAGCTATAATATGCAGATAATTCAGGTGGGGCATAACTCAAAGATGGTGGCGATAGCATTTATGCCCTGGGTTCTTGCGGCTGTAGTATATGCATACAGGAAAAAGGGATTTTTAGGGGCAATCCTTTTTGCATTTGCGCTAAGTTTCCAAATTAAGGCAAACCATCCGCAGATTACATACTATCTTGCGATAATTGTTTTGGGGTATGGCTTTGCAGAGTTATACAACCATATCGCTGAGAAGAAAGTTCTTAAGTTTTTAAAGGTCTCCGGCCTTTTGCTTCTGCTTGGCGGATTGGGCATCGCTAGCAATATTAACCATCTCTGGCCTACATATGAGTACTCAAAGTACACTATGAGGGGAGGCTCTGAGCTGGCAAAAGAGCAGGGCAAGCAGCAGGAGGGGCTTGATATAGGCTATGCAACCAGCTGGTCATACAGTCCGGAGGAGACACCTAACCTCTTCATTCCAAATTTCAACGGAGGCTCATCCGCAGGAGAACTTGACAGAGAATCGGCAACATATAAGGCCCTTAAAGGTGGAGGATATCAGGGTGCAGACCAAATTATCAAACAAATGCCTCTCTACTGGGGGCCTCAGCCATTTACTGCAGGACCTATGTATCTTGGTGCAATAATGGTATTCCTCTTTATTTTAGCCCTATTTTTAATTGGAGGGGCTGTTAAGTGGTGGGCTCTTGGAGTGACACTTCTGGCTGTGTTGCTCTCCTGGGGGTCAAATTTCCTTCCACTTACTGAGTTCTTTTTCAAGTATATTCCAATGTATAACAAGTTTCGTACGGTTTCAATGGTGCTTGTAATTCTTCAGATACTGGTACCGCTAATGGGAGTGCTTGTTATTGAAAAACTCATGAAGAGTGAGTTTTCTGCGAAGAAATTTAAAACCGGGATGATATCGGCTCTTGTACTTACAGCCGGATTTGCACTTTTAGCAATGATATTCCCCTCAGTTGCCGGCTCATTCACCTCTCCGGCAGATGCAAATTTACCTGAACAGATAAGGGCAACGCTGGCAGAGGACAGGGCATCACTTTTATCGGCAGATGCCTTTAGGTCTGTTCTCTATATTCTTGCAGCAGCAGCAGTTTTGTGGTTTGCCTTTGGCAGAAGAGAGGCATCATCCAAAAATAGGGTGCTATCACCCGCTAAGCTCAAGTATCTGGTATACGGAGGAATAGGCATTTTAGTTCTGGCAGATATGTGGGGAGCCGGAAAGAGATACCTGAATGACTCTCACTTTATCAAAAACCGCGAATTTGAGCAGCAGTATGCCCTCAGGCCTGTTGATAATATTATACTTGAAGACAAGGATCCAAATTACAGAGTTCTGGATATAAGCATCAACACATTTAACGATTCGCATATAAGTTACCACCACAAAACAATTGGAGGTTACAGTCCTGCAAAACTTCAGCGCTATCAGGATATGATAGATTACCACATTATGCCTGAGATGCAGAAGATAGCCTCTTCGCTATCATCTGTGAAGACCCTGGAAGAGGCTCAGATTATGGTGGATAACACAGAGACACCTGTGCTGAATATGTTAAATTCCAAATATATCGTTATCGGGGCTCAGAATCCACCTCTGCTTAATAACAGAGCTATGGGTAATTGCTGGTTTGTAGATTCAATAGCATGGGTTGCAAACAACCTGGATGAGATAAATACAATTTCTGATGTTAATCTCTCAAATACTGCAGTAGTTTCTGAAGAGTTCAGATCTCTTGCAGGTGAGATAACAACAGCTGATGCTCCTGCATTTGAGGATGTAATAAAACTTACAAACTACTCTCCCAACAAACTAACATACCAATGTGAAACAACCTCTGACAGGGTTGCCGTGTTTAGCGAGGTGTGGTATCCAGCGGGATGGATTGCAACTATAGACGGTAAACCGGCAGAGATATTCAGGGCAAACTACACCCTGAGAGCCTTAAAGGTTCCGGCAGGAAGCAAGGTTATTGAGATGGAGTTCAGGCCGGACTCATACTATAAAGGGGCAACTTACTCCAGGATTGCATCAGGAGCGCTTCTAATTCTGCTTGCTTTAGGCGTGGGGCTGGATATATTCAGACGCGGCAGGGGCAAGAGTTTGTAAATTAGCTCGATAGCAGGGCATCGGCTTCTTTACCCGGGCCGATGTAATGCGCAGTATGTCTTTATGTTAACACTTAACCCAGCGGATGATTCGCGGGATTAAGTGTCAACGATCAATCAGACTAAAAATGCCTCCGCGGGTTGACCAAAAGTTTCCCACGTCAAAGACCAGAAGTAATCTATATATATACCCGCACCGCTGTAACACGCTGATTACCTAAATATAAGCAATCCACCTGTCAGGTCACCTGACAGGTGGATTGTCTATGCATTGATAATCTTAGACTTAGAGCCGCACGGGTTTCGCAAAAATCATCTGCCTAATGGCCAACTCAGGCCGGGCGGGCGGTTAACCGCCAGGCCTCACGCCCGGCACGGGTTGACAGGGATATTCGTATATGTGCTTATAAATCTAGCAATTGCAAATTGCTTTTTTAAAAACTTTTCAAAAAATGAATTTTTAAGCGTCTAACTATCTGCTATATAAATGAATATTCCTGTCAAACCCCCTTCTGTCTTGATCCAATTCACCGCCTCCCGCCAAGTTTAAAAGGTGCTTCGCAGTTTATACGGCCGGTTCCCGGCCGGTTATCCTTCATACCCGCACCGCCGTAACTCCCAGTAGATCTGCAAGAAGCAGTTTGATCTGACATGTGATATGTCATGCAATCAAAGCATTATACCATTACTGGTTTTAGATTTACGATAAATTCACCTGTAAATTATAGGAATAATATCATAATGCACATGTGGGAAACTTTTGGTCAACCCCATACCCCTACCTGAATCAACCGAGACACGAAGGAACCTCCGCCACAGAGAACAAAGTGAGCGAGGAGGAAAAGTTCCTGAGTGGCTGCGGTGTATGAAGTTCTTCAGACGCGGCAGGGGCAAGAGTCTTTAAACAACTTGTTGTAGAGATCAAATGCCTCGTTAAGAATCTTAATGGCAGTGCGTTTGTCGAGGAATTTCTCAACTACCACGGTTTTGTTTTCAAGCTTTTTGTAATCTTCAAAAAAGCTGAACATCTCAGATATGGAGTGGTTTGGCAATTCTGAGATATCGTTGAAGTGGCTTACGCTTGGGTCTCCGGCGGCAACGGCAATGATTTTATCATCGGCCTCACCACCATCAAGCATCCTCATAACTCCTATTACCTTGGCCGGTACAATTGTAAGCGGAACCACCTCTATCTGAGATAGAATCAGGATGTCAAGCGGATCTTTATCACCACAATAGGTTTGTGGAATGAATCCATAGTTTGCGGGGTAGTATACAGAAGTATAGAGAACCCTGTCAAGTCTTAAGAGCCCGCTCTCTTTGTCAAGTTCGTATTTGGCTCTGCTCCCCTTTGGGATTTCTATTACTCCGTTTACAATATTTGGAAGTTTGTCTCCGGGCGAAACACAATGCCAGGGGTTGAAACTGTTTGTCATAGTCATCATTTAGGTTAATGCTCAAATTTACAAAAAGAGTGGCTATCTTTGCACTTAATAATGAATAAGAGCTATCTGATTATTGTTTTTGCAATTCTGACTTTTCTCTCTTCTCCTTATAGGGTGAGCGAAAGAGAATGCATCGCTGCCGATGATCAATTTGCATATACAGCCTCTTATCAGAACCAGGGGGCTATGCTATCATCTGCTCCTGCCACAGTGCCAGCAATCACGGAGAACCCACAGACTGCACCTGCGGCAAAAGGAAACGGAGGTCAAATGCTTTCTAGATTATCAGGCTCTTCACTCATCAGGCAAAGAGATATTGAAAACATCTACAGAATGGCAACGGTAATTTCCGGAGAGGCCAGATCTGCTTCTCTTGAGCCACTCAAAAGGTATTTCGTTTTTGCAATCAGGGAGATTATAATTTAGGTTCAGGTCTTTGAAAAACTTCTTCCAGTTTATTAATTTTTCAAGACTATAATATGAACACAGATAATATCACAACAAACGATGTGAGAGAGATTTCGCATCCTCAGATTGCCAAAAGGGCAAACATTACAACTATAACATCTTCACTTTTACTAATTCTTGCGGGGATACTTGCAGTAATTCTCTGGTCCGGAGTTGCCGGGGTAATATTGATTATTGCTGGTGCGATTGTATATATAATTAAACCAAAAACAGAGATATACGAACCAACAGGTTGCCATATTGAGAGAAAATCATACTTTCTTTCCTCTGAAAAGAGCGAAATCACAAGAAAAATCCTTGAAGGGGAGCTTAACGACTCAACCGAGCCTGTTCAGTTTTTGCAGCAAGGGGGAACAAGGCTTGATGTCCTTATATCCAAAGACAGAGATTTTGCTGCCTGGCAGGTATTTCACTTTGTGCCACATAAATATGTTCCTGTAAGTAAAGTGTATACACTTACCGGCCCGCCTGCTGTACAATTTGCCAGGTTTATAAAGAGATCAGATAAAGGCTGATTCTAGAATAGTTTGATGAAGCCGATGGAGCTGAGGAGCACAAGTGCTATTGCAATTGGAGCAAGGAATTTTATTGTGAAGATAATCCACTTGAGAACAAAACCTTTTATTGTGATAGAACCCCCATTTGTGAGTTCGTCCAGAACGTCGGCTTTTTTCATTCTCCACCCAACAAACATCACAACCAGAAGACCCCCTACAGGGAGCAGGATGTTTGAAGAGGTGTAGTCAAAGAGATCAAAGAATGTTTTGCCGAATATCTTAACATCTGCCAGTACGCCATTGGAGAGAGAGCTTAGAGTCCCAAAAATTCCAATAATTGTGAAGGCAATAAGTACGGCTGCCTTTCGTGTGAGTTTGAGCTCCTCGGTGAAGTATGCAACTATAACTTCCAGTAATGAGATTGCAGAGGTAATAGCTGCTATGAACAGGATAAAAAAGAATGCTATTGCAATTACATTTCCAAAAGGCAATTGTGCAAATATCTGTGGCAAGGTAATAAAAACAAGGCTTGGCCCCTGTCCGGGGGAGATACCAAAGGCAAATACAGCAGGCATTACAGCGAGCCCCGCAAGAATTGCAAAACCGGTATCGGCAGCAACAGTCATGAGAGAGACCTTAAAGAGGTTCTCGTTTTTCTTTACATACGAACCATAGGTTATAATGCAGCCCATACCAAGGCTAAGCGAGAAGAAGGCCTGCCCGAGTGCCGCAATCAGGGTGGCTCCGGTTATTTTTGAGAAGTCCGGATAGAAAAGAAATTTTATACCGGCAGAGGAGCCATCAAGAGTCATTGACCTTATTGCCAGTAGCATAACAAGGAAGAAGAGTACAGGCATGAGGATTTTGGAGTATTTTTCAATACCGTTTTTTATCCCGGCAACAACTATGAGTGCTGAGAGTCCCAAAAAGGCGAGATGGGTGGCTATTGGAACAAGTGAAGATGTAGAGGCCTCTTTAAACTGGCTCTCGAGACTCGCACTGTTTGCTGTCAGGAAGTCAGGAGAGAAAGACTTGAAAATATATTCTATTGTCCATCCTCCAACAACGCTGTAAAAGGCCATGATACATATTGATGCCACTACGCTTATAACTCCTATTGATAAAAACGGAGACTTGGGAGCAAGTTTGTTGATTGCACCAAAGACATTTGACTGTGTTCTGCGGCCGATAATGAACTCGGAGAACATTATGGGGAGGCAGAGCAGTATTACAAACAGAAGATATATAATTATAAACGCTGCACCTCCGTTATTTCCCACCATATAGGGGAATCTCCAAAGATTGCCAAGGCCCACCGCAGATCCGGCTACAGCCACCAATACACCAAACCGGCTGCCAAAGCCGTCACGTTTCATTTCAGACATAGTTCTTCAAGTTTAAGTTGCCGGAAGCAAAGATAAAAATTTGTACTTTTGTTAATACATATGGATAACAGAGTTTGCAAATTATTTGGAATTAAATATCCCATCATTCAGGGCGGGATGGTTTGGTGCAGCGGATGGAAGCTGGCATCGGCAGTAAGCAAGGCAGGGGGGCTTGGGCTCTTGGGAGCAGGATCAATGCATCCCGATAATCTTCGTCATCACATAGTAAGCTGCCGCGAAGCACTTACTGAAAATGGCGTAACACTTCCCTTTGGAGTGAATGTACCACTTCTCTATCCGCAGATAGAGGAGATAATGAATATCATAATTGAGGAGAGGGTTCCAATTGTATTTACATCGGCAGGAAGCCCTAAAAAGTGGACATCAGTACTGAAAGGGCACGGAATTAAAGTGGCACACGTTGTTTCAAGCAGCGCGTTTGCTTTGAAGTGTCAGGAGGCGGGAGTTGATGCAGTTGTTGCCGAAGGGTTTGAGGCAGGCGGACACAACGGAAGGGAGGAGACCACCACATTTTGCCTCATTCCGGCAGTGAGAGAGGCCATCACAATTCCTCTGATTGCTGCAGGCGGAGTTGCAACAAAGGCCCAATTCACAGCAGCCCTTGCTCTGGGGGCAGAGGGTGTTCAGATAGGGACCCGATTTGCACTATGCAAAGAGAGCTCGGCACATGAAAATTTCAAAATCCGCTGCCGCGGACTAAAAGAGGGTGAGACAAAACTCCTTCTTAAAAAACTGGCCCCCACGCGTCTGGCAGACAATCAGTTTTCCGCCGCTGTTATTGAGGCAGAAAACCGGGGTGCATCTGCAGAGGAGATGAATGAACTTCTGGGCAAAAGCCGCGCAAAAGCAGGTATCTTCCTGGGTGATCTGGATGAGGGTGAGCTGGAGATAGGTCAAATTGCCACTCTGGTGAGAAAAGAGGAGAGTGCTGAGGAGATTATTATGGATTTAATTTAACTTTTCAGGGTTTCCTTTTATTTAGGAAATAAAAACATATATTTGTCCTATAATAAAGGAAGGGTATGTTAAAAGATGTTATCAAGTCACTTTTGGCTATCAAACAGAATGAGATTCCGTTTGATGTTATAGATAGAGATCTCATATTACCTGTAGGCCGCAAAAAGATTATCACTATCCCCGGTGTACGTCGTTGTGGTAAGTCAACATTGATGGAGATTACAATAAATTCTCTTGTAAAAAGTGGCGTTCCGCGCGAGAATATACTATGGTTAGGTTTTGATGACGAGCGTTTGATTAATATGACGTCAGAAGAGCTGGATGTTGTAATCACTTCTTACATGGAGATGTTTCCAGACACTCCTATTAAAGATATTTACATGTTCTTTGATGAAATTCAGCTCATAAAAGACTGGGAGTACTTTGTCCTGCGTGTATACAAATCATACTGCAAAAACATCTATTTGTGTGGTAGTAATGCCACAATGCTTTCAACTGAATTAAGTTCGGCATTAAGAGGGTATCCGCTGGAGTATAAGGCATATCCACTCTCTTTCAATGAATATTGCCGCTTTAAGGGAATAAACACAAATAGCTATCTGGAACAAGATAAAGCAAAGTTAAGAACAACTTTTGATGTTTATATTAAGCAAAGTTCTTTTCCAGAGGTGGTCCTTACTGAGTCCAGGTGGGAGCAATTAAAATTGCTGCATGGTTACTTTGATACGATGTTGCTTAAAGATTTGGCAGAGCATTATAAAATATCAAACATACATGTGTTGAGATTTTTTGTAAAACGCATTATGGGAAATCTGACTAAACCAACCTCTATAAATGCCATTTATAAGGATATCAAGTCGCAGGGACTAAAAGTGAGCAAGGACGATTTGTACCTTTGGGCCAATTACTTATGTGATATATTTATGTTTATGCGTATACCGAGGTATAGCCGATCTCTGGTAAAGGAACAACAATCGCAGGATAAATATTACTGTATAGACATTGGTTTAAGAGAAGCGGTACTTATCCCTCAAAGTAATGATTATGGAAAGAGTCTTGAAAATATTGTTTTCTTACAGTTGACCCGAACAAAAGCACCGTTGGACAAGATAACTTATTACCAGGGAGGGGGAGAATGTGATTTTGTTATACAGCACGCAGATAGTGTTAAACAGCTCATACAAGTTGCCTGGGAAATAAATGACCCGAATACTCGTGAAAGGGAGATAGCCGGTATACTGGAGGCTTCACAAGAGACAGGATGCGACAATCTTTTTATAATAACAAAGGATGCCGAGAGTGTAGTAACTCTCGATGGTAAGCAAATTAATATTGTACCGGCATGGAAATGGTTACTAATTTAGATTCATAGAAAAAAGAGGGTGTCCAAAATCACTTTTTGGACACCCTCTACCCTTAATTCAAACTTAACTAATTACTTAACTATAGAATCGTACTTTTTTGAGACGGCCTCCCAGTTTATTACATTCCAGAAAGCTTCTGTATAGTCAGGGCGCTTATTCTGATATTTCAGATAGTACGCATGCTCCCAGACATCCATACCAAGGATAGGTGTTCCGTGCTTCTCGGCTACATCCATAAGAGGGTTGTCCTGATTTGGAGTAGATGATACGAACAGTTTGCCGTCCTTGTCTACGCTAAGCCATGCCCAGCCGCTTCCAAAGCGGGTTTTGCCGGCGTCCGTAAATTGTTTCTTTAGCTCGTCCATTGATCCGAAAGTCTTCACAATTGCAGCCTCCAGTTTTGCCGATGGCTTGCCACCGTTTACTTTCATAACCTCCCAGTAGAGATTGTGGTTGTAATATCCGCCACCATTATTGCGCACAGCTGCAGGGTATTTGCTCATATTTGCAAAAACCTCTTCAAGGGTTTTGCCCTCCATATCTGTACCTTTAACAGCATTCATCATATTGTCATAATATGCCTTGTGGTGTTTGCTGTGGTGAATCTCCATTGTCATCTTGTCAATAAATGGCTCAAGTGCATCGTAAGCGTAAGGTAAATTGTGAAACTCAAGTTTGTTTATAGTTGTCATTGCTATATCTTTTTTATTATTATTCTTTTGTGAAAATCCGGAAAAGGGCAGAGCCGCAATTGCCAGAATCATCATTAACTTTCTCATTGCTTTTTAGCTTTTTCGTTAATTGTTATGTCTTATAAACACGAAAAAGAGCCTAAGGTTTCTTAGGCTCTGTCTATGGCTTAATAGCCGCTGTCTATCTAGGGGGATATGTTGATTTATCTCCTGCGCTCCAGTACAACAAACTCAAACGGCCGCCCGAACTTTTCGCCCCGCTCAAAGCTCTCGCGTCCCACCTCTCTCCACTCCCTCTCTTCCACCTCAGGAAAGAATGTATCAGCATCATAAATTGCTGTATGGACTATTGTAAGATATAGTCTGTCTGCAATTGGAAGTGCCTGCCTGTATATCTCTCCGCCTCCAATAATAAAGTGCTCTTCATTTGCAGGGAGGGTGGCCAGGGCACTTTCCAAAGAACCAAAAACCTCTGCGCCGGCAAGAGAATCGACCTTAAGAGAGCGGCTTATTACAATATTACGGCGGTTTGGAAGAGGCCTGCCGATTGATTCCCAGGTTTTACGGCCCATGATAACTGTGTGGCCTCCGGTTATCCGTTTGAAGTATTTCAGGTCTTCCGATATGTGCCACAGCAGGTTATTGTCCTTCCCTATGGCGAGATTGTCCGCGACAGCAACAATTATTGAAATCATAAAAATCCATTTTTGAAGTTACACAGCAATAGGGGCTTTAATGGCCGGGTACGGTTCGTAATTGTCCAGTTCGAAATCTTCGTACCTGAACCCGAATATGCTATGCACATTCGGGTTTATTTTCATTACAGGGAGGTGGCGGGGATCTCTGGATAGCTGCAGAGCCACTTGTTCAAAGTGGTTTGTATATATGTGAGCATCTCCAAGAGTGTGTATAAACTCTCCGGGTTTAAGATTACAAACCTGAGCAATCATCATTGTTAAAAGTGCGTAAGATGCAATATTAAACGGGACGCCCAGGAATACATCTGCGCTTCTCTGATAGAGCTGACAACTGAGTTTGCCATCTGCAACATAAAACTGAAACATCGCGTGGCAAGGTGGGAGAGCCATTTTATCAACCTCACCCGGGTTCCAGGCTGTAATAAGGTGGCGGCGGGAGTCGGGATTCCTCTTTATCCCTTCAACCAGAGCCTGCAACTGATCAACCTTTCTGCCATCCACTGTCTCCCAGGCTCTCCACTGGCGCCCGTAAACAGGGCCAAGGTTGCCATTTTCATCTGCCCACTCATCCCAAATGGTAACTCCATTATCATTCAGATATTTAATATTGGTGTCTCCGGCAATAAACCAGAGGAGCTCGTGAATTATAGACTTAAGGTGTACCCTCTTTGTAGTAAGCAGAGGAAAACCATCCTGCAGGTTAAAACGCATCTGATATCCAAAAACGCTTTTAGTGCCGGTACCGGTCCTGTCTGATTTCAGAGTTCCGTTGGTCATTATGTGTTCAAGCAGAGAAAGATATGTTTTCATAATAATATTGCTCTTAGAATAGCCAAATATAGCAAAAAGGGCTATTTAGTTAATACATTTTTATTACATTTGGGGAATACCCATAAATACTATATATGCAAAAACAAAAAACAACTCTGCTGATTTGCTTGGTCGGACTCATTTTAGGTTGTACAAAGGCTCCAGAACCTGTTCCTATGCCACTCTTCGAACCTCTTCCCAGTACCATTATGCCTCCAATGTCAGGTTATGGTATATATGCTGAGCAGATTTCCATATGGCGGGACTACACAAGCTCATTTTACGAATTCAGCCTTTTACACAACACCCTAGGATCCGTTCTTAGACAAAATGTAGGCATCGCTACTATGCAGACAATTGTAGAGAACAAATTTATGAAAGCATATTACTCCCTTTATGCACTTGACGAACTCTTTACTGAGGGTATTCAGCTGATGACAAATAATATACCCCCGGCAGCATTTCTTGATAAGATAGTGCCGGTGGATTTCTCAATCTACGGAGCACCAATGAATGTGCTTTATGTTAACTCCTGGTATAAATTCAGATCACAGATCAGCAAAATTGCAAATAAAGCCAACACAGAAACAGAAGCCGGCAGAGAGCTTAAGGCTGCTGCTGAAGATCTGATATCCAAAGTAGAATCGTGTATATCAATAATGAATACAGTATTATGAAAAGAAAAATTTTAATTACGCTATCATTTATTGCATTACTCTGCAGCCACGCAAGTGCTCAGTCAAAACAAATTGTACTTTCACACTACATTTTCCCGGAGTTTGCAGAGGGTTATGTAATGATGAAGGGTGGAAGAACACAGCAAATGCTGCTCAATTACAACTCTGTAACGGAAGAGATGGTGTTCAAACGCGGTGAGTCCGTTCTGGCAATAGGAAAGGCCGAGATTAAAGAGGTTGAATATGTGACTATCAGCGGAAGAAAATTTGTGGTTTTTAACGATAAATTCTTTGAGCTGCTGTACGAAGGGGGTAAGAATCTTTATGCTGAGCATCGCTGTACAGTGATTCCTCCCGGAAACCCTGCACCATACGGAGGAACCTCTCAGGTATCATCTGTTGACAGATATTCAGGGATATCTGCTGATGGCGGGCTCTACTATAAACTTCAGTTGCCTGACGGTTATACTGTAAAGCCGGTTATAAATTATGTGGTAAGAAACGGAGAAAAACTTTCCAAAATTTATAGTTTAAAGCAGCTTCGCAAAGTTTATCAGGACAAAAGAGATGAGTTTGATAAATATGTAAAGGATAACAATGTTAAGTTTGAGAATATTGCGGAAATAGCAGCACTTGCGGCTGAGCTTGAATAATATGGAGAACCTGCACAAACTTAAAAGATGGGGAGCAATTGCAGCAATTGCGGTGGTTGCTATTATTCCGGTGCAGATAGCAATATTTGCACTCCGGCCTCCTCCTGCAGATGTTAGAGGTTTCTTTGAGCTTTTTGAGCAAAGTCCTCTTCTGGGTCTGCTTAGTCTGGATCTGCTCTATCTGCTGAACAACGCCCTTATGATATCGGTCTATCTGGGGCTGGCCGCATGCCTTTACAAAGCAAACCAATCGGCAATAATAACCGCGCTGGCAGTGGGCCTTGTGGGGCTTGCAACATACTATGCCTCATCGGTGGCATTTGAGATGATGAGCCTTGCAAAATCATTTAACGGGAGTTCGAATCCGCTTCTGAGGCAGCAACTTCTTGCTGCAGGAGAGGGGATGCTCGCCACCTACAAAGGAACTGCATTTGATGTTTACTACATCTTAAACGCAATCACACTCTTCATCTTCTCATGGGTGATGCTCAAAGACCAGGAGCGAACCTTCACCCGCACCACAGCCCTGTGGGGGCTCACCTCCGCCGCCCTAATGATTATCCCATCCACAGCCGGAACAATCGGCCTTATCTTCTCTTTGCTCTCTCTTGTACCTTGGGTGGTGTTCTCAATTTTGATAGCCGGGAGGATGCGAAAATCACAATAAACAGGGATTTTCTTATAAATTAACGAAAATATTTCTTAATTTTGTTTAAAAATCACACTATATGGGGATTATGAATGAAGTTGGAAAGGTTATAAAAGAGAGAAGGCTGTCACTATCAATTACACAGAGAGAGCTTGCCGCATTAGCAGGAATCGGAATAAACACCCTTACTAAAATTGAAAGGGGAGAGGCGAACCCATCTTTAGCTGTTATAGATAAAATATTTAATACCCTGGGGCTTGAAGTAGAAATAAAAATAAAAGATGCGCATAGCTGAAATATATTTCAATGGAATATTAGCAGGAGTTCTCACAGAGTTCTCTGCGACTGAATATACATTCAGATACTATGATGAGTACCTGCTCAATAGTTCATTACCGGCAATTAGCCTCACATTTCCTAAAACAAACCAATTGTATAGGTCCCGTTCTCTATTCCCGTTCTTTTTCAATATGCTTTCAGAAGGGAGCAATAGAAAAACTCAGTCAAGACTTTTGAAAATTGATGAGAACGACCATTTTGGCATCTTGCTCGCAACTGCAGAATATGACACAGGAGGTGCAATTACAGTAAAAAGGTTGAATAATGGTTGATTTTTCAGTTTGCCCTTCGACACTTGCAAAGGGCTTTAAAACATATAGCCCTGTTGCCTTAAGGAGAGTTTTTGACAAACAAAAGGTTTCTCATATTCTCCCATATGATTCAATAGAAAAGAGAGAGGAGGATTTACTTCTCTTTACTGAAAATAAAACGAGAATTTCAATATCAGGAGTTCAGGGGAAATACTCAATGATAATAAGAGATGGCTTGTTAAGCCTCACTTCTCCGGGTGAACGCGGAACATATATCTTAAAGCCCAGACCAACAGATGTAAGAAATGCAGCAGAATGTCCTGCAAATGAAAACCTCACAATGCAGATTGCTTCACAGGTTTTTAAGATTGATACCGCACCCAACGCCTTGTGCTTTTTTAAAAACGGAGATGCGGCATATGTTACTAAAAGATTTGACATAAATACTGCCGGTAATAAACTCAGGGTTGAAGATTTTGCATCACTGGCAGGGGTAACTTCAGAAAATGCCGGCCCCAATTTCAAATATGATTACAGCTATGAGGAGGTAGGAGAATTAATTAAAAAATACTTGCCGGCCTGGCGGGTAGAGCTTTTGAAGTTTTACAGAATGATACTTTTTAATTTTCTCTTTTCAAACGGAGATGCACATCTTAAAAATTTCTCAGTAATCGATGCCGGAAAAAACGACTACCGTTTATCGCCCGCTTACGATTTGCTTAACACGAATATTCACGTAGATGACAGTGATTTTGCACTAGAGAGAGGCCTGTTCAAAACAGATAAAAAAGAATTTTTCAAAGGAAGAAGAGCAAACGGAGCAACCTTCTTTCAATTTGGACTTTCTTTAGGACTTCCTGAAAAAATTGTCTCCAAAGAACTAGCATTTTTTACGACCAGACATCTTCTGATAGAAGAGTTAACAGATAACTCTTTTTTATCTGAAAAGATAAAAAGACAGTATAAGATGCATTACCAAACAAAGAGAAACAGACTTTCTGATTTTAAATTGTAATTTTTTTACTCCTTGCAACTTTTCGCTCCCCCTTTTCGTCTAACATAAAATAACAAATAACCAATCCCGGACTTATGAAAAAACTCCTCTTCTCATTTATGGCAATTGCCGTGGCGACACTTGCCCTCAGCTCATGCGTATTCAATGCTATCACACCGGAAGGCGAATACACATCAAAGAGCTATGAATTACCAACTTTTGAAAACATCTATGTCTCAAGCGGAATGGAGCTTATCCTCACCCAGGACTCTACAGTATCCGTAAAAGTTGAGACATATGAAAATATACACGAGTACATCAATGTAGAGGTTGTTGACAACACCCTCAGACTCTCAAAAGACCTTGAGGTGAGCTTCAGAAACGCAGAGATAAAAGTCTATGTTAATATTGCCAGCCTTGATGAGATTGAGGCATCCAGCGGAAGCCATTTAAACCTCACAGCCGGATGGGTAGCAGAAGAGCTTGATATAGATATGTCCTCAGGCTCATCGGCACAAGGCAACATAGAGATAAAAGAGTTCTCATTGAAAATGTCAAGCGGCAGCGACGCCACTTTTAGCGGAAAAGCGGAAAAGTTCACCCTTGGATCCTCCAGCGGCAGCACCCTCAATGCCTTTGACCTTGAGGCGATAAATTGCAGTGCCGACCTCTCGTCGGGCTCCTATGCCGAGGTGTTTGCAACCGGTTTCCTCTATGCCGAATCCTCCAGCGGCGCCTCCATCAAATACAAAGGCACCTCCCAGATTGAGGTTAAGACAGGCAGCGGCGGCAGCGTAAACCGAGCAGAGTAACTAACCCTAACCCCTTAATAACCTGTTTCCCCAAAGGCGGCCAAACTGGCCGCCTTTTTTCCGCTCTACACCATCAGGCCTCCCCGCCCGGCACCATATAAATGCATCTGCGGGTTGACCTAAAGTTTCCCACGTCAAAGACCAGAAGTAAACTATATACCCACACCGCTGTAACACGCAGATTACCTAAACATAAGCAATCCACCTGTCAGGTCACCTGACAGGTGGATTGTCTACACATTGATAATCTGAGACTTAGAACCGCACGGGTTTCGCAAAAATCATCTGCCGAATGGCCAACTCAGGGCGGGCGGGTAG
>JAGPLK010000095.1 GCA_018053445.1 Bacteroidales bacterium | reverse complement strand
CAGGCGCTGAGTGAGGGGCTTGATAAGACTAAAAAGGGAATTTTTGAAAAGCTGTCAAGGGCAATCGTAGGGAAATCCAGGGTTGATGACGATGTGCTTGATGGTATTGAGGAGGCTTTGATTGCCTCTGATATAGGAGTTGAGACAACCCTCCGGATTATTGAGAGGCTTGAGGCCAGGGTTGCCAGGGATAAATTTATGAATACTGCAGAGCTAAACTCAATCCTCAGAGAGGAGATTGAGGGTTTGCTTGATGCAGGAGATGAGGGGGAGGGGCTCCCTTTTGATTTTTCAATTAAGCCATATGTTATTATGGTAGTTGGTGTAAATGGAGTTGGTAAAACTACAACAATAGGCAAACTTGCCGCAAGACTCAAAGGATCAGGGAAGAGGGTAATTCTGGGGGCTGCTGACACATTCAGGGCTGCAGCGGTTGATCAATTAACCATTTGGAGCGAGAGGGCCGGTGTTGAGATTGTAAAACAGCAGATGGGATCCGATCCTGCCTCTGTTGCATTTGATACCATTTCCCGGGCAATAGCTGTTGATGCAGATGTTGTTCTTATTGATACAGCAGGAAGGCTTCACAACAAGGTGAATCTTATGAATGAGCTTACAAAAATCAGAAATGTGATGAAGAAGCTTATTCCTGATGCACCACACGATGTTCTTCTTGTACTTGACGGATCAACAGGGCAGAATGCCTATCAGCAGGCGAAGGAGTTTACAAAGGCTACCGATGTAACATCTCTTGTCGTTACAAAGCTTGACGGAACAGCTAAGGGCGGTGTTGTAATCGGGATATCGGATCAGTTTAAAATTCCGGTAAAATTTATTGGTGTTGGAGAGAAGATTGAGGATCTTCAGCTCTTCAACAAAAAGGAGTTTGTAGAATCATTATTCAGGTAATAATTTCAGTACAGATATGAAAATTTCGTATAACTGGCTCAGAGAGTATGTCAACTCTTCACTGACCCCCTCTGAAGCAGAAAAGATACTTAGCTCCATAGGGCTAGAGGTTGAATCGATGGAGAGTGTAGAGGAGATTCCCGGATCTCTTGATGGTGTAGTTGTGGGTGAGGTTGTGGAGTGCGGAAAGCACCCGGATGCGGACAAACTTAGCCTTACAAAGGTGGATGCAGGTGAGTCGGAACTGTTGCAGATTGTTTGTGGTGCCCCAAATGTTGCAAAGGGACAGAAGGTTCTTGTTGCAAAGGTTGGGACAACCCTTACCTTCACCTCGGGTGAGCAGGTAAAGCTAAAAAGAGCAAAGATAAGAGGTGTGGAGAGTGCGGGAATGATTTGTGCCGAGGATGAGCTGGGTATAGGGACATCTCACGATGGAATTATGGTTCTGCCTGCAGATGCTGTTGTGGGCACCCCTGCAAAAGAGTATCTCGGCCTTGAGACCGATACCCTTCTGGAGATTGGACTTACTCCAAACAGGGTTGATGCGGCCTCCCATATTGGTGTCGCCAGAGATTTTTCGGCCTGGCTGAGGTTTAACGGAACTGACTCCAGACTTGTGAAACCATCAGTTGACAATTTTGAATCACTTGTAAAAAGTTTGGATATTAAACCGGCAAAAGTAACGGTAGTTGCTGCTGATGGGGCTCCAAGATATGCCGGACTGACATTTGACAATGTAACACTGGCTCCGTCACCAGACTGGCTAAAAAAGAGGATCTCCGCTATAGGGCTCAGACCTATCAATAATATCGTGGATATTACAAATTTTATACTCCATGAGACCGGTCATCCGCTCCACGCCTTTGACTATGACAAGATTGCCGGACATGAGGTAATTGTAAGAAGAGCTAAAGATGGTGAGCGTTTTACAACACTTGATGGTGTTGAGAGAGAGCTGACAGCAGATGATTTGATGATTTGTGATGCTGAGAAGCCGATGACCCTTGCCGGGATATTTGGCGGAGCCGAGTCCGGGATAACCTCCTCCACAAAGAGGGTATTTCTGGAGAGTGCTTACTTCAATCCTGTATCAATCAGAAAGAGTTCAAAGAGACATCAGATTAAAACAGATGCATCATTCAGATATGAGAGAGGAGCTGACCCGGAGATGGTGCCATATGCAATAAAAAGAGCAGCAATTCTTTTTCAGGAGCTTGCCGGTGCTACAGTTGCAGGAGATATTATCGACATCTACCCTGAGAAAATTGACAGAGCTGTAGTGGAGATAGATTTTGAAAGGGTTGAGAGACTAATAGGAAAGAGAATAGGCAGAGAGAGTATTCTAAATATACTTGAGTACCTTGAATATGATATTCTTAAATCAGATAACACCGGAGCCTCTCTCTCTGTTCCTTGTTACAGGGTGGATGTAACCAGAGAGTGTGATATAGTGGAGGATGTTCTCAGAATATATGGATATAACAATGTAGAGATTCCTGAGAGGATGGTTGCATCCATTACTCCCGGCCGTAAACCTGATCCGGAGAGTGTTAAGGAGGGGTTATCGGCATTTCTGGCGGCAAACGGATTCCATGAGATAATGAACAACTCTCTTACAAAAGGAGAGTACTACTCAAAACTTAAAAGTTTTCCGGAGGAGAATCTGGTTAAGATTCTGAATCCTCTGAGTTCAGACCTCAATGCAATGAGACAAACTCTGCTCCTTAGCGGGCTGGAGGTGGTATCATACAATATCAACAGACAGTCATCAGATCTCAAGCTTTTTGAGATAGGGAATGTATACTCCTATTCACCTGCAGATGATGGTGATTTATCTCCTGCTCTGAATCTTAAGTCATACAAAGAGGGGACAAAAATCTCCCTTATTGTGACCGGACCAGGTGTTCAATCATGGAGAACATCGGCAATTCCTGCAAGTTATTTCACTCTTAAGGGGCAGCTTGAACTGCTTCTTAGAAGATATGGGATTGAGCCTGCAGACCTTGAGTACTCAAGTGCTCCGTCAGATATTTTCTCTGAGGGTCTGGTATACAAGACTCAATCAGGGAAGGAGATTGGAATGATGGGGACTATATCTCAAACTCTTTTAAAGAGATTTGGTATAAAACAACAGGTCTTTGCAGCTGAAATTTCCTGGGATATCTTGTTCCAGCTTATAAAAAAACAGAAGGTGCTCTTTAAGGAGATGCCTAAATTCCCTGAGGTTAAGAGAGATCTTGCGCTCCTCCTTGATGAGGGGGTTAGCTTTACAGAAATTCGCAAAAGTGCATTTAAAGCTGAGCGGAAGATTCTTAAAAGTGTAACTCTATTTGATGTTTACAGAGGTGATAAGATTCCTGAAGGGAAAAAACAGTATGCCATAAGTTTTGTTTTGCAGGATTCTGAAAAGACATTGACAGACAAATATGTAGAGGAGACTATGACTAAACTCCTCAAGAATTTTGAGACAAATTTTGGAGCACAACTCAGATAGGTTATCACCGGCAGAATATCGATAATGGAGAAAATCCGGAAATATCTTAATCTTGTAAAGTTCTCTCATACAATCTTTGCAATGCCCTTTGCCCTTACAGGTCTCTTTCTGGGAACTGAGAGGGGAGGGGGCCATTTTTCGTGGAGCCTCCTGGGACTTGTAATATTGGCAATGGTCTTTGCAAGGAATGCTGCAATGGGATTTAACAGATGGGCAGACAGAGAGATTGATGCCCGCAATCCCAGAACTGCTTCAAGGGAGATTCCCGCCTCAGAGATATCACCATCATCTGCTCTGCTTTTTGTTGTGATTAATGCTGCTCTTTTTGTTGCTGTAGCAGGTTTTATCAACAAACCAGCCCTACTTCTTTCACTCCCGGCTCTTATAGTACTGCTTGGTTACAGTTACCTTAAGAGATTTACACCGCTTTGTCACTATGGAGTGGGCCTTGCCCTGGGAATTGCACCATCAGCTGCCTATATTGCAGTTACAGGTACTCTCTCTCTTGCAGCAGGGCTGCTTTCGCTTATAGTGTTTTTCTGGTCAGGAAGTTTTGATATTCTCTATGCAATCGCAGATGAGGAGTTTGATAAAGAGCAGGGACTGCGTTCAATTCCGCAAAGCGTTGGAAGATGGTGGTCACTATTTATCTCTGCAGCAGGTCATACAATTGTACTTCCGCTGCTTGTTATACTCTATTACACAGGAGATTTTGGTTATCTCTATATTGCCGGTGCCTCAATATTCTCGCTTCTGCTTATTTACCAGCATATAATCGTAAAGCCGTCCGATATATCAAGGCTTAATGCTGCCTTTTTTACATCAAACGGCTTTGCTTCAGCAATTTTTGCAATTTTTGCGATAGCAGATCTGCTGATTTAAATAAATACCACTGAAAGAGTGTTAATACATAAATACTTCCAATTTGATTTTCCATCTTTTCCAATCCGGCATTTCTGTTGAAAGTAAGTCGTAAAATTCTTTTGTATGGCTTCTATGCAATAGATGACAAAGCTCATGTGTTATAACATATTCTATACAGGGGCGAGGTGCTTTGATGAGTTCTGTATTCAAAATAATCTTTCCCATATTTGTACAACTACCCCATCGGGTTGCCATTTCCTGAACAAATAATGAAGTTGGTTCGATATTGTATTTTTTGAATCGTTGGATAATTGGCTCTGCAATTTCTGCAAACTTCACTTTGGAATGTTCTCTGTACCACTCTTTCATTAACCCCTCGGCTTTTGATTTTGGAGAACATACTACCTCAAAATACCGACCTTTATATTTTACGCTGTTTGGTTTTCCTTCGGATACTCGTAAAAGATACTGTTTGCCCATATACAAATGAGATTCCCCGCTTATATACCTTCTTTTAGGCGTTTTTATACCTAAGGATTTGAAATAATTTTGCTGTTTTAATATCCAACCCGCTCTTTTTTTTATTCTTTCTTCTATTAATAAAATTGAGGCATCAAGTGGAGCTTTCACTGTTATTGTTCCGTCCGGACTAACTTGGATTCGAAGAGTTTTTCTCTCCGCATAACTAACAGAATATTTTATTGTTGTTAAACCAAAAATAATCTCTTTCTCCATTACTTGAACCATAATTTAGCAACGTCTACACACCGGTCAATTATTGAGTCCATATCTTCAAAAGTCATAGGAATCTCCCACGTTCTTTTAATTTCGTCAATCAGAAAATCTTCCATTTCGATCTTCATTTTGCCAATTAAATTAATTTTTGACTGCCAGTCTACTATTACTTTTTCGTTCTCCTTTATAAATCTTTGTATGATTGTATCAAATGCAAGAGCTGTATCAAGTGCAAGCCGTTTTGTATCAAATATATTTGTCTCGTTATGGAAAGTTTTATAAACCTCCAAACTTAAACCAAAATATGCTTTTCCTGCATTATTCCGTGAAAGAGAGGAGGGTATTTCATCATCCGTATGAGATAAAACGGAATCTCTATGATTTATAACCTTTTTTAAATATTCAGCCTCGTCAATACGGCCTTGTTCATATGCTGAAATTGTTTCTTTAAGTAATTCAGAGAATTTCTTATAAAAAGCGGGATCCGTATCTATGTTTTCATTGATATACTTATTAGTCCGCGATGCAATTGTATCTGCTTTTGCCGCTTGTCCTACAATTTTTTCTACCTCTTCGGCAAACCTCTCCTTATCGAATATATTAACCAGTTCGGTTATTGTTTTTACCGCTCCACTTTCGATATGAGTA
>JAGPLK010000094.1 GCA_018053445.1 Bacteroidales bacterium | reverse complement strand
ACTCCTTTGTCAAATAACTGGTTGTCAGTTATTTTGTCCATCTCTCTTACAAATTCTCTGGCATTGTAATTGATTGTATCATTACCCTTTTTGAATTTGTCAAGCTCTTCAATTACAGTAATGGGAATTACAATGTCGTTTTCCTGAAAATTGTGAATGGATTTGAAGTCGTGCAAAATCACATTTGTATCAAGCACAAAAATTTTAGGCTCTTTAATCTTTTTCATTTCAAACTATTTTTTATTCTCAATCCACTTTCTAGCATTGATAAACATTTCAAACCAAGGGGTTACCTCCTCCATCGATTTAGATGACGGGTAGTGTGCCCAATTATGAGGATGAATACAGCGTTCCGGATGAGGCATCATTGCAAGATGTCTTCCATCAGGGCTGCACACACCTGCAATTCCGTCAGGAGAACCATTAGGATTAGCAGGATAATCTGAATAGTTATATTTTATTGCAGTGACAAATTTATCCTTGCCTGCCGGAAAGGAAAATTTTCCTTCACCATGAGCAACCCAAATGCCAAGGGAGCATTTTTCAAGTGTTTTAAGCATTACTGAAGGCGACTCCTCAACAGTGACTCCTACAAAAGCACTCTCGTATTTGTGGCTGTCATTGTGAAGCATCTTTGGCGATTTCTCTTTGTCATCAGGAGTGATAAGACCAAGCTCTGCCATTAGCTGACACCCATTACATACACCGAGGCTCAATGTATCCTCCCTTTTGTAGAAGCTGTCTAAAGCCTGTTTTGCTTTTTGATTGTACAGGAATGCTCCGGCCCACCCCTTTGCTGAGCCAAGGGTGTCTGCATTAGAGAATCCGCCAACAAACACAACCATATTCACCTCTGAAAGATTCTCTCTTCCCGTGATAAGGTCAGTCATGTGGACATCCTTTACTTTGAATCCGGCTTTATAAAGCGCCCACGCCATCTCTCTGTCTCCATTAGATCCTTTTTCTCTTATGATTGCAGCTGTTGGGGCTCCTTTCGCTGGATTTTCCGATATATTGTATTGTAGTGTTTTACCGGTAAAATCTTCAGGAAATTTATAAATAAGAGGCTGAGTTCCGTAGTTCTCATATCTTTTCAGAGCCAGTCTCTCTCCGCTCTGCCTGATATCGTGCAGATATGATGTTTTCATCCACAAGGAGCGCATATGCTCTATGTCAAAAACCTCTTTTTGTTTGAAAATAGTGACTCTTCCCTCTCTCTCATCAATCCGGCTTCCAATATTATATATCACAACTCCATTATTATCAGAAATCTCTTCGATGCTTTCTAAATCTGAGTTAAGAACCTGAATGATTACACCGGGCATTTCAGAGAATAGGACTTTAACCGGATCTTTCTCTTCAAGAGCATTAAGATTCACTTCAAACCCACCATCTGTACTGGCAAAAGAGATCTCAAGAAGAGCTGTAACCAAACCACCTGAAGATATATCGTGTCCAGCCAGAACTACTCCTTTAGATATAAATTGCTGTAATGTCTCAAAACATTTTGCAAAGTACTCTGAGTCAATAATGTCAGGAGTGTTGTTTCCCAGTTGACCTGTAACCTGAGCAAATGCAGATCCTCCCAGTTCAAAGGATTTTTCGCTGAGCTGATTGAATGGTATGTAAACTATTGCAGTACCGGCCTCTTTAGCTAAAACCGGTTTTACTGTTACTCTTATATCTTTTGACTCTGCAACTGCAGATATTATTACTGTCCCCGGAGATATCACTCTCTCTCCGTCAGGGTATTTCTGAGTCATTGATAGAGAGTCCTTTCCTGTTGGGATATTTATCCCGAGTTCTGTTGCAAAATCACTTGCAGCCTTAACCGCTTTATAGAGCCTTGCATCTTCACCGGGGTTCCTGCAGGGCCACATCCAGTTGGCCGATAGTGAAACCCCTTTTAGCCCCATCTCAAGAGGGGTCCATACTATATTTGTCAATGCCTCGGCAATTGCAAGCCTGCTTCCTGCTGCTGCATTAATTATAGCAGGTGCAGGAGCATGTCCTATAGATGTGGCTATTCCCCTGTAGTCTTTATAGCCTATTGCTGTGACCCCCAGATTGTTCAATGGCAGCTGTATCTCACCTGCTGTCTGCTGAAGTGCAATAAGTCCGCTAACAGATCTGTCAACTTTATTGGTAAGCCAGTCTTTTGAAGCCACGGACTCAAGTTGCATAACCTGCTCAGTATAATATTGAATTTCTTCCGGATCATACTCAAGAGGATCAAATCTCTCCTTTAGATCAATATCCTCCATAACTGTTTTGGGAGTTGATCCCAGCAGATCTTTTACCTCCAGATCGAGTGGTTTCTCTCCTGTTTCAGAGTTTACAAATGTAAAATTATCATTGCCTGTTGCCTCACCCACAACATACATAGGGGCCCTCTCTCTATCAGCTGCCCTTTTTGCTGTCTCAATATCCTTCTCCTTCATTATCATTCCCATCCGCTCCTGAGATTCGTTGCCGATTATCTCTTTTGCGGAGAGGGTAGGGTCACCTACAGGAAGTTTATTAATGTATATATCTCCGCCGGTCTCCTCAACCAGCTCAGAGAGTGAATTTAAATGTCCTCCGGCTCCGTGGTCGTGTACAGAAACAATAGGATTGTTATCACTCTCTGCAAGAGCCCGGATAGCATTATATACCCTTTTCTGCATCTCCGGATTTGAACGCTGAACAGCGTTTAATTCAATAGCATTTTCAAATTCACCGGTGGCAACAGATGATACAGCACCGCCACCCATTCCAATTCTGTAGTTGTCACCACCCATAACAACAACTTTATCTCCCTTTTCAGGAGAGTATTTTAAGGCCGACCCCTTTTTTGCGTATCCGATACCGCCTGCAAGCATTATAACCTTGTCATAGCCGTAGTTTTTCCACCCCTCAGTATGCTCAAAAGTGAGCAGACTTCCGCAGATAAGCGCCTGTCCGAATTTATTGCCAAAATCACTTGCACCGTTAGATGCTTTTGTCAGAATCTCCTGAGGTGTCTGGTAAAGCCACTCTCTTTCCGGTGTTATCTCCCAGTCTCTCCCCTCAGTCTCAAGTCTTGGATAGGATGTCATATATACTGCAGTTCCGGCAACCGGAAATGATCCTCTTCCGCCTGCCATTCTATCCCTTATCTCCCCTCCGGATCCTGTTGCTGCTCCGTTAAAAGGCTCTACTGTTGTAGGGAAGTTATGAGTCTCGGCCTTAAGAGATATAACGGTATCCTCCTCTTTGGTTATGAAGAGATCCGGTTTGTCCGGAGAGGCAGGATGGAACATATGAACTCTCGGCCCCTCAAGAAATGCACAATTATCTTTATAAGCTGATACAATCCTGTTTGGATTCTCTTTTGATGTTCTTTTAATAAGCTGGAACAGGGATGACTCCATTTCAACCCCGTTAATTATAAACCTTCCGTTAAAAATCTTATGTCTGCAGTGCTCTGAATTAACCTGGGAAAACCCAAAAATTTCACTGTCAGTAAGTTTTCTGCCAATTCTCTCGGATAGTTTCTCCAGATACTCAATCTCTTCACTATTGAGTGCAAGGCCCTCTTTATCATTGTATTCAGAAATATTATCCACAGAGATTATCGCTTCAGGTTTGTGTTCAATTGTAAATATCTCCTGGCTGATTCCGTGATAAACTCTCTGAAGCATTTTGTCATAGACAATTTCATCCTCTGAATTGAACGGGAAGAACTCCTCCATTCTTGAGATTCCCGATATATTCATATTTTGGGTGATCTCAACAGCAGTTGTGCTCCAGGGTGTGATCATCTCCCTTCTGGGTCCGGCAAAGAGACCCTCAATGCTCTCTGTTAAAATTTGTTCGGCCTCTCCAAAGAGCCATTTTAAAGCCTCTAGCTCATTAGTGGTTAGTTCTTTGCCGGTTGAAACTGCAATAACTGTTTTCTGATTGGTTCTGAAGAATAGAATCATTTGATTTATAGATGATATGAATTGAGGCCATAAAATTACTGCTTTTTAACCAATGTGTAACAAAATATGACCATTTTTGTACTAATTAAATACCCAATGGATATGTTTGATATTGATATTTACAACAAAGAGATAGAGTGGATTTTTAATAAATTCCCATCGTATCAGAGGGTTGGAAACAGAGCCTATAAACCGGGATTGGAGACCATGAGTGAATTTGACTCCAATCTAGGGCATCCTCATAAAAAATATATGATTGTCCATATTGCAGGGACAAACGGAAAGGGTTCTGTTTCACATATGATTGCATCTGTTTTCGCAACAGTGGGTCTAAAAACGGGTCTCTATACATCTCCCCACCTGCTGGATTTCAGGGAGAGAATTAAGATAAACGGAGAGATGATTTCTAAAGAGGCAGTTCTGGAGTTCCTTTCAAAATGGAAACCATTTATGGAGGCGAGGAGTCCCTCGTTTTTTGAGATCACTACTGCCATGGCATTTGACTTTTTTGCCCGGGAAGGAGTTGATATTGCTGTTATTGAGACCGGGCTGGGAGGTAGGCTTGATTCAACTAATATTGTCTCTCCTGAGTTAAGTATTATTACAAACATTGCACTTGACCATTGCGAATACCTTGGTTATACTTTACCCGAGATTGCCGCTGAAAAGGGAGGAATAGTTAAAGCCGGTGTCCCGTTTGTAGTTGGTGAAGTGTTGAATAATACCAGACCTGTTTTTGATAAAATATCGGTTGATAAGGGCTCTCCTCTGTTCTATGCACAAGAGTCAAGATTCAAAGGGGTAATGCCCGGTGAATACGAAATTGATCTTAAGGGAGACTATCAGATACATAATATCAGAACAGTATTAACCGCTCTGAATGTTTTGGGCCATAACACAAGGTTCACAGCAAAGTGCGGAGCGGGCTGGAGTGATAAAAATATAAAGGAGGGTATTAAGTGTGCAGCCGGAAATACCGGTCTCAGAGGAAGGTGGGAGAGACTCTCAGATAGCCCTGAGATTATTTGTGACACAGGTCATAATGCAAATGGTCTCCGTATTGTTTTTTCTCAGCTAAGGAAGCAAAAATTTAAAAGGCTTTTTATTTTACTGGGTTTTGTTGCAGAGAAGGAGTTGGAGAAGATCTTGGGTTTTATGCCTCTTCACGCATATTATTTGTACTCCAAAGCAAATACAGAGAGGGCACTTGATCCCAATACCCTTATGACAAAGTGCAAATCTCTTGGTTTCCGGGGAGAAGTTCATAATTCGGTTGAGTCCGCACTGATGAAATTTAAATCTCTTCACAGGGAGGGAGACCTGCTCTTTATTGGAGGCTCTACCTTCATTGTAGCTGATGCAATAAATTTTTTAGAAAATAATTCTGATTTTTTTGCAAAATAAAAAAATGGGTATATCTTTGCACTCCCAAACGAAAAGAATGGGGCTTCAAAAGGGAGCATAGCTCAGTTGGTTTAGAGCATCTGCCTTACAAGCAGAGGGTCGGGGGTTCGACTCCCTCTGCTCCCACAGAGAGAAGACAAAGAGGTTGATCAATTTGGTCAACCTCTTTGTCTTTTTGAAACACAATTATCACACAATTTAATTAAGTATATTCCAGCTAAACCAGACGGCCTCTGAATTGTTATAGTTAATAAAAATTAAAATTTAACTATATGTCTATACTTAATGAATCATATACTCTCAATAACGGAATCAAAATTCCTAA
>JAGPLK010000093.1 GCA_018053445.1 Bacteroidales bacterium | reverse complement strand
CTATAATGCTGCAAAAGCAATAAATTAGTTATATTTGCAGCAGGATTTATGCGGTAGTAGCTCAGTCGGTAGAGCATCAGCTTCCCAAGCTGAGGGTCGTGGGTTCGAACCCCATTTACCGCTCAAATTTTTATGAGCATGAAAAGATTTGTTATTTATTCAATCTGTTTTCTTTTATGCTCTGTTTATGGTTTTTCTCAGAAACGCCAGATTGGACCTCAGTTTCCAGGTGGTATCCAAGAGCTAAGAAAAGAGCTAAAAGAGAATCTCAAAAAAGAGTTTAAAGATTTTGAGGAGCATCCTGCCACAGTAAGGATTAATTTCTCTGTTACAAAAAAAGGCAGACCATTTAATGGCTCTGCCCCTGATTTCACCGATCCAAAAGTTCAGAAGAAAATTGCCAAGGCTGTCCGAAGACTTCCACGATTCAAACCCGGAAGTGCAAACGGAGTGGCTATTCTAAGCGACATCAGTATTGAGATTGATTTGAGAAACTAAGCTTTCCTGTTCTGTTCAATAAATTCTGCCAGTGTTCTTACTGATTTGAAAACCTCCTTATTTGCTTTTGGATCTTCCATTCTTATCCCGTACTCTCTTTCCAGCAATATTACCAGTTCAAGAGCGTCTATTGAGTCTAAGCCAAGTCCTTCACCAAAAAGAGGAGCATCTGTATCAATATCCTCAGGAGTTATCTCCTCCAGATTGAGAGCTTCAATTATTTGCTGCTTTAGTTTGAGAATGAGTTCTTCCATAATATTGAGTTGTTAATTAAGAGTATATTTTTAATTTTTTTCTTGAGTATAGTGCAATAAGAAAGCATGTAAGACCAAAGATTAACAGGGCGATACCTTCAGGCAAAACCGATAAAAAACCTTCGTCTCTCAAAAAGATGCTGTAAAAGCCTGACATCCCCCAGTTCATAGGAGATAGTTTACTAATAAGCTGCATTTGAGGAGACATCAGAAAGAGAGGAATCCATACCCCTCCAACTGCAGCAAGGATAACAACAGAGACTGCACCAAAAACAGAGGCCTGCTGGTATGTCCTGGCCAGATTCCCTATGGCTACTCCATATCCAATAGCAGCAACAGCAACTGAAAATCCCATAAAGAAAAGAGCACTGTATGAATGGCCCAGTTCCAGAGATGGCAATCCTGTTAGTGGTAAAATTTTAACACCAATAAACAGCATAAGGGAAAATTGGGCAAGAGCTACAACTAAGTATACAATAGACTTGCTGATAAGATATTCGGCATATGTGCATGGCATTGTAAGAAGTCTTGTAAAACTTCCTCCCTCTCTCTCCTTAATAATATTTCCTCCCAGGGAGATAACAATAAAAAATATTGCAAAGAGGCTCCATGCAGGGACATTATGTTGCACTGAGTTTGGCATTATGTCACTTCCCTCTCTGGTGACGAACTTGTCAACTATAGTAAACTGCTCTCCGGAAAAGTTTGAGGTATTAACTGCGACCGGAGAAATGTCATTTACCTGATTTGATATCTCTCTCATTATGTACTCAAACTGTACCTTTTGAGACCTCTCTCTCAGAGTACTCATAAGTACAGAGTGGAACGAGCCTTTGGCAGCAGGATCAACAAGTACATTTATGCTTACTATTTCATCCAGAGGAATCTCTTCAATACCATTAAAGGCCCCTACAACAAATTTCTGTACATTCCCCCTAATCCTCTGAGTTGCATCCTCTGGTATAAAAATTCCTATCATATTGTCACCCGGTGAGATTCTCCCCTCCATCATAACAGGGCTCTGATACTGAGAAGCAGAGTCATGCTCAATGGCAAATAATCCGGATGACTCTATCTCTTTAACAACGGCCGCCCCAAGTTCGCCGGAATCACGGTTAACGAGCAAAAGGGGGATTTTGTTCCCTTTTACAAAATTAAGTGTGCTGTCCTGCAAATTTGCCATTAAAATGACTAGCAGAACAGGCATAAGGAACATTAGGATAATCCCTCCTACATCCCTTTTTAGCATAAGGTAATCCTTATAGAGCAGGTATTTTATCCTTCTATTCATATGTGTCTCGCATCTGTTTTCCGGTTAACTTAAAATAGAGGGCTTCCAGATTTTTACACTCTGGATTTGATTTTCCAAGTTCAGCTGGATTCCCCTCAAGTACAATTTTACCTCCGTCAATAAGACCAACAGTATCGCATATACATTCAGCCTCTTCAAGATAGTGAGATATAAAAAGAACGGTTGTGCCTTCACGATTGATTCTGATAAGCTCCTCCAGTATTAAATTCCTTGACTGAGCATCAACTCCAACCGTTGGTTCGTCTAGTATCAGAATCTTTGGTGTGTGAAGGAGCCCTGCAAGCAAATTTATTCTTCTTTTCATTCCCCCTGAGTATTGACTCAAAGGTCTATCAGCACTGTTCTCAAGGCCAAATCTCTCTAACAACTCATCAACCCTGTCATTGAGGATTTTACCCTCAACCCCGTACATTCCACCAATAATTCTCAGATTCTCTTTACCGGTTAACATTGGGAAAAGAGCTATCTCCTGCGGAACTAAACCAATTATTTTTTTAATTTCAGAAAGTTCAGCAGGTACACTTAACCCATCAACCAATACTCTGCCGGAATCAAACCTCTTAAGTCCACACAAAATATCAATTGTTGTAGTCTTACCGGCTCCATTTGGAGCTAACAAACCATAAAGGGATCCCTTTAAGATTTTAAGATTGAGACCATCCAGAGTAGGATTGGTTTTTCCTTTATACTTTTTTATTAGTCCCTCTGTAAATATTGCATGTTTTTCAGGCATTCTTCATAAGTTTTTCAAGTCCCCTGAATATTGACTCCTCTTTGTCTGCAATATTCATCAGTTTATCTGCCAATAAATTATAAGTCATTGTATCTCCGTCCCTCTTTTTAAACATTCTGGCGGCATTATACGAAAAATCTCTCCATAAATCTCCGGCTGCTGTCATCTCTTCAGAGTAATGCCTAAGTTCCGGCTTGTTCATAACTGAGGCAGCCTCCTGCAGAAATGCTGCATAGATAAATCTGAATCCGGCACCTCCTGTTCCAATCTCTTCGTTCATCCTTATTACCTGTGCAAGATTTAGTGCTGCCCTCTTCTTACCCATGCTCCTCTCCCATCTCCTCATTCTTCTTGCAAGAAATCTTATCCCATTTACACCAAACATAGGAATGGGGATTTTTGTCATTCTGTTGCAGTTAAGCAGTATTGATTTGCGTATTGTCTCACTGTCAACATCTTTCTTATGGCTTACATCTGTTATGTGATACATCCTGCCACTGGGGGGATAGGTACCCTTGGCAAACCGGACTGTTTTAAGCTCTTCGTATGTTAACATGCATTTCTCTACAACAACCGGATCAGAGACAGTGTATAGATCTCCCTCCTTGCCTATTACACATATATTGTGAGCGTTGAAATGAAACCTGTATTCTGCAGGAAAGTAAGGAAGATTGTAAACCCCCACTAACATACCAACAGGAGTACCTGAGAACAGAACCTTGTCCAAAGCGGCCATCGACTTCTCTTTATCCCGAAATTTATAGCGCTTCATCTTTATTCCTAGCAGGGACATCACTCTTGAAAATATAGCTCCGGGAAGAGGTCTGAATGAAGTAACAGCCATTCCGTGGAGCTTTATAAATGGCATGTGGGCAAAAAATAGTCCGGAGCCCAGCCCAAAAACCATTGCCTCACTAATATTTATTCCGTAAAAACCCAGTAAGTTACTTACTACACCATTCTCACAATGTCCGGAGGGTTTGTGTTTAAAATCAAGTTGCATATTAATCAACGGTAACTAATTTTTCCAAATCCATTTTTAACACCTGAGCAATTTTTTCTAATTTCTCTTTATCCAACTTATTAAAATGCCTCGGTTTACACCATCTTTTAATCTCCCTTTTTGTAAAACCTGTATAGGAGGCAAGTATCTCCGGTGTCATTAGATTTTTGTGTATATGATAGGCCAGCGGGCTTAATTTACCTGCTTTAACATTACTTTTAATAGCCTCAGCCTCCTCTTCAATAAGGCTCCATGCAAATTTTATCGCCTCATTTTTAGGCTCCCAGCCAACGCTTATTATCTGCTTGTATTCACCATTTTCATCAACAGCATAGCAGACATCTCTTACCTCTCCGCTCTTCTCCAGTATATTGCCATCCTGTGGAACCTCATTTATCTTCATAATCAGCAAACAGTTAAATAGACATAAGCGTATGAAAATCTGGCACTTTCCGGAACCATAACCAGTATTTTCTCTCCCCTCTTAAGCCTTCCGCTTTTGAGCAGTTCATCAATCATAAGGAAAGCCGATGCTGCCGCAACATTCCCTAATTTTGGCAGATTCACAAACCACTTCTCCTCAGGAATTGGGAATCCCAGACTGGATAGTTCATCAAAAATCTTCTTTCTAAAATACATTGAAGAGAGATGAGGCAGAAACCAGTCAATATCATCAGGTTTAAGATTCCTTTTAGCTGAGATGTCCATAAGAAACTTTCCACCTAGCTTAACAATATTAGCTCCCAGCAGTTTTGTATCCTGTTTTAGAGAGAAAAGGGATCTCTCAGTCCACTCTCTTTCAGGATATCTGGTCCAGCCCAGAAGCGTATCTCCGTCATACTGAGCTCCTGCATACATACAGGCAGGCATTGTGTTAGCATAAGATGTCAGCTCTACCCATTCAACTTTAAGAGATAGCCCTTCAGTGGCCGGCTTGCTGTTAATAAGAAGAGCCGATGCTCCGTCTGAAAGCATAAATCTTAAGAAATCCTTCTCAAAGGCAATCATTGGATCCTCCATAAGCCTTGCCAGGCTCTCGTACTCGTCATTAAAGAAAGAGGCTCTCATCCAGGCAGAAAACCTTTCAGAAGCAACTGCCACCGCATTCTCTCTCTCTCCTGATGATACTGCCATTAGACAATACTTAAGAGCATGTATACCACTGCAGCAAGATCCCGCGAATGAGACAACCTCAATATCCTTTTCTCCGCCCATCTGTCCATGTATCTGAACAGCATGAGATGGCATTATCATCTCCTGAGAAGCAGTTCCGGCAGCAAGGAGATCAATTGTATCTGCATCCACTCCGTTTCCGTACAGCCCCTCAATAGCCTCAACAGCCATATCGAATGCAGAGTGGGTAACTCTCTGCTCTTTGTCAAGTGCGTAATATCTTGTTTTAATTTGATTATTTCGTAAAATGAGCTCTTTTGCTCTGGAAGGTTTGCCGCCAATCATTCCCAAATACTCCTCAATCTCATGATTTTCAACAGGAGAATTGGGCATGAAGGAGGATGTCTTAGTTATATAAACAGGGCGCATAATTTATTGGTTAGGTTTTAAAAAAAGAATATTGCTCTTTATAGTCTCATATGAACCTCTTCTGAGAGGCCAGGTGAGCTTAAAGAAGAGCGAACCAAAGGGTGAGATGGCAAATATAAGAGTTAGTAAATACCACTTAAAAATTTTAAGTCTGGCAGCTCTTGCAGGATCTCCATAACTGCCCTTCTTTAGGACCCATCTTGCCCAGGCTCCCCATATTTTGTTACCGTTATTTTCAATAAAGTAGATATTTGGATTGAATTTTAATCCACCTTTATTAACAATTGACCTCTGCATCTCCTGAAAATCTTTAGTTTTCAGGGCCAGGCAGATATCCTCAGATATATTGGAAAGAGAGGCTATGTCTGCATCAGAAACACCGGCAGCCGGAAGAAATCTTGTTGCCTCCTTTTTGTTCCCGATAAGCCATCTGAATATTGTTAGAACACTCACAAGATTATTATGTTTGTCCTCAAGTGCTATGTGGCCGGAGAGTCTGGCACCCGAGCCGGCCAGGCTTACTC
>JAGPLK010000030.1 GCA_018053445.1 Bacteroidales bacterium | reverse complement strand
TTTTAAGTGTGTGTACTTTATGGACAAATTATTTTTGTACCTTTTTGTATCTGTTGAGGAATTTATCAACACGGCCGGCTGTATCAACCAGTTTCATCTTACCTGTGTAGAATGGGTGTGAAGTGTTTGAAATCTCCACTTTGATTACAGGGTATTCAACTCCTTCGTGCTCAATTGTCTCTCTTGTATTTGCACACGAGCGTGTGATAAATACATGGTCATTTGACATATCCTTGAAAGCTACAAGACGGTAGGTTTCGGGATGTATTCCTTTTTTCATTACTATTGTTGTTAATTATTATGGGGTTGCAAAAGTACAAATATAATTCAAGAATCCAAAATTAATCTCTGTTACCGGCAAATTTGGCAAGGAGTTTAAGGATCTCAAGATATAGCCAAATCAGTGTTACCATAAGGCCAAATGCTCCGTACCACTCCATGTGTTTTGGGGCTCCTGCAGCCGATGCCTGTTCAATAAAATGGAAATCCATCATAAGGCTGAATGCGGCAACGCCTATAATCACCAGACTTATACCTATGCTAAGAGGGCCGCTGTTATGAAGCATAACAAGATTCACCCCAAAGAGTGACAGTATGATTGTAATAAAATAGTAGAGAGCTACAGCACCAACAGCAGCTGTAATGATTCTCATAAATTTCTGATCCACCTTAATTAATCTGCTTCTGTATAGAAGGAACATCACAAAGGCTGTCATCATAGTAAGCAGAACAGCATTCATAACGATTCCGGGGGCACTCTCTGCAAAAGCAGCATTAAACATAGCCGATATTGCACCTAAAAACAGACCCTCAAGAACTGCATAAACAGGGGCCAGATACTGTGCCAGGTTTGGTTTGAATGATATAATCATGGCTACAATAAATCCACCTATTACTCCACCCCACATCCAAGGCTGGATAGAGGCAGGGTTAATTGATTCATAAAAAATTTTCCAGGTATATGCTGCACCTGCAAGCACCATAAGTACAAGAACCAGGGCCTTCATTGCTGTTCCCTTTACTGTCATTACCCCTGTGGAAGATGCAGCTGCCTCTCTCCTGAAAATTTTTTCGCTTAGTACCGGATTTGACATAATCTCTTTTTTCTTTTAAATTTAATTTATTTACATCGGAAGAGCTGATCTTCATACAGGAGTACCCTTTTCGCTTTTCGTATCCATTTTTGCTCCTCGTGCTTCATCTCCTCCCTAACCGAATCCCAATCTGTGTTACCTTCAAGATAATCTACCAGAAGAGGGTCTCCGCACAAGAGTTCAATTGCTCTTTTATCATTCCCTGCCTCATATTTGCCGGGACGGAAGCTGAAGCCTTCACAGCTCTCTTTGATGAACCTCATTATTCTCAAATTATGTGCCAGTGCATGGTATTGCTTTCCGGGTACCGGATGAAGCTGAAATCCGCTGCACACCTCTCCTGAGAATTTATGGAACTGAGGTATAAACCTTGTCCATCTGATATAAACACTTGGATCTGAGATTGGATTTTCTGGATCATTCCAGTTTTCGTAACCCCCTTTGCTGTTAAAATCTGCCAATGCATCAATAAATGGGGCTCCAAATATTTCAAAAGGCCTTGTTGTTCCCCTTCCCTCACTGACATTGGTCCCCTCCCAAAGGCACTGCCCGCTGTAAAAATGGCAGGTAAAGAGGCCTGGGATATTTGGTGAAGGAGGTATGCTCCATGGAAGCATCTCTCTGTTGACCGATTCGGCAACATATGAGATTATATGAAGCGGAAACTTTGCATTTATCTCATTGTAAAAGTAATTTGTCAGTTCTCCAAGAGTTAGACCGTGACGATGAAGTATACCTGTCTCTCCTATAAAAGAGGAGTAGCCCTCCTTTAACATTGTCCCCTCAATCTGTCTCCCCATCGGATTTACTCTGTCAATTACATAAACAGGCAAATTGACAGACTCTGCCTTTAACACTTTAAACAGGTTAAAGATTGTAACAGGATAGGTATAGTATCTTGCCCCTACATCCTGGATATCAATTATAAGAGCATCAAGATCTTCAAGTTTATCCCTTTTAACTGAAAGACTCTCTTCACTACTACCGTACAGTGATACAAACTCACAACCGGGAGCCATACTATCATACTCAGAGCCCTCATCAAGTTTTACCTGATCCTGCAGTTCTCCAAATAATCCGTGTTCAGGTATAAATACTCTTTTTAACACCCCTTTTTTGTGGAGTGTCTCTATCAGATACTCTCCTCTCTCAGGATGCCAGGATGATTGATTGCATAGAAGGGCAATCTTACCGCTCCTAAGCACCAGATCAGGTTGTTCAGTTAAAGATGTTGTTCTGAATGAAAACATATTATTTTCCGGTTATCTCTGTAATTAAATTTATTACCTCGTCAGCCAGGGCTGCTGCTCTCTCCTCTGTGGAGGCCTCTGCATATATTCTTATTATGGGTTCAGTATTCGATTTCCTGAGGTGTACCCACATTTTCTCCTCATCAAAATCAACCTTTACACCATCAATATCAGTTACCCTTTTGTGAGAATATCTGGTTTTTACCTCTGACAGGATTTTGTCTACATCAATTGATGGTGAGAGCTCAATTTTATTTTTTGAAATAGAGTAGGGAGGATATTTTGCCTTAAGATCTGAGGCGCTGCACCTCTCTGTTGCCAGCAGGCTAAGGAAAAGTGCTGTGCCGATCAATGAGTCGCGGCCATAATGAAGATCAGGTACAATAACTCCTCCATTGCCCTCTCCGCCGATAACAGCTCCAACTCTCTTCATCTCTGTTACAACATTTACCTCTCCAACGGCAGAAGCAAAATATTCACATCCGGCAGCTTCAGTAACATCTCTCAATGCCCTGGAGGATGAAAGGTTTGATACTGTCGCCCCTTTTCTGCTCCTTAGAATAAAGTCAGCAACAGCAACCAGTGTGTACTCTTCTCCAAATGGATTTCCATCTTCGCAAATCAGTGCCAACCTGTCAACATCAGGGTCAACTGAAATTCCCAAATCTGCACCCTCTTTAACCACAACAGAGGAGAGTTCAGTGAGATGCTCAGGCAGTGGCTCCGGGTTGTGTGCAAATCTACCGGTAGGTTCACAGTTTACTTTTATACATTTTACTCCCAGCGCCTCCAGAAGCTGAGGCATTATAACGCCTCCAACCGAGTTAACAGCATCAAGAGCAACTGTAAATCCGGCTCTGTAGATTGCCTCTGTATCCACCAGAGGGTGGGAGAGAACCGCCTCTATATGCTGTTTGGAAAAGTCTCTTTTTGTTATTATCCCCAGTGTGTCAACATCGGCGTAATTGAAAAGTCCCTCCTCTGCAAATTTAAGCAGCTTTTCACCCTCATTTGCATCAAGAAATTCCCCCTTCTCATTAAGTAGTTTAAGAGCATTCCACTGCTTTGGATTATGAGAGGCAGTAAGAATGATCCCACCATCAGCCTTTTCAAATACAACAGCCATCTCAACGGTAGGAGTAGATGCAAGAGAGGCATTGACAACATCGATTCCACAAGCCATTAATGTTCCGCAGACCAGATTTTCAACCATCTCTCCGGATATCCTTGCATCTCTTCCCACAACAACCTTATACCGGCTTTTGCCGGGCAGCCTTAGCTTAAGTCTGTATGAGTATGCCGAGACAAATTTTACTACATCCGGAGGGGTAAGTGCAGTTCCCGGCTCACCGCCAATAGTACCCCTTATGCCTGAAATGGATTTAATTAGTGTCATTTTGTGCAATTATTATTCTCACCAAAGATATACAAAAAAAGAGAGTCTGAATGAAAATAAGCATTCAGACTCTCTTTAAGTGTGTATTTTACAGGATTATGCAGGAATTGCAAGGAATGCAGCTGCAAAAGCAAGGATTGCATATAATTCAGGGAATACTCCAAGAATAAGGGTTTTTCCAAATACATCCTGACCATTACTCATCTCAACAATACCGTTTGCAACAATAGATGCCTGCTTTAGGGCTGAGAAATAACCAACAACTCCAAGACCAACACCTACCGCAAAAATTGCAAATCCTTGTCCCAGGCTTAATACCGGCATCTCAAGAAGCCTGTTAAGCATAAGAAAGAAACCGGCAAATCCATAAAGACCCTGAGTAGAAGGGAGTGCGCAAAGAATCATTGCAGAGCCGAACATATCCGGATTCTTCTTTAGAGCACCAATAGTTGCGTTACCGCCCATAGTTACCCCTATAGTGCTTCCAATACAGGATACAGCAAGCATTATGCCCATACCAACATAGGCTAGTGTCAATGGTAATAATTGTTCCATAATTTTTTGTGTTTTATTGTTTTAATTTATTAATTCTCATTTTTTGTAAGTGGTCTGAAGGCTCTGCCTCCTCCGCCGAAACCTGCATTTTTGTAAAACTCTACAAATGTAAGACGCATAGGGTGTACAAAAGCACCAAGGCTATTAAGAAGTAAAACAGCAGTGTGGCCTACAAGCAACATTAAACCGGTAAAAAACCATCCAACATAAGGAATTCCTGACATATTCATTGCAACAGAGTTTACAACCAGCCCCAAAATTCCACCCGCTGTACCCAGACCAAACAGCCTTATATACGAGAGCATATCTCCAAAAATACCGGTAATGTCATAGAGAGAAAATGCACCCTTCATAACTCTTTTTAAAATATTACCCTCTGTACTTGAGAACAGGATAATCATAGCAAGACCGGCGTAACCAATGTAGCTTACATATTCAGGGATAACAAGATCAGGAAGCATAGTCCCTGCATAAATTATTGAAAACCATATTATAAGAATAGACCAGCCAATATTGTGCATACCATGCTGCCAACCTTTTCTTATCATAGAGTCAATTGCATTAACCAATCTGGCTACTACTATCTGGAACAGACCAAATATTATAGCAAACCAGAACATCTTGATGTCAGAAAAGAAGAGTTCTTTTATGGAGTCAGGCATAGGGATTATATCTTGAAGCTTAGCTCCGAAGAAAACGCCATTGAGCATAGGCATCAACATGGCACCTATTCCAAGAAACTGAATCAGCATCATGTAACCCCTCATTTTTGGAAGTTTGAATCTTCCAATTGTACCTGCTGTAAAAAGTACAATCCCATACCCAATGTCACCCAGGCAGAGCCCGAAAAATAACATATAGAACGGAGCAAAGTAGGGGGTTAGATCCAGCTCTCCATATTTTGGAAGCATATAAAGCTCTCCAATAGGTTCAAATAGTCTTGTAAAGAAGTTATTTTTCAGCTTTATTGGAGGATTGTCCTCCTCTTTGGCTTTCTCCTCAAGAAAATAGACTCCTGTGCTTTCAAAGAATTCATGCAGTTCATCTCTTTTATCTGCAGGAGAAAAGCCTGTCATTACAGCGATGGTGCCCTCTGCCTCCTTTACTGAGGAGACACCGGCAAGGTGTAATTCCAGATTTGCTCTTTCAGCCACAGCCCCTGAGTGTATTTTATCAATCCTTGCAATCAGGGCGAGCAGCAGATCCTCTGTTGAGTCAATTTTTGCTTTAGTGCTCTCTATTACTTTATCAATTGAATTGTAGGAATTAGCAGGGAATTTGCTCTCAGGATATTTGAAGTGAAGCTCTTCATTGTTTTGGACCAGCAGAACGAAATATCTTTTACCTCCTTCAACTGATAATGTATGAATAATATACTGACTCTCCCATTCAGGATTATAACTGGATTCAGAGATAATGTAGAAGTGCATCTGATATCCTAAAGAGGTTATTTTGTCAATATCATCTTTGGTAAATGCTCCCCACTGGTATGCATCATCTCTTTCCCGGATAAGAAGTTTAAGATCAGAAGAGAGATTCTCCCTGTCGCTTATTGCTCTTTCTGCGAGTTGAAGAAGTTCTTCAGAGGAGAGAGAGTCAAGGTCATTTGTTAATGAAATACTCTTGGAAGGGATTGATTCGGAGAGAGCTTTTAAAGCTTTCTCGGCAGAGGCATATCTTTCAAGCAGTGAAAATTTTTCCTTTGAGTGTTCATCAACAGCCTTATTCTCTCTTGTAATATCTACCATTCCCAATTCCTGTACCCTCTCTAGAAATGGTAATACCTCTTTGTGAAAGAGGACAAAAGAGTATTTTGTCATTTTTGTAATCATAAGGCAGCCTCCTCCTGTAGTTGTCTGTTTTTAACGATTTTTTGTGAGGCTTTGGAGAGGTTCTCCTCATCCTCCATAAATCGTTTAATCTTAAGAATAGCCTCTTTATAACCTGGAATCTGGACCTTCTCGTAGAGGTTAACCTTCTGAGTGGTCTTCTTTCTGGCAAACTCTAGCAGCCTCATCTTTTCAAGATATATTTCAGACTCAATGCCCAACTGGGCAAGTTGCTGAAGTATCTTTATACCGTCTGCATACCAGACAGGTTTTTTGAAAAAATTATAGGGCTTTACATCGTAAATAACCTCTTTCAGAGATGGTGTTTTTATTCCGGCAATTTTTACCGTTTCTAACTCCACATCCTTTACTGAGATTAAACCGGGTTCGAATTCAGTCCATAACCCTGCCAGATAGTCGTAAGATTTCAGTGAAGAGGCCAATTGTTCCAAAAGTTCGTCTGAACGATATTTTGCTCTCTTAACCTCCATTCTGAGCGCAGATTCCTTATTTTTAAGGGTAGGCAGCGCATTTGTGCGCACCTTAAGCTGCTTGTTAAGGTCGTTAAGAGAGGTTTTATTAAATTGGAATTTTATAGCCATAACAGAAATCTATGCGGTTTTCCAGTATTTATTCAAAATATCCTCTTTAATGCTAAGCTCTTCTCTTGTGAAATATTTTGAGAATAGTTCCCAGGCAGTGTCAAGCATTTGAGTTGTGTTTATATTTACATCAATAGCAAGAAGTCTGCTTGAGTATGCCTTTGCATAATCCAGACATCTCACATCATAGTCACTAAGGTCAAATCCGTTTTCCAGCTTGGTCTTGGCATTTGCTGCATCCGCGTAAAGACGGACGGCTGCGTTCATCACCTGATTGTGGTCTTCACGAGTCTTTTTGCCGATTACTAATTGTTTAAGCCTTGACAGAGATCTGAAAGGATCCACAATTACCTTTCCTGTATCAGAGTCAGACCTCAGGAATAACTGTCCCTCAGTGATATAGCCAGTGTTGTCAGGTATAGCGTGTGTAATATCTCCTCCACTTAATGTTGTTACAGCAATAATAGTTATTGAGCCGCCATCTGGCAATTGCACTGCTTTCTCGTAGATTTTTGCCAGGTCAGAATAGAGAGAGCCGGGCATAGAGTCTTTAGATGGAATCTGATCCATACGATTACTTACAATACTTAAGGCATCGGCATAAAGCGTCATATCTGTCAGGAGAACCAAAACCTTTTCGTTCTTATCAACAGCAAAATATTCGGCAGCAGCCAGGGCCATATCGGGAATGAGAAGCCTCTCAACAGGAGGCTGCTCCGTAGTGTTTACAAAACTTATGATTTTATTAAGTGCACCGGCATTCTCAAACATTTGTTTAAAATAGAGATAGTCATCGTTTGTAAGACCCATCCCGCCAAGAATAATTTTGTCAACATCTGCCCTAAGTGCAACCTGAGCCATCACTTGGTTATAAGGTTGGTCAGGGTCTGCAAAAAATGGAATCTTTTGTCCGGATACAAGTGTGTTATTCAGGTCAATTCCTGCAATACCTGTTGGTATTAGCTCTGATGGTTGTTTCCTTCTGAAAGGGTTAACAGATGGACCTCCAATATATCTCTTTTCTCCCTCTACAGGAGGCCTGCTATCAATAGGAAGACCATATGAGTTGAAGAATCTTCCGGCAAGCTCTTCACTAACATGAATTGTAGGAGGTTCTCCAAAGAAAACAACCTCTGCATTTGTAGCGATACCATCAGTACCTTCAAATACTTGAAGGGTAATTAAATCATCTTTTATTTTAACAACCTGAGCCAACCTTCCGGCAACGGTTGCAAGCTCCTCGTTTGCCACACCGGAGGCTCTGAGGGAGATGGTGGCTTTTGTAATAGCCTCCACTCTGGTATATATCTTTTGAAATGCTTTAGTTGCCATCTTCAATCTCTTTTTTAAGTTGTTCAAGATATTTGTTGAACTCTGTGCTTTGATATTCAGAGTAGTTCATCTGACGCATTGTGTTAATCAGCTTTTTAAAGTAGTCCGCACACTCTTCAAAATTGTCAAACTCCTTTTCAAGATCACAAATCTCCATTACCAGATTGTACATAAATTTTTGTCTGTCCAGAGGAGTAGACTGATCTATTTTGTCAAATGCATCCTGTTGAAGGATAATGAAGTCTAATAGTTCAGATTTCCAGTATCTTGTGTGGTACTCAATAGGAACTCCATCGTCTCCGAGAATGTTAATCTGGTCGTAAGCCTCTTTTCCTCTGAGGGCTATGTTTTTCCCTTTTAAAACTTTTTCAACCCAGTCATCACTGAATCTTCTCTTAAGATCTTCAATAATCTCAGGATATTCAAGGTATTTTGAGTAAGAGTCAATAGGGTCAACAGCCGGATATCTCTTTTTATCAGCCCTGTTCTGTGCTAGTGCATAGAAGCATCTGGCTGCCTTTTTTGTAGATTCGGTAACAGGCTCTTTCAAGTTACCTCCTGCGGGAGAAACTGTTCCGATAAAGGTTACTGAACCTGTTTTGCCATTGTATAAATTAACAATACCTGCCCGTGCGTAGAAGCTTGAAATAATTGCCGGCAGGTCCATAGGGAATGCATCTGCTCCGGGAAGCTCCTCCATTCTGTTGGACATCTCTCTGAGAGCCTGCGCCCATCTGGAAGTTGAGTCTGCCAGAAGAAGAACTTTCAGACCCATTGCTCTGTAATATTCACCTATTGTCATTGCTGTATAAACAGAGGCCTCCCTTGCAGCAACAGGCATGTTGGATGTGTTACAAATTATTGTTGTTCTCTCCATCAACTTCCTGCCGGTTCTTGGGTCAATAAGCTCGGGGAACTCTGTAAAAATCTCAACAACCTCATTTGCCCTCTCTCCGCAAGCTGCCATTATTATTACATCTGCTTCCGCCTGTTTTGATATTGCGTGCTGAAGAACTGTCTTGCCACATCCAAACGGGCCGGGGATAAATCCTGTGCCACCCTCTGCCATTGGATTAAATGTGTCAATTGTTCTTACACCTGTCTCCATTATTCTGAATGGTCTGGGTTTGTCTTTATATGCGGTAATTGCAACTTTTACAGGCCATTTTTGCGTCATCGTAATTTTATGCTCAACTCCTGCCTCATCTTTAACAACAGCGATTGTATCTGTAACTTTATATTTACCGGCCGGCACAACAGATTTTAATATATAGCTCTCCTTCATAATGAACGGAACCATAATTTTGTGAGGAAGCCATCCCTCTTTAACCTCTCCTAACCACGAGGCAGCAGTAACTGTTTCACCCTCTTTGGCTTCCGGAGTGAACTCCCACTCCTTATCAAGATCAAGAGGCTGGGTGTACTCTCCTCTGGTCAGGAAAACCCCCTCCATTGTTTCAAGGTTGTTCTGAAGGCCGTCATAGTTGCTAGAGAGAATACCCGGGCCAAGAGTGACCTCCAGCATATGGCCATTAAATTCTGCAGTATCACCAACCTTCATCCCGCGGGTACTTTCGTACACCTGAACAAAAGCATTTTTGCCATTTACTTTTATCACCTCTGACATAAGCTTTGTTCCCGCCAGGTCAATAAAGCAGATCTCATTCTGGGAAACGGGACCATCAACCTCAATGGTTACAAGGTTTGAGATGATCCCTTTTACTGTTCCTCTGGTTTTCATATCTTGTAATATATTATTTTTCTCTTTTTATTCCTTATCCTCATTTTTATATGTTTCCTTTACCTCATTCACAAGCTTTCTGAAAAGTTCGGCACCTAACTTTTTGTCAAGTGCATCCCATCTTTTGGCTAGTGTAAGGCGTGTGGCAAATGAGAGAATCCAGTCTATGTCAAAATAGTTGAATGTTGTTATTTGACTGGCTTTATTCCACCTCATAAGGTCAAGTCCCTGTTCCTTTTCAAGAATATTGGAACTTGAAAGGAGAGAAATAAGTTTTGCAGATTCTCCAAAAAAATCTGATGCTCCAAAATCTGAGGCTCTGCTGCTTTTTATTGAGTTAACAAGGTTGTTCTCTCCAATAAGATATTCAGATACATCTAAGCCCATTTGCTTAGAAACATAGGCTGTCTGGATGTTACGCATATCCAGGTCGAATCTGAAAAATTCATTCAGAAACCGGTTGCGGGTTTTAAAAACCTCTCTGTAGAAATGAGAAGTGAGATTTTCACCTTTTAATCCAAATAAGAGCCAGTCAAGATACTTCTTTTCTTTAGGATTGATATTCTCTTTTATATGATCAAAAAGTAGATCAATATTATGGCTGCTTTTTTCAAAATCAGGAAAAATTTCAGGGAGCCCCGCTATGAGATAAGGATAGTTATTCATAACTATTCATTAAATAAAAACTCGCGAGTTTTTGGTTTGAGAAACTCACTGAAAAGATGCTGAAGATCTTTATCGGTAAAGCTTATATGATAGCCCTCTTTTGCAGGTCCTATTTTGAATCCGTTCTGGATTTTATTATCAAACTTAATCTCGACACTATCTTTTATCTGTTTTGTTGCTTCGCTTTTAAAGAAAGACTCCAACTCTATCCGTTTATTTTCCGGAAGAAGAAGTGAGAGGGAGACCATATCACTGCCTTTTGGATTAAAGGCGGAGATTGCAGACATAATCAGCTCCTTCAGAAAAGAGGTGTTGTCTGCAACTGCTGTGACAGGTTTGTTGATTGAGTTAGAGATAAGGGTATTCTCAATTTGATTTTTCAGGGTGGTTATTGTCTGTCTGAAGGCCATTTTAATTTCGGTCTCCATCTTCTGCTTAATATCCAGAGCATCTTTTTGTGCTGCGGATACTATTTTGTCAGACTCTGCTCTTGCATCTGCAAGAATTGCGGCGGCATCTTTTTTTGCCTTGGCCACCATCTCCTCGGCCTCCTGTTTACCCTTTGACAGACCTTCGTTGTACAATTTGTCTGTTAGCTCTTGCAACTTGTTTTGCATACCATGTAAATTAATGTGAATTCACAAATTTACAAAAAAAAAGAGCACCTGAACCAGGTGCTCTAAAAAAAATGCTATAATTTATGATAAAAATCCTAAAAGTATACCTGCGGCAACCGCACTTCCTATTACGCCGGCAACATTTGGCCCCATAGCGTGCATAAGAAGATAGTTTGTTTTATCATATTCAAGACCTACATTATTTGATACCCTTGCTGAGTCCGGAACTGCAGAAACCCCTGCGTTTCCGATAAGTGGATTAATTTTGTTTCCATCTTTAAGGAATACATTGAAGAGTTTAACAAACATTACACCGGCTGTTGTGGCAATTACGAATGATAAAGCTCCAAGTCCAAATATGTAGACAGATTTCCATTGCAAAAACTTGTCTGCCTGAGTTGAACAACCTACTGTAACACCAATCAATATGGTGATTACATCAATTAGCGGTCCGCGGGCAGTCTCTGCCAATCTTCTGGTAACTCCGCTCTCTTTAAGAAGGTTTCCAAAGAATAACATACCAAGCAGAGGAAGACCTGAGGGAACAATAAAGGCCGTCATAAGGAAACCGATGATAGGGAAGAGTTTTTTCTCGGTCTGAGAGACGGCTCTTGGAGGTTTCATTCTTATAAGTCTCTCTTTGTTAGATGTAAGCAGTCTCATTACCGGTGGTTGAATTACAGGTACAAGTGCCATATAGGAGTAAGCAGATACAGCTATTGCCCCCATCAAATCCGGAGCCAGTCTGGAAGACAGGAAGATTGCTGTAGGACCATCGGCACCGCCGATTATACCAATTGCACCAGCCTCAGCAGCAGAAAAGCCCATTAAAAGAGCTATTGCATAAGCTCCAAAAATACCAAACTGTGCAGCAGCACCAATCAAGAGTAATTTAGGATTTGAAATTAATGCAGAAAAATCTGTCATTGCTCCAATTCCGAGAAAAATCAGAGGCGGGTACCAGCCCTGCTGAACCCCCTGATAAAGTATGTTCAGTACAGATCCCTCTTCATACACACCCACACTTAGCCCGGGAAAGAGAGGGATATTACCTATAATAATACCAAACCCTATAGGCACCAGGAGCAGTGGCTCCCAATCCTTCTTTATAGCGAGATAAATAAACACAAGGCCTATTGCAATCATGAGGATGTGACCCCATGTTGCATTGGCAAAACCTGTATATTGCAGGAATTGTGTCAGGTTATCTCCTAATTGAGAAAATAATCCTTGATTTTCCATTTTATCCAATGATTATTAGTGGTGCACCCTCCAGTACAGAGTCGCCCTTGTTTGCTTTGATTGAAATAATTTTTCCGTCAGCACTTGCCTCAATAACATTCTCCATCTTCATAGCCTCAAGTACCATCAGTTTTTGACCTCTCTTAACCACATCTCCCTCTTTCACGACAACCTCCAGAATAACACCCGGAAGTGGTGATGTAACAGCAGTTTCAGAACCTGATGCTGTAGGTTTGGCAACATTTGACGGAGCCGGTGCTGGTTTGTTTGGTTTTGCAACTACCTGTTTCTTCGCAGGACGCTCAATTTCAACCTTGAATGGAATTCCGTTCACCTCTACTTCTGCGATTGTATCGTCTATGTCGTTTACAGTTACGGCATAGTCGTTACCATTAATCTTTAGTTTATATTCTTTCATAATTGTATTGACTTAATGTGGTTATTTTTTACAAGGTTTCTCACGAAGTGTGTAAATCTTTGAGCTCCATGGTGAGTAATTTTTAGTAACTCGTGCAATGGTTAGAATTGTATTTTCTATGTCGTGAGATTCGTCATCCATAGCATACATATGCATTGCTGCCGCAATTGCCGCATATATCTCTGCAGATGTCTCCTCTTCTGCCCGTGCAGCTTTCTTTCCGTGAGTCTTCTCTGCTCTCTCCATATTCTTTTTTACATTGTATTTGCCAATTTGCTTAAATACAACATAAAGAAGAATAAGTGCGAGGAATACTACAGACATTGCGGTAAGTGACATAATTACTCCATAGGGGTCAATTCTTTTGAAAACTGCAGATGCAGATTCTTTGTCAACTCCTGAGTTATTTGTACTGGGGGAGGTTCTGGCCATAACCTGCCAGCCATCGCTACCATCTCTTGATCCGATTCCATCCTCTATTCTTCCGTAAGTAACATTTGTATCAAGATCCCTAACGATTTTGATTCTGTCAATTATGGTTCTGCCATCAGAAGCGACTAATAAAACTTCGTCTGAATCTTCAAGAGTGAAATTTATATGAAATGTTCCTCTGTATGGCTGGTTATCTGCCCAAAATAGTATGTGCTGTCTGGGCTTAATTTTAGTTAGTACATCACCCTTTGGGATTACATATTTTGTAAGGTTGTTCGGGTCATTAGTCAGATAGCATCCGCCAATGTTTACAGTGCCGTAAGATGAGTTGAAAAGTTCAATCCATCCGCTCTTGTGTCCGAAGTCATCAACAAAGTCATCTGTATTGTATACAAGGTATTCATTAATGCACATATCGGCCTGGCTCTGTCCATTCAGCTGGATGCCGGCTAACATAAGACCAGACAACAGAAATATCTTTAATAATCTTTTCATATTGTTCCGGATTATGATTTTTATAGAGGAAGGTTATCGTGCTTCTTCGGCGGATTTGTAACCTTCTTTGTAGCCAGCTGCTGGAGTGATCTGATAATCCTGAAACGGGTGTTTCTAGGCTCGATAACATCGTCAATATATCCAAAGCGAGCTGCATTGTATGGGTTTGCAAAAGCGTCCCTGTACTCTTTCTCCTTCTCTGCTGACAGTGCTGCTGGATCTTCAGCAGCTGCCACCTCTTTTCCGTAGAGAACCTCAATTGCTCCTGAAGGTCCCATTACAGCAATTTCAGCTGTAGGCCATGCATAGTTGATGTCTCCGCGAAGGTGCTTGCTGGACATAACGCAGTATGCTCCACCATATGACTTGCGAAGTGTAACAGTAACTTTTGGAACTGTTGCCTCTCCGTATGCAAAAAGCAGTTTTGCGCCGTGAAGAATAATTCCACCATACTCCTGCTGTGTTCCGGGCAAGAATCCAGGTACATCAACAAGTGTTACAAGAGGAATATTGAAAGCGTCGCAGAAACGAACAAATCTTGCTGCTTTTCTGGATGCATTGTTGTCCAGAACTCCTGCAAGAACCTTAGGCTGATTTGCAACTATACCAACAGATGTTCCGTTGAATCTTGCAAAGCCAACTATAATATTTGTAGCGTAGTCTCTGTGAACCTCAAGGAATTTTCCATCATCAACAATAGCACCGATTACCTCATACATATCGTATGGTTTGTTAGGGCTGTCAGGAATAATTTCGTTAAGGGAGTCCTCTAATCTGTCGATTGGGTCATTAGTGTGAACAATAGGTGCCTCCTCAAGATTATTCTGAGGGAGGAAGCTGATAAGTTCGCGGATAATTCTTATACCATCCTCTTCTGTGTCAACTGCAAAGTGAGCAACACCACTCTTTGTAGCGTGAACTGATGCACCACCAAGCTGCTCCTGAGTTACATCTTCACCGGTTACAGTTTTAACAACCTTAGGACCTGTAAGGAACATATAACTTGTCCCTCTTGTCATAATGTTAAAGTCTGTAAGGGCAGGGGAGTAAACAGCACCACCGGCACAAGGACCAAAAATCGCAGATATCTGAGGGATTACACCGGAAGCAAGAATATTTCTCTGGAAAATCTCTGCATATCCGGCAAGTGCGTTAACACCCTCCTGAATTCTGGCTCCACCTGAGTCGTTTACACCAATTACAGGAGCACCCATTTTCATGGCCTGATCCATAATCTTGCAAATTTTCATTGCAAAGCTCTCTGATAGTGACCCTCCAAATACTGTAAAATCCTGGGCAAATACATAGACCAATCTGCCTTCAATTGTACCATATCCTGTCACAACACCATCTCCGAGGAATCTCTCCTTTTCCATACCAAAGTTTGTGCAGCGGTGAGTGACAAACATGTCAAACTCCTCAAAACTTCCTTCGTCTAATAGCATTGAGATTCTCTCTCTGGCAGTGAATTTACCCTTCTGATGCTGAGAGTCAATTCTTTTTTGACCTCCACCCAGACGCGCTTTTTCACGAAGCTGAATAAGCGCCTTAACCTGTTCAAGTTGCTGGCTCATTTGTATTATATGTTTGATATTTATTATTAGCAGTTAGCTTTTTTAGGATCTTCACACAGTTCAGTAAGTACACCTATTGTAGATTTTGGATGAAGGAAAGCAATATTGAGCCCCTCAGCTCCTTTGCGGGGAGTTTTGTCAATTAGCTGAACACCTTTCTCAGCAAGCTCTTCAAGAGACTTTTGTACTCCATCTTCAGTTGCGAAAGCAATGTGATGAATTCCCTCTCCTTTTTTCTCTATGAATTTACCTATAGGGCCCTCCGGATCTGTGCTCTCCAGTAATTCAATCTTGGTCTGGCCAATTTTAAAAAATGCAGTTTTTACTCTTTGATCTGCTACCTCTTCAACAGCATAGCATTTAAGACCGAGCATCTCTTCGTAAAAGGGAATGGCTGATTCTAATGACTTTACAGCAATACCGATGTGCTCAATATGCGACAGTTTCATAACGAATTATAATTAGATGATTGAAATTTGTAAGTAAATATCAGGCAAAGGTATGCATTAATAAGAGTTTTAACAAAAAAAAAGCAGCCAATTTTGACTACTTTTTTAACTCATTAAAAACTTTAATATTAGTTTGCCAGAGTATGATATACATTTTGTACATCATCGTCATTTTCAAATCGTTCTATGAGTTTTTCAAGCTCTGCTCTCTGATCGTCGGGCAAACTCTTTAACTCTACGGTAGGTATTCTCTCAAAAGAGCCTGAGACCATCTCGTATCCCTTCTCTTCAATGAATTTCTGAATAGATCCATAGGATTCAAATGCACCATAAATCAATATGCAATCTTCATCTGCAAATACCTCTTCTGCACCAAAATCGATCAACTCCAGTTCCAGTTCATCAAGGTCAATTTCATTAGTCTTAATTTTGAATACGCATTTGCGTTCAAACATAAATTCAACACTTCCTGATGTACCCAGTGATCCTCCGAATTTGTTGAAATAACTTCTAATGTTGGCAACCGTTCTAGTGGTGTTGTCAGTAGCTGTCTCCACGAGAAAAGCAATACCATGAGGTCCGTATCCCTCGTAAACAACCTCTTTATAGTCAGAGTGGTCCTTTTCAACAGATCTCTTAATAGCCCTTTCAATATTGTCTTTAGGCATATTCTCACTTCTTGCATTAGAAATGAGAGCTCTGAGTCTGGGATTATTATCGGGATCTGTTCCGCCTGATTTAGCAGCCATGGTAATCTCTTTAGCCAAACGAGTAAAGATTTTTGCCATGTTTCCCCACCTCTTGAACTTTCTCTCTTTTCTGAATTCAAACGCTCTGCCCATAGTCTCTAATTTTTGGATGCTGCAAAACCTCTTATAAAGTAAGTCTTGAAATATATTTGTCTATATCGTAACCTTCAACGCTTTGAGGATATTTATCTTTGATTGTTTTGTATGTCTCAACAGCCTTGGCAGTATCTCCAAGCTCTTCGTACATAATTCCGGCTTTGAGAAGATATCCTGCAGCAAAAGTGTTATCAGCAAAGTCGGCAGCTTTTAAATAGAAGGAGAGAGCCTCTTTGTAATTTTCAAGTCCTGCATAAGCATCACCAATATTACTTATTGATCTTGCTTTCATGATTGGATCATTACCATCATATTTTTTTAAATATGAAATGGCATTTTCATAGTTTCCAAGCTGGAGTTCAGAGATGCCTGCATACATATAAACTGATTCGCCGGCCTTACTTCCATACTCATCAATAATTTGGGCAAATCCAAGAGAATTGCCGTCTCCGTTTAAAGCCAGAGCAAAAGAGTCTGAACGAAAATGTTGTTCAGCCATAAATGTTTGAGCAAGAGCTTCATTAATAAGTGGTTTGCGGTACAGGTGCTGATAGGCAAATCCTATAGCTGCAATTGCTATAATTGCTATTGCAGAGTACATAAGCGTTTTTTTGTTTTTCTCAATAAAATGCTCTGTTGTATTCAGTGCCTGTTCAACAGATTGTTCAGGATCCTGGTGTTGGTTTTTCTTTGACATCTCTAATTTTTTTAGCAGGGTGCAAATTTACAATATTTTGTCTAATCACAAATTATTAATAGATAAAAGTAGTAACTTTGTATAAGAAAAGCGAATAAATGTATCTTAAAAAGATTTCCTTAAGTAATTTTAAAAACTTTGGCGAGGCTACTGTTAACTTCTCGCAAAAGCTTAATTGCATTACCGGAATGAATGGAGCAGGCAAAACCAACCTTCTGGACTCCATATACTATCTCTCAATGACAAAAAGCTATCTCTCCTCACAGGACCAGACGGCTATCTCTTTTGAAGAGGATGTGGCATTTATATCGGGAGAGTATAAGAACGATGACAGCTCTACAGACCAGATCTCCCTCTCTCTTAACAGATCCGGAGATAAACAGATGAAGAGGAACGGGAAGCCATACAAACGACTGTCTGATCATATTGGGATCATACCAATAGTAATGGTCTCACCATACGATACCTGTTTAATTAATGAATCAGGAGATGAGAGAAGAAAGTTTCTGAATGCAGTCATTTCTCAGCTGGACAGAGAGTATCTAAGAAGGGTTCAGAATTATAATAACCTCCTTGCTCAGAGAAATAAACTTTTAAAGACAGATTTCAGGAACAGACTTCTATTGGATACAATTTCTGAGAAAATGCAGGAGAATGCGGTCTATATTTATAAATGCAGAGGTGAGTTTGTTAAAGATTTTGTCCCTTTTGTAACCAAATTTTACAAAGATATTTCAGGTGGAAGAGAGAAGGTATCAGTTGATTATAAATCAGATCTGGAGAGAGGGAGCTTAATTGAACTCTTAAATGAGTCGTTCGAAAGAGAATCCCGTCTCGGCTATACAACTGTGGGAGTGCACAGAGATGAACTGCTTTTTGGAATGGATGGCGAACAGATTAGAAAAGTTGGATCTCAGGGTCAGCAGAAATCTTTTTTAATATCTCTGAAACTTGCACAATATTCACTTTTTAAGGAGAATACTAAACATAATCCACTTTTGTTACTTGATGATGTTTTTGATAAACTGGATATAAAAAGGGTTGAGTTCCTTTTAAATCTTGTCTCTTCCAGTACTTTTGGTCAGATATTCATAACTGACAGTAACAAAGTAAGAATAGAGAATATATTGTCAGAGATAGGCAACGAAAGTAAAACAGTTGAAATAGAGGGAGGGGTTATTCTATGAAAAGAAAGGATTATATGAAAATTGGAGATCTGATACCTGAGTACATTCAATCAATGGGTATTGCCAGGGGATTGGTTGGAAATTCAGTTTGTACTGCTTTTGATCAGGCATTAGACAACAGATTTACCAAATATATAATTAGCAGAGAATTTAGTAATGGCAAGCTTTTTTGTACGCTAAGTTCTTCTGTTGCAAGAGATTCTTTGTCCTTGTACAAAACCGCTCTAAAAGAGAGGATTAATTCAATTGTTGGAGAGGAGATTGTTAAAGAAATAGTATTCAGGTAATAACATAAGTTGCATGGAAAAGGCAATAAAAGTGATTATTGATTCTGACATCCCATTCATAAGAGGTATTGTTGAACCTTATGCCTCAGTTGAGTATCTTAAGGGAGGTGAATTTTCAAATGAGAAAATCGCAAATAGCGATGCTCTGATTATCAGAACAAGAACTAAATGCAACAGAGAGCTGCTGGAACATACCAATGTTAAGTTTATTGCTTCAGCGACTATAGGAAGTGATCATGTTGATCTTGACTGGTGCAGAGAAAACGGAATTCATTTTACAAATGCTGCCGGTTGCAACGCATGGGGTGTGGTTCAATATGTTATTACATCAATTTTCTATCTTTTTGATAAAAAGGGGGAGAGTCCCAAAGGGATAACATTAGGTGTTATAGGAGCAGGAAATGTAGGGGAGAGGTTAGCAACTCTTGCAACAAAGCTGGGTTTTAATGTATTAAGATGTGACCCCCCGTTAGCGTTAAAGATGGCTCATGACTCTTCTCTGTCAAAAATTGAGTACTATGATTTGGATTATGTTTTAAGAAACTCTGATGTGGTATCACTTCATGTGCCTCTTGATTCATCTACCAGAGATATGGCAAACGATTCGTTTTTCAGTAGTTTAAAGGATGGAGCGGTTTTAATCAATACTTCAAGAGGAGAGGTGGTTGACGAAAAAGCTTTAATAAAGGCAATAGATAATCTGTCTGGATTAGTTGTTGATGTTTGGAGGGATGAACCAAACATTAACAGAGATATACTCTATAAAGCCGATATCTCTACACCTCATATAGCCGGTTATTCTATTCAGGGAAAGATTAATGCATCTGTAATTTCTATAAATAATCTGGGGCGTTTCTTTAATATTGATCCGCTCTCTGGGTATACTTCTAAGCATACAGAGCCTCAAAAGTTAACTTTTATGCCAACGGAGGATTGTGATCCTTATATTAATTTGAGTAATCTGATTTTTTCAATTTATGATATCGGAGAAGATTCCAAAGCTCTGAAAGAGTCTCCACTTTTGTTTGAAAGTTTAAGAAATGGCTATGCTTACAGAGAGGAGTATTCAGAGGAGGTCAAAAATATGTTTGATAAAATAATCAGAGATGAGCAGATTTAGTAAAAGCGATTTGGATCAATTTAACAGACAGGAGATATCTGTTTCCGAGGTTGAATCTCAGGTTGAATCTATTAAAAGAGGATTCCCTTTTTTAAATATTGTAGCTCCATCTGTTCCGGGAAAAGGGATAAGGATGGTAAGCAAAGAGATGCAAAGCCGATATATTTCTATATACCAATCGTCCCGCCTTTCTGTCTCCAGGTTTGTCCCTGCCTCAGGCGCTGCTACCAGAATGTTTAAAGATCTATATGAGGCTGCCGAATTACTGGAGAGAGGAGAGAAACCGGAGCCCAATTCA
>JAGPLK010000092.1 GCA_018053445.1 Bacteroidales bacterium | reverse complement strand
GAATCGAAATTTGCCTCAGCTGCCTGAAGATCTCCCCATTTATAATTGCTGAGACCGACATAAAACTGTACAGTATCATCTCTCATTGTCCCTTTGGTAGCGATAAGTATCTGTTCAAAAAGGTCAACTGCCTTTTTGTACTTCTTCTGATTGTAATACTCAAAAGCACCTTTGTACTTCTCATCTACATCTGCACTTTTGTAGAGCATTTCAAACCTTGAGGAACACGAGGCAACAATTGCACCCAGGGTTAATACGGCTAGTAGCTTGATGATTTTCATTTTTTAAATAATTATTTGTTTTCAGAGAGAAAACGCTCGGCATCCATAGCTGCCATACAGCCCGAACCTGCTGCAGTTATAGCCTGTCTGTATGAATTATCCTGTACATCACCAGCTGCAAAAACGCCCGGTATGTTTGTTTTGCTGCTTTTACCTTCAGTTATGATGTAACCCTCGTCATTAGTCTTTACCCATTTAGAGAAAAGCTCAGAGTTAGGATGGTGCCCAATTGCCAGGAAGAATCCGTGGATGTCAATTTTTTTCTCAGTACCATTCTTGTGAACAAGAATCGCACCATTCACTCCTCCAAATGGTGTTCCGGTAAGCTCTTTTGTATTGTAATTCCAAAGTATCTCAATATTTGGTGTGTTTTTTACCCTCTCCTGCATTGCTTGCGAGGCTCTCAGTACATCCCTTCTGACAATCATATAAACTTTGTTACACATACCTGCAAGATATGAGGCCTCTTCACAGGCAGTGTCTCCACCACCAACTACTGCTACATCTTTTCCTTTGTAAAAGAACCCGTCACATGTTGCACATGCTGACACTCCCTGACCCCTGAATTTCTCCTCAGATTCTATCCCCAGATATTTTGCAGTTGCCCCTGTTGATATAATAAGGGACTCAGCCAGTAAATCAGTTTCGCCGTCAACAGTTATTTTAAAGGGCCTGTTTGAAAGATCTACCTCGGTGATAGTGCCGAATCTCACATCGGTTCCAAATCTTAATGCTTGTTTTTTTAGATCTTCCATCATCTCATTACCGCTTATCCCTTCAGGATAGCCCGGAAAGTTATCTATTTCTGTGGTAGTTGTGAGCTGACCACCAGGTTGAATTCCCTCATATAACACCGGAGCAAGGTTTGCCCGGGATGCATAAATAGCAGCAGTATAGCCTGCAGGGCCACTGCCAATTATCAGACATTTTATGTTTTCAGTACTCATATTATAATTTTGGTAAATTATTGTTTACAACCCGCAAAGGTACTAATTTTTTTCGTATGAACATTTCCAGACGGAGCTCCCATACGAGTAGAAATGAAAGAGTCCATCTTGAGGCAAGAAGCCAGGGTATAGATGCCCCTACTGAGGCAACAAGAAATACATCTTCAAGGTTACTGTGTGATATACTTATGTGGTGATTAAGAAGATCTACATCTTTTTTTGTGATTTTCCCTGATTCAGTCTCATCAATCATAACAGCTGCACCATATGCAAGTCCCAGGGTGTTTGCCACAATCCATAAAAAAGCAGTTTTGGCGGGTAATCCAAAGAATGCCATTACAGGCCTCATAAACTTGGAGAGCCACCTTATAACACCAAACTCAGCCAGAAGTCTCTGAATAATAGAGAGAGTAAATATCAACACACTCATCATGACAACTAGCTTAAGTGTTTTGAAAAACCACACCTCCAGCATTTCAATTAATGTGAGGTCTGTTGCAGTTGCCTCTATAACAGCCATCTTGCCACCTCCGGGAATAATCAGGTTAAGAGTATAGCCAATTATTAATGAAGATATTGTTCTTACCAGAACCATTCTTACAGCAGAGGAGCCGGTCTTCTTTTGTACGGCAGTTTCTGTTATCATATTGTGAGCAGCAAGAATCATAGCTGCCAGAATAGTTACTGTTCTGATGTCCAGGTTGAGAGTAGCCATCACAGCAATAGCCGAATAGACATTAACAAAATATCCGGAAACATATGCCAGTGCGGCCTCTCCCGGCAAACCCATCAGATTGAAGACAGGACTTAAGAATTCAGATATGTATGGTAAAATATTAAAATACTCAAGAAAGAGAACTCCCAATGTTACCAGTACAGTTATACGAACAAGCCAAAGACAGGTTTTAAGTGTCTTTGGCAAGATCTCTTTTACCGAGCTAACGGCTCTATTTATTGCAGATTTATCCATATTTAAAAATAATCTGCAAATATAGCCTTATTTTCAACTCCTAATAATTATTTTTCTTTGGTTCAAAGTGTGATTTTGGATGGTTACATGCAGGGCAATTCTCCAGCGCCTTTTTTCCTTTATGTACATAACCGCAGTTGCGACACTGCCACTCAATCTCCTCCTCTCTTTCAAATACTTTTTCAGCCTCCACTCTTGCAAGAAGCGTTCTGTATCTCGCCTCGTGTTCAGCCTCTACCTTTGCTATCATCTTAAATGCCGATGCAACTTTTGGAAATCCCTCCTCCAGCGCAATCTCAGCAAATGCAGGATAAAGTTCTGTCCACTCTTCGTTTTCGCCGGCTGCTGCTGCTTCAAGATTATCCTTAGTTGTTCCGACTATCCCTGCAGGATATGATGCTGTAATCTCTACCATTCCACCCTCAAGAAAACTGAAGAACCTCTTTGCGTGCTCCTTCTCTTGTTCGGCAGTTTCAGCAAACACAGCAGCTATATGCTCAAATCCCTCTTTTTTAGCAACGCTTGAAAAGTATACATATCGACTTCTTGCCTGAGACTCTCCGGCAAAAGCTTTTAGTAGATTCTGTTCCGTTCTTGTTCCTTTAATGCTTTTTTCCATAATTGTTTATATTAATGTTGAGTTACTAACAAAAATAGTCAATATATTTGTAATAAAGTAGAGTGTAATATCAATTTTTGCTATGGAAAAAAGAAAGTTGCAGATGATGAGGGGATACATGAAAGAGATGGCTATCTCTGCCTTTATCGTACCATCAAATGACCCCCATTTTGGAGAGTATATTCAGGATCACTTCAACTGCAGGACTTGGTTATCGGGATTTACAGGCTCTGCAGGTACTTTGGCAATTACTCAAACTGAGGCAGCTCTCTGGACCGATTCTAGATATTTTATTCAAGCTGAAAAAGAGCTTGATGGTTCAGGGATAGAGTTAAAAAAAATGAGGGTTGCCGGGACAGAAACGATTGAGCAGTGGATAGCTCAGAGACTCGAAAACAACCAGAGTGTAGGTATTGATTCATCACTCTTCTCTTTCACAGAGTATAACTCATTAAAATTAGCATTTAACAACCTCAACATTCAACTCTGTAATGACCCTTTTGAAACAATCTGGACAGAGAGACCTCCACTGAAATTTAGTCCTGTATCATTGCTTTCCGAGGAGTACTCCGGAGAAAGTGTAAAATCAAAACACAACAGACTTAAAACATTATTAAATGTTGAAGGGCAGTTTCTCTATATTATATCATCCTGCGATGAGATAGCCTGGTTATGTAATATCAGGGGGAGAGATATTCCTTACAACCCTTTACCTCTTTCGTATGCTGCAGTTTCGGCAGAAAAGATTTTTTTGTTTGTGGACAGCTCCTCTTTTACTCTTCAGGATAAAAGAGCGCTTGAGAGAGATGATGTTGTGATAATGCCCTATGATACATTTTCGTCATTTATCACAGACTATCCGGAGAGAGCTTTGAGAATCGCCAATCCGGACAAAATTTCAATAAGGAATTACAACAGCTCTGTTAAAGGAGGAGCAAGATTTCAGCTTGATCAAGTACGAGGAGGAGCTGTATCAATGCTAAAGGCTATTAAAAATCAGGTTGAGCAGGAGGGTTTCAGAAAGGCTATGATTCACGACGGAATTGCATGGGTTAAAACTTTGCGAGCAATTGAAGAGAAGCTTAACTCTGATAAAAGAGTCACTGAAAAAGATATTGCAACCCTATTCTCAGATTTCAGATCATTAAGTCCGCTTTACAAAGGAGAGAGTTTTGCCCCAATAGTTGCTTTTGGTTCCAATGCCGCTCTCCCTCATTACTCTCCATCATCAGAAGATGTTTTAATTTCAAAAGTGGGTCTTCTGCTTATGGATACCGGAGGTCAATATCTTTGCGGAACAACAGATACAACAAGAACAATAGCAGTTGGTCCGCTCACATATGAGCAACGACGGGATTTTACCTTAATTTTAAAAGGTATGATAAATTTATCCAAGGCTAGATTCCTTAAAGGAACAAGAGGAACTCAGCTTGATTTTCTGGCAAGGGGACCAATCTCATCTTCCGGAAAAATTTACATGCATGGAACAGGACACGGAATTGGCCACTATCTGTGTGTGCACGAGGGCCCTCAAAGTATAAGAATGGAGGAGAATCCCGTAGCGATTGAGCCAGGAATGGTTGTCTCTAACGAACCTGCAGTTTATCAGCCAGGAGAGTACGGTATAAGAATTGAAAATGTAATTCTTTGTCAAAAATGGATGGAGACTGAGAGTGGAATATTTAATGAATTTGAAACACTTACTTTTGTCCCTATTGATACAAACCCTGTAATCAGGGAATTACTGTGTGATGAGGAGATAAAATGGTTAAACAAATACCATTCAATGGTTTTTGAAAAACTATCGCCTGCGCTGGAGCCAAAAGAGGTAGATTGGCTATCTGACAGGTGCAAGGAGATCAATTGAATAATCCGGTCTGAATACAATAATTCTTACACCAAAGTTGATAACACCCATGGTATTGTCTCTCCTTTTGAATCTAAGGTCAGACTGGAGAAGTCTTGTCGATTTGTATTCGTCAATATTATCTGCAAATGAGGGACCCTCATTCTTTAAAATATCAAGAAAGTATTTTCCTGTATCGTACGCCTGAAATGCGTATGGGGTTGGCTCAGTTCCAAAAAGCGCCCTGTATCTTGAAAGAAATCTCTTAACATCTTCGCGACTATAGTCAACAAAGTACTGGAGAGCAAGATGAAGATTCATACTGTGGTAGTAATCAATATCTACACTCTCAAAATTTCTCCATCTGGGAAGCCCAAAGAGTGTGATTTTATATCCACTTCTGGTAGAGATAAGGTTAAGGTTTCTAAGAATATCAGAAACAAATGCTTCAGATTCAGAGATTATAATGACAGAATTGTCGCTATTTGTGCTTAGGAAATTTGTTATCTGATCTCTAACCAATCTTCCTTCAAGCAGAGCGTAAGAAAACTCCTTAAAAGCGATTCCGCTTTCATTAAGTATTGATCTCGTAAGTTGAAGCATCTCTGCATCTCTCCCTCCCTTTTCATAAAAGAGAGTGATCTGAGATCCGTATGGAATCGATTTTAACAGTGTTCTTTGCTGCTCTTCTGCAGTAACAGGGAGTTGATAAAAAAATCTGTTTCCACTAATGTATTTTTCTGCTGCAGGATCCATAGGTGAGATTACCGGGATATCCCTCTCTCCGGCAAAATCAAGAATACCTTCAATCTCAGAGGCAAAAACAGGTCCAACGATCAGTTCACTATTATTGAGTTTTCCGGTTGCAACAATTTGATATGAGTTCTGGTACTCCTTGTTGTCAATTACCTCAAGATTAATGGACATTCCGGAATCTTTGGCATCATTAACGGCCATTAGAAAACCATGATAAAAATCTATGAAATTTGATACTGGATTTTGTTCATTCAAATTTCTTGAATTAACAGGGAGAATCAATGATATTTTGTGTACATAATCTCTTCCCGGAATAAACCGCTTCCTCTTCTCAGGGAGGCTCTTTTCAACAATATCCTCCTGAACGGATATCTCCTCCTCTGGTACCGGTGGTGCACCAATCCTGATAAAAAGAATATCACCTGTCTTTAAACCTTCAGATGCTTTTGGATTGTCATTTATAAGGCTGTTCGCATTTATATTATATGCTTTTGATATAGAGAAGAGCGTCTCTCTTTGTTGCACTTTGTGCACAAAAAATTCGCCACTCTCATTTCTGATCTTCTCGGTGGAGATTGTTACTTTAGGAGGAGTATACTGAGCTGTAG
>JAGPLK010000029.1 GCA_018053445.1 Bacteroidales bacterium | reverse complement strand
ATGACACTCCTATGTCCTACACTTACCATATTCTCTCAAGAGGAAAAGAAGACAGCTTCAGAGAGTCCGGAAAGGGAATGAGTGCGACATATGGAAGTTTGTGGCCTCTTTTGAGGATAGACTATGTCCTTTACCCATCCGGGTGGTGGGCAATGAGTCACAGAACGCCTAAAGAGCCATGGTCAGACCACTATCCTGTAATTACAGAACTGATAATACCATAAGTTATGATATCAAAGGAGAAAGAGTTAAAAAAAGCTGTTGATGAAGCCGTAAAGATTCTCAGAGAGGGTGGAGTTATCCTCTATCCAACAGATACTGTATGGGGACTTGGCTGCGATGCTACCAATCCAAAGGCGGTTGAAAAAATTTATGCAATAAAGAGACGAGAAGACCGCAATAGCCTGGTAATGCTTGTTGATGGTCCAGATATGCTTTCCCGTTACATAAGAGAGGTGCCGGAGATAGCATGGCAAATCCTGGAAATTAATGATAAACCTCTGACAATAATTTATCCCGGAGCAGAGAGGATGGCAACCAATGCAATCTCCGAGGATAAATATGCTGCGTTCAGAATCCCGGATCATCAATTTTGCCGGTCTCTTATAAGGCGTTTCGGCAAACCGTTGGTCTCAACATCTGCGAATATTTCAGGATCCGATGCCCCAGACTTCTTTGAATCTGTCTCAATTGACATTATTGAAGCTGCTGATTGGGTTGCCGATAATTCATTTGAGTCAGAATCTACAGGAAAACCCTCTGCAATTATGATGCTGGGACTCTCCGGAGAGGTTAAAATAATCAGAGAATAAAAAAATATAATATGTTACCCTATTTGTTACTATTATTAGGTTTTGTTGTGCTGATTTTTGGAGCAGACTATCTTGTCAAGGGTGCTTCATCAATTGCCAAAAAATTAAAGATATCAGATCTTATAATTGGTTTGACTGTAGTATCCTTTGGAACTTCAGCCCCTGAACTTGCCGTAAACATTATGGCCTCAACCGGCGGTTCTCCCGGTATGGCCATTGGAAATGTGGTAGGAAGCAATATCTTTAATCTCCTGGTTATTGTAGGTATTGCAGCCATGATACGGCCGATTGGACTTCAGAGGTCCCTTGTAAAAATTGAGATTCCTTATGCAATTCTTGCTGCTTTTGTATTGATAGCTGTTGCGGGTGACCAGTTTATGGGAGAGGGGTCAGGGATGATATCAAGGTCAGACGGAATCACTCTGCTCCTCTTCTTTGCTATTTTTATTTATTATATATTCCTGTCTGCAAAAAACGGACAGATCAAAGAGGAAGACACACCTAAAGAGGAGAAGGTATACCCTGTTATGCTATCTCTTTTTTTTGTGGCCGGAGGGCTTGCTGCTTTGATATTCGGAGGGGACCTGATAGTTGATAATGCCACAGAGCTGGCCCGTGGATGGGGGATGAGCGAAACTGTTATCGGCCTTACTATTGTTGCCGCCGGAACATCTCTGCCGGAGCTGGCCACAAGCGTTATGGCAGCCTACAGAGGGAACAGTGATATAGCTATAGGGAATGTTGTTGGAAGTAATATCTTCAACATATTCTTTATACTGGGAATTTCTGCTTCAATAACCCCGCTCCCTTTTGCCAGGAATAATATGGCAGACCTTGTTATCTCTGCAATGGCAACAATACTAGTGCTCGTTCTTGCATTCCGGGGAAAAGGCATAAGAATAGACAAAAAAGAGGGGGCTCTGCTCTTTACTCTTTATGTTGGTTATGTAGTCTGGTTGTTGTCAGCCTCTCCTGCTTAGAAAGTACATTGCTGAAATGGCAGCCACAGCTGCTGTCTCTACCCTGAACCGGGATTCACCCATTGTAAAATCCCTAAACCCCTTACTTATAGCAAGATTAACCTCACTAAGAGAGAAGTCTCCTTCCGGGCCGATTAAAATCAGGGCTCTCCTCTTCCCATCTGTCGGGGTGAGTGAATCGATTATTGTTGTAAGTTCTGTTCTCTCTCCGGTATTGCAATGACCAATAAGTTTTGCTCCGGAGAACCTTTCCACTGCTTCAGATTTGATGAAATCACTCAAATCAATAGTTTCATCAAGTATGGGCAATGTAGTCTTAAGCGATTGTTTAAGAGCAGATAAAATCACCCTCTCCCCCCTCTCTTTCTTGAATATTCTTCTTTCAGAATGATCTCCAACTACTGGAGTTATCCTGTCTACACCAAATTCAACAGCCTTCTCAAGGAACCACTCATATCTGTCAAGGCTTTTTGTGGGTGCAACAGCAATATGAAGATAGTATGGTCTGGCCTCTCCGCTATCCAGCGAGGAGAGTATATTAAGATGACATATTTTGCCCTGAACATTTGATATCTCTGCAGTATAAAGCTTTCCTGCACCGTCAGTAAATGTGATTTTGTCCCCTCTCTTATGTCTTAGGACTTTAAGACAATGTGTGCTCTCCTGCTCGTCAAGCATAGCAGTTGAGCCTGTAATTGTATTGGTGAAAAAGAGTTCCATTCCGGGGGCAAATATAGGAAAAAAGGTTATTTTTGCCTTATGAATACCCCTTCACAAAGATATGCAGCACTTGATGTGCTTAGAGGGATGACTGTGGCAGGAATGATTCTTGTCAATAATCCCGGCAGCTGGTCAAAAATTTTTGCACCTCTGCGTCACGCTTCCTGGCATGGTTGTACCCCAACTGATCTGGTTTTTCCCTTTTTCCTTTTTATTGTTGGTGCGGCCCTTTCGTTCTCTTTTGCTAAATATGGAGACGGACTTGATGCAAAATCATTTATTAAACTAATAAAACGGTCTGCTCTGATCTTTTTAACCGGCCTCCTGTTAAATGCATATCCATTCTACCCCACATCTCCGGATACAGCTCTCTCATTTGGTGAGAATTATATGAACTATTTGGGAAACATCAGAATAATGGGGGTATTGCAAAGAATTGCTCTTTGCTACCTGGTAGGAGGTGCTCTTGCTCTCTGGCTCAAAAAGCCGGGAAAAATTGCTTTAGGAATGGGAGTTCTGATGATACTTCACACTTCAATTCTTGTTATTTACGGAGGAGTAGAGCCCTTCTCTCTTGAGGGAAATATATCCGGCGCAATTGATGTCGCTGTACTGGGTGAGAGTCATGTATACCATGGATTCGGCAAAGCCTTTGATCCGGAGGGGCTTCTTGGGGTTCTTTCGGGTGCTGCTACAGTATTGCTAGGTTATACAATAGGTGGTATTATCAGAAAAAGTTCAAATAAAAGTGATGCAGTCGCAAAACTTTATACTTTAGGTCTCCTGTCACTGGGTGCCGGAGTTGTAATGAGCATATTTATTCCAATAAATAAGCCTTTGTGGACACCCTCGTATGTATTTTACGCAGGTGGATGGTCAATAGTAATGTTGGCACTGTTTATATATTTTATTGATATTAAGGGAAAGGATAAAATATTCTTCCCTTTCAGGGCTATGGGTCTTAATCCTCTTTTTGCATTTGTTATGGCCGGGGTACTTGCTAAGACACTTGGAAGGGTAATAAAATGGACAGAGGTGATTGTAACTGACGACTTAACCATTAAAGAGAGTACAATATCAGCCTCATCATGGATATACAGAAATTGCTGCGTAGAACTTTTGGGTCACAACGAATTTGGCTCGCTTATGTATGCCCTTATGTATGTGGCACTCTTTCTCCTTATGGCTATATGGCTTTACAGAAAGAATATCATAATTAAACTCTGATGGCATACATTGGTCTTCTTTCAGATACTCATACATTTTTTGACGAAAAACTTCAGGAGTTTTTCAAAGATGTTGATGAAATCTGGCATGCCGGAGACTTTGGCAATCTGGAGGTTTCAGACAAAATATCGGCTTTTAAACCACTAAAGGGAGTTTACGGAAATTGTGACGGGACTCCTGTAAGAGTAGTCCATCCTTATATTCAGATAATGAGTGTGGAGGGTATGAAGGTTCTTATGATACACATTGGTGGTTATCCCGGCAGATATGACTACAAAGCCCTTCAATTAATTGAAGCACACAGACCGGATATCTTTATCTGCGGACATTCTCACATATTAAAAGTCATCAACGACAAAAAATACAATATGCTTACAATCAACCCGGGAGCAGCAGGAATACAGGGATTTCATAATGTAAGAACTGCATTGAGATTCCGCATTGAAAACGGGTCTGTATCTGATATGGAGGTTGGTGAATGGAAGAAAAGCACAAATTTGATTAACCAGATTTAAACTAAGTACACTTTTAAAAGTCAAATTATAATTAATCTAACTATAAACTTATGAAAAAAACACTCATCCTGCTTGCTGTTATTTTTTCGGTTTCGTTTGCATTTGCCCAGAATACTCCTGTGACAAAAGCAAACTACGAACTGGCAGCCAGATTCTCTCCAAAAAAGGTTGGAAAAATGGTATTTTCAACCTCTGTAAATCCAAGATGGTTTAAGAACTCTGATAAGTTCTGGTATAACTGGCAGACTACAGAGGGCACTTTTTACTACATTGCAGATCCCGCAACAGGATCTAAGAAACAGCTATTTGACAATGTTAAACTTGCTGCTCAACTCACAGAAATTGTAAAAGATCCTTTTGACGCACAGAATATCCCAATTCAAAACATCCGTCTGATTGATGATGTTAAATTCAGATTTGAGATTAAGAGCACTGCAGATGTGGACGAGAAGGACGAGAAGACAGGCAAAAGCAAAAAGGTTAAGAAAGTTCATGGATTTGATTATGATATTGCTTCAGGTAAACTTACTGAAATAAAAGATTATAAAACTCCAAAACCATATCCGAGATGGGGAAGCATCTCCCCTGACAAAAAGTATGTTGTTTTCTCAAGAGATTTCAACCTTTACTGGATGGATATGGAGAATTTTGAGAAGGCCCGTAAAAATGACGAGGACTCAACTATTGTTGAGCACCAGCTAACAACAGAGGGGACTAAAGATTTTGGATTTGGAGGTGGCAACAGCGACCCGTACGCTACAGATAAGGATAAGAAGAAGAGAACCGGAGCCTATATTTTATGGTCTCCTGATTCAAAAAGCTTTGCTTTCGTAAGAAGTAACACATCTAAAGTAAAAGATCTGTGGGTTATTGATGTCCTTGCCAACCCAAGACCAAAGCTGGAAACATACAAATATCATATGCCGGGAGAAAGTGAAGCTCCGGTTCGTCATCTCTATCTATTTGACATGGAGAATAAATCATATAAAGAGATTAAGAGCGCCGCTTTTAAAGATCAAGAGATTAGAATCCTTAATCAGCCTGTACTGCAGAAGAATTATGGAGACTCCATTATGCACAGTGTATGGATGGGTACTACTGATAAATTTTATGTTACCAGAACAAGCCGTGATTTAAAAAGGGTAGATCTGTGTGCTGCATTTGTTACATCTGATACTCTGACAACTTTGGTTGAAGAGAGATTAAATACATATGTTGAGACTCGTCAGCTTAACCTGGTGAATAATGGCAAAGAGTTTATCTGGTGGAGCGAAAGATCAGGATGGGCTCACCTCTATTTATTTGATGAAAACGGGAAATTGAAGAATCCTGTTACATCCGGAGATTTTCATGTAGAGGAGGTTTCTGCTGTAGACCCTGTTCAGAGAGTAATATATTTTACTGCAAACGCAAGGGAGAAGGGAGAGAATCCTTATTATACACATCAGTACAGGGTTAATTTTGATGGCTCAGGATTAAAAATTCTAAATCCCGGTGATTACAATTTTGAGTCAAATACATCAGATAATGGTAAATACTTTATCAGCAACTATTCAAGGGTTAATACAGCTCCAAGAACTGCTCTCTATGACAATACCGGAAAGAAAATTCTGGATTTGGAAGAGACTGACCTGGCTCCTCTCTTTGCAGCAGGTTATAAATTCCCTGAGTTGTTTAAAGTTAAAGCGGGTGATGGTATAACAGATCTTTACGGAGTTATGTACAAACCTTTTGATTTTGACTCAACCAAAAAGTATCCTATAATCGAATATGTATATCCGGGCCCTCAGACAGAGGCTGTAAATGCTTCCTGGACAAAATCAATGGACAGAGTGGACAGACTTGCCCAGTTTGGTTTTGTTGTAATTACCGTTGGTAACAGAGGCGGACACCCTTCCCGTTCTAAGTGGTATCATAATTTTGGTTACGGAAATCTCAGAGATTATGGACTTGAGGACAAAAAGGTAGTTGTAGAGAGATTAGCTGCAAAACATCCGTTTATTGACGGATCAAAGGTAGGTATTCACGGACACTCTGGCGGAGGATTCATGTCAACGGCAGCTATGCTGGTTTACCCGGATTTCTTTAAAGTAGCTGTCTCTTCAGCAGGTAATCACGAAAACAATATTTACAATCGCTGGTGGAGCGAACAGCACCATGGCGTACTTGAGAGTATTACAGAAAAAGGCGATACTACATTTAAATACAGTATTGATAAAAACTCTGAGATTGCAAAAAATTTAAAGGGCAGGCTACTCCTGTTCACCGGAGACATTGATAACAATGTTCACCCGGGCAACACCCTGAGAATGGTGAACGCACTTATCCGCGCAAACAAGAGATTTGATATGATGATGCTTCCCGGCCAGCGCCATGGATTTGGTGATATGACAGAGTACTTCTTCTGGAGAATGGGTGACTACTTCTCAAGGTATCTGATTGGTGATTATAAGAATGAAGTTGAGATCCCAGAAATGAATAATAATTAGATCATATACGACTAAAATTTACTGAGGCTGACCAAAAAGTATTTGGTCAGCCTTTTTTATACACCTAATATCAGAAATAGTATATTTATCTTATCCCTCACATCCAGCTCTTTACGGACTTTTGTTCAAATCTGAGTATAGAAAAGTATTTTTTATTCTAGTTTTGCATCCGTTCAAAATATTAATAAAATGAAACTGAAGAAAATTTCAATGTTTATTCTGGCCAATCTGATTGGCCTGTCGCTGATGGCTGAAGGCTACCAGCTAAATACTCAGAGTGCACGCCAGCTTGGGATGGGGCATCTGGGAACAGCTTTAAAGCTGGGTGGAGAGAGTATGCTGTTTAACCCTGCAGGGTTATCATATATGGAGGGTAAGGTAGATTTGTCTTTAGGAGCTACTGCCATATTCTCAAAAGTAAAGTTTACATCAGGCAACTACAGTGCTGAGACAGACAATCCTATTGGCACACCTCTGTTTGGTTATGCCGGATTTAAGATTATAGACAACCTTTATGCAGGGGTAAGTATTACAAATCCCGCCGGTAACTCTCTTGTATGGCCGGATAACTGGACAGGTTCAACATATATCCAGAATATATCGCTGAAGGTTTTTTCTGTACAGCCAACAATTTCATATAAGTTCAATGACCACCTCAGTATTGGTGCAGGACTTATGGCTGACTTTGGTAGTATGGAGATGAGTAAAGGGATAATGCCGGTGGGATCAGTTGCAGCTTTCCTTCCACTTCTTCCTGCTCAGTATCACCCAATAATTAATAATAATCTGAATGTCTCCCCGCTTGATATGAACCTGAGCGGAAAATCCGGGATAGGCCTGGGATTTAATATCGGCATCCTGTACAGTCCTACAGAGAGGCTTAGTATAGGACTTTCATACCGCTCAAAGGTGATGATGAAACTTGAAGGAGGCAGTGCCGCAATAAGCTATGGATCTCCTGAACTGCAAACCCTTTTTGGAATGCTTTCACAGAGTCCTAACTTCCCTGCAGCAATCAAGGGTGCAATAGCGCTAAATGGTGCAGAATTTGATGCAGAGCTGCCAATCCCTTCTAATACAAATCTTGGTATTGCATGGAAAGCTACGGACAAGATGTTACTGTCAGCTGAGCTGCAGTATGTGGGATGGAAGGCTTATGATACTTTATCAATAGTCTTCCCTAATGTAAAAATGAACTCTCCGAAGAATTTCTCAAACACTATGATTTACCGTGTGGGAGCAGAATTTTACTGTACTAAGAATTTTATTGCAAGAGCCGGATTTGTTTATGATAACACCCCTTCTGACTTGAATCTTTATACTCCGGATTCACCGGGCTCCGATAAGATAAGCGTTACTACAGGTTTTACTTATAAACCGGCTAAATTTATGGATGTGGATTTTGCTTTCCAGTATAACCATGGTGTTAAAACAAACGGGAAGTATATCCAGAATAATGCAACCCTTTTTGGAGGAGACTACAAGACAACTGCCTTCCTGCCATCGCTTGGACTTAGATTCAAGTTCTAGAAAAAAAGAGTACTTTTGCAGAGAGTATGGCAAAGGTACTAACAGCTGAAGAGTTTATAATAAAGGCTAAGAGCCTTCCCGTGTTGGATGTGAGATCCCCCGGAGAGTATGTTCAGGGACATATTCCGGGGGCTCTCTCTTTACCCCTGTTTAATGATGAAGAGAGGGCAAAAGTAGGGACTCTTTACAAACAGCAGGGCAAAATATTATCTGTTCAGAAAGGGCTTGAATTTGTTGGCCCCAAACTTAAGGGATTCACAAAATTTGCACTTAAACTTAACTCTCCTGAGATTCTGGTTCACTGCTGGAGAGGTGGGATGAGATCCTCATCTATGGCTTGGCTGCTGGAGACCGTGGGTTTAAAAGTATATCTTTTGGAGGGTGGTTACAAAGGATACAGGAAATTGGTTCAAAACAGTTTCTCGGCCCCGCTTAATATAATCCTGCTGGGGGGCTATACCGGCTCTGGCAAAACAGAACTGCTGCAGTTACTGAAGAGCTCCGGTGAGCAGATTCTTGATCTTGAAGGGCTTGCCAATCACAAAGGTTCAGCTTTTGGATCTCTTGGACAACCAAATCAGCCATCTACAGAACAGTTTGAAAATTTACTTCACTTAGAGATAGCAGAACTTGATATTAACCACCATGTCTGGATTGAGGATGAGAGCAGAAATGTTGGAAAGGTTTTTCTTCCTCAGCCTTTATGGGACAAGATGAGATCATCTCCTCTTATAAGGGTAGATACTCCTTATGAAATAAGACTCGCAAGGCTTATGAGGGATTATGCCTGCTTTGAAACAGAGGGGCTTGCTGCTTCTATTAAAAAGATAGAGAAGCGCCTCGGCTTTGACAAATGTAAAAAGGCACTTGATGCATGCAATTCCGGTGACATAGAACAATCAGCCAGAATATGCCTGGACTATTATGATTCGGCCTATGGCAGCCAGTTGGACACACGGTTTGGTGACAGGGAATCTCTGCCATCTGTAAAAATGGATTCACTGGATGGGGAGAATATCTTAGAGGAGTTAAAAAACCTAGCGGAAAAAATTGTTTTTAATTAGTAATTGTTACAATATGAATGACAGATCAGGCAATGTAAAAGTTGCCTTAATAATTGACAGATTTGGAATGGGTAATGCTCCTGAAGAACTTGCCCACACTTTACTTAAAAACTATCTGACACTTATAATTTCTGAGCAGCGAATTCCTGCATATATCTGTATGTACGGAGAGGGTGTTAAGGCTGCCTGCAAAAATTCAGGTTTTACAGATGAATTAGTAAAACTGGAGAGTATGGGGAGCAAAATTGTGATATGTAAAACTTGTCTTATCTTCTACAATTTGCTTGACAAAGTTGAAACCGGCAGCGTTGGAACAATGCTGGATATTATTGATATCCAGCACAACAGCACTAAACTCATTAAGCTATGAGCAAGGAAAATACACGCCTTACACAATTCAGTCCCGGGGCAGGCTGCGGATGCAAAATAGCCCCTAAAGATCTCGAAGAGATTCTGAAAGGAAGTGTTTCCGGACTCAATTTTCCAAATCTGATCGTGGGAAACGACAGCAAAGATGATGCTGCAGTATACGATATTGGTGACGGGAAGGCTATAATCAGCACAACAGATTTCTTTACTCCTATTGTGGATAATGCCAGAGATTTTGGACGGATTTCAGCGACTAATGCAATATCAGACATATACGCAATGGGTGGCAAGCCTATAATGGCTATTGCAATACTGGGATGGCCTCTTGAAAAACTTCCCGGATCACTTGCTGCTGATGTTGTAGCAGGAGCAAGAGAGGTCTGCGACAATGCAGGTATTCCTCTTGCAGGCGGGCATAGTATAAATATATCCGATCCGATATTCGGCCTTGCCGTAACCGGAATTGTTGATACAAACAGAGTAAAAAAGAACAGCGGAGCAAAGGAGGGATCAATACTATTCCTTACCAAGCCGATAGGAATCGGCCTCGTTACTACAGCTGAAAAGTTTGGACTTGCAAAAGACGACGATAAGGCCTGTGCACTTAAACTTATGACAACTCTGAATTCTCCCGGAATGGCAATATCTGAACTTGATGAGGTAACCGCTCTCACAGATGTTACAGGATTTGGATTGATGGGACACGCCATTGAAATGGCTGAGGGGAGCGGCTTAACAGCCGAGATTGAATTCAACAGTATCCCCAGAATTGACGGAGCCTCTTATTACATTGAAAAGGAGTGTATCCCGGGAGGGACATTCAGAAACTATGCAAGCTACGGACATAAGTCCGGCTCTGTAACTGAAAACCAAAAAATGCTTCTTTGTGATCCTCAGACCAGCGGAGGATTATTGATTGCTGTTCTTCCCGAGGGGGTGGAAAAGCTTGAAAAAACAGCTATAAGAGAGGGCTTCCCTCTTTACAGAATAGGCTCTCTCAAGAGGCGCACTTCTGAGGAATATATTGAGATTATATAGTATATTTGAGAAATTTTAACCAATAACCCCAAATATGAAAAAAGTATTTTTAACCGGACTAACTCTGTTTCTTGCAACTCTGCTTATTGCCGGAAACATTAAAACAGGGGCGGAATCTATAAGCGAATACCTCCCTCTTTTAAAGGGCAAAAAAGTGGCAGTTCTGACAAACCAAACAGGAATAATTGGAAAATCACACCTTGTGGACTCCCTCGTCTCCCTCAAGGTAAACATCGTTGCTATACTATCTCCGGAACATGGTTTCAGAGGTGATGCGGATGCAGGTGAGCATGTAGCAAGTTCAATTGATGAAAAGACCGGAATCCCAATCAAATCACTTTACGAGGGAAACACCGGCAAACCATCTGCAGATCTAATGAAGACAATTGATGTAATGGTTTTTGATCTTCAGGATGTTGGTGTAAGATTTTATACCTACCTCACAACAATGGCCAGAATGATGGAGGCATGCGCAGAGAGCGGAGTAAAGATGATTGTCCTTGACAGACCAAATCCAATAGGATTTTATGTTGACGGCCCTATCCTTGATATGAAGTATAAATCAGGAGTCGGCTGGCTGCCTATCCCTACAGTTCACGGCATGACCCTTGGTGAGCTGGCGGGCATGATTAATGGTGAAAAATGGCTAAAAGATGGGATTCAGTGCGATGTTACAGTTATCAAGTGCAAAAACTATACACATGCAAGTATGTATCAGCTCCCTGTTAAACCATCCCCTAACCTTCCTGATATGAGATCAATTTATCTCTATCCTTCAACCTGTTATTTTGAAGCTACTCCGGTGAGTTTGGGAAGGGGTACAACTGAAGCGTTCCAGATGTACGGACATCCTAATATGAAGGGATACAAATTCTCATTTACCCCTAAAAGCATCCCGGGAGCAAAATTTCCACCTCAGCTTAACAGAGAGTGTTACGGTGTGGACCTTAGAACAACGCCTTCAATTGAAGAGATTAACAAGGCAGGAATTAATCTGGAATATGTAATTGATGCTTATAACAACCTAAACCTTGACGACCATTTCTTCCGCTCTTTTTTTGAGCTTCTTATTGGCCAGGGATATGTGCGCAAAATGATTAAAGAGGGTAAGTCAGCAGCAGAGATCAAGGCTATGTGGGCAGGAGATGTTGCAAAATTTAAGGAGCAGAGACGCCCTTACCTGTTATATCCTGAGAACTAACTAGAAAGCAAGCTCTCTGGAGCCATCCTTAAGAACAGATATTTTCACCCGCAATGTGTCGGAAGGGAGTATCTGTTCTATTTTTTCCGGCCACTCTATAATACAGAGATTTCCGGACTCAATAAACTCTTCAAAGCCTATATCAAAGGCCTCCTCAAGTTTATTAATACGGTAAAAATCAAAATGGTAAACGACCTCTCCCTTGTCTGTCCTGTATTCATTAATCAGGTTAAAAGTTGGGCTGTTCACACCATCCACTACCCCCAACACTTTACATAAAGCTTTTGTAAAAGTGGTCTTCCCGGCTCCCATCTCACCGTAAAGAGCGATAACCGTACTCGCCGGTTTTCTTTTTAAAAACTCCACTGCAGCCTCATCAATATTCTCAACGCTTCTGATTAATATTTTCTTTTTCATTGCGTATTGCTATCTCCCTTCTGATTATAAATCTCTTCAGAAAGAGTGGTCAAAGATATTAAAATTTACATGAATGAACCAGAGAAATCAAAGTGAAAACTTAGCCCTAAACATAAGACTCCTTTGTCTAAGCAAATAAATATTCTCTGTATTTGAAAAGCTTCCGAGATACTTTACCGCATAATCAAGGGAATTGAGGAGATTTACAAGGGTGAAACATAGTTCAATTCTGTCTCTCTTATAAATAATATCCAAATCTACGAAGAGAGAAGAAGGGATTCTGCTTCCGGCAGAAAACAACTTTCTATGTTCAGCTGATGCTTTAAGTTGAAAATATTTATAAATCACACTTTGGAAACTTATAGTCTGACCAAGATCATTAATTATACCCGATGCAATCTCAATATTTGCTTTCCTTGTTTTAGAAAGGCTGTTAGTCCAGTCTATACTATATCTCAGGTCCGAACTTTCCCAAGGGTTAATATCCAGGGTCAAATTCAAATAAGAAGACTTCGTATTATTCTTCAGAACCTCGCCCAGTTGGATTTGCCTGTTATTATGAATTGAATATGTGTATGATACTGCCGTTTTCCTAAGTATCCCGTCAAAACCCTTTGAGTGCATTAACAGAGCACTAAATGCTCCACTTTTGACAGGAAGAGGTAGAATATATCTATATAGCAAAATATCATTAAAATTTTGTGCAACAGCTAAATTTGATTTTTTATAGGTATAGAAAAATGTAAGATATGTGCTTGAAAATATTTCAGCTCTGTTTAGCACAAGACTCAGATTCACTTTATTAAGCGTATCCTTTGCCCAAATTACAGATCCTCTGTTCAAGGTCCTGTAATTGGATAGGATATACCCTTTATTTAAAGAAGTGATATCATTTTTTTTATGCTCTCTCTCAATGTTAACGCTTATCTTAAAAAAATTAGACGGATCATACCTAAATCCCAGGGAAGGGCTAAGATAAAGTCCATATTTTGAGGATGACTCTGGTGACTTCAGTTTTCTGTAATCGTAGTTAAGTGGCAGTTGTACATTGAAAACCATTTTTTTATAAGTATATCTGAAAGAAGGAACAACAAATATTCTCCAATTTTTAAACTTTATTTTATTTAAAAGTGAGTCGTCAGGTGGTAAATTATCAATTTTAAGTTCAGATTCTAAATCCGAAGTAATATAATCTGATCCAGCAATAATATCATAGTTTAATCTGCCTGATTTTCCTCCATACACAACGCTACTCTTTGTTGCAAAAAGCTCTCTGCTTACTACCTGACGGTAATCCTTCTCTGCCACTCCATTATTAACCATCATATCTTCGTTAATTTTAGAATACGACGCCATACTTGTAACCTCTATCCTTTTTTTATTAACAATTTTGAGTGCGGAAAAATTATTTGTAAGCAAGAGATTACCAAATGAAAGTTTCTGATCTGTATCCTTGACGTTTGTTATTGAAGCATCTATATTGCTCCACTCTCCATGCCCCTTAATAACATTGCTCAGAAAAAAGGAAGGAGAGTTATTCCTGTAACCAGCCGCAATATTCCCCTTGTTAATAACGCTAATGTGCTTAGACGCTTCAGATATCTTAAGTGAACTGTCCTTCCCGATAATATATGAAGTATTGAATATTGATTTTTGTTCTTGTCTGTCTGTAATAAAATCCCCCTGAATGCTTATTGTTTCATACTTACCAAGTGAATATAGTCTGTTAATATTAATACTATGGGCATTATTATCTAAATACCGCTGAGTGTTAGAAAGTGGTGGTTTTGATCCTGGAATCTTCAATAGTCCCTTATCATTCAGTTCCACGACATTTCCATAAAAAGCACGGAGTTCTCCATCAATCATTTTACCCACATTATTCCCTTTATATACAACATTTGTCTGTTTCCTTACAGCAAACTGCATAAGAGAACCCTCATTATCCCTCTGTAAAGGGAAGCCTCCCAATCCAAGAGAAAGTGAAAGTAAATATTTGTTCCTGGAATCCTCCTTAAGTTTCAGATTAATTGCTGCTCTATCTGAAGAGCTGATATCCCTCTTTGCCCTGATTGGTTCGTGATTTTCCAATATCTGAATAGTAGAAACATCATCATAAGAAAGATTATTGACAACCCCTCCATAACGCCCACCCATAAGATCGAGTCCTTCAACCATAAACTCATTAATGGGCCTTCCCTGATAGTTTATCTGGCCTGAAGACATAACCTCTACTCCAGGAAGATTTTTTATAACATCTCCTATGCTTCTATCCAGGATAGAAGCAAATCTCTGAACAAAAAAGTTGAGAGTATCACCTCGTCTTTGAACCGCCTCCGGCCGTATTACAATTTCATCCAGATTAGTAGCTTGTGGATGTACAACAAGGTCTATATGTCCGTTTTTATTTAGAATTACTATAGTTGTACCGGCATAATCAAGTCTTGAAGTTCTTATTTGAATAGAATCCAATTCTGAAGTATAAGTTAAAGTATAATCCCCATTGTATCCCGTTGCAGCAAACCCAACTACTGCTTTTGAAACAGGATTGCTTGCAATAACATAAAGATCTTGCACAGGAGTACCTGAAGGATCTTTAACCGAACCCGTGATAACTGTCTGAGCGAAAAGATTCACTCCTGTAGAAAAAAACAATAAGAGACTCAGATACTTTATTTTCATCTTTCAATTGTATTCAGTTTTCTCTTTGATTGCTGATATGGTGTCAGTATTTTAAACTTTACAGGACCAAAATCTCCGTCATTCTCATAAACACTCCTTTGCATCTTGAAAAAGTTATCTTTTGTGGTTTTTGTAACCGATAAATCGTTTTTCATCTTTATCTGTAATAACTCCGCATTGGCAGGCTTATTTAAAGATATAGCGATAAACTCAAAGTGTCCCTCTTCGTCTTTCGCTTCGAGTATTAACCCAGGAAGTCCAACCAACTTCCATGGTCCTAAGTTAATAGGCAACTCCATTGTAAACCAAACAATCCAATTTCTTCCCAAAAAATTTGTCACTGCCATCTGACACAGATACCCTAAAATCGTCTTTTCCTGTTGTATTATACTCCAGTTAGGAAAGTTAAATTTTTGTGAGTAATAATAAAATCCCTTAAATGGAATCCTGGCTATAAAGATCTCCTCCCTTCGAATTCTCTCTAGGTATGTGTATTCAGTAGGGCCAATAGTCCTTGGGTAATCACCGGTTCTTGTTCTTGTCAGGGTACCATTTTCATCGACTGATTGTATTACATATGTGCTATAATCAATATCATTTCTGTTAAAATAATATTCATCATTGTGTTTATTGTAGAAAAGAGACCAATTGCTTCCAATCAAAAGGGTCATTAATCCCTCTTTTCTTTCTGGTGTCAAAAGATTGTTCTTATATATATACCTGTAATTCAGACTTAGAAAAGCAGTATCAATTACTTTATCTTGTGAATTACATATTCCTGATAAAGAGAGAAACAAAATAATTAACATGATTATTTTCATTTGAATGCTTATAAAATGTTAAAAAGTACTGAAAAAATGGTTTCCCCCTATTCAAGAAAATAAGGGGAAACCGAAAGTCTATCCACAAAGAGTAATATCAACATCCTCTTCAATATACATCATTAGCTCCCAATCATTCATCCAGTTACACGGAACAGTCATTTCTACCACAATTCCACAATAAGTTGTGTGATTGTACTTACATTGTCCCGAATTTTGCTGTGCGTTAGATTGAACTGAAAATACACAAAACAGCGTAGCTGCTATTAAAGAAAATAAATGCTTCATACTTACTTTTTTTAATTTTAACTAATTTAAATACATTATAGTATTGTTTAGGGTTGTAACCTGATATAAATGCATACTTCATTTATATAGGATAATTAAGTATCTTGGCATGCCGTTTTGTAGTTTTTGTATTTTACACTCCAGCTTTGTCGGGCTTGTCTATAAAATAAGATGATTGCAAAGCGGTTTTTAGTTGGCAAGACTTAACCATCAATCATTTATTCAATAGCATACGCAAGATAAGTATTACTTTTAGCAAGATTCTTATTTAATCCTTATTTTATCCTTAATATTAAGCATTTAACTGTACAAAATGGTGCTAATAATTAATTCCTGTTCTTCGATACTCAGTCGCTTGTGCAAGATGGAAGACCGAGTTTATTAATTGCCACTGATAGAAAAATTGAAATTAACACAAAAATCTGCTTTTTGCGCCAATTGATCATCGTGGGTTACTATTATACAAATCCTGTTTTTCTTCTCATTTTCAATAATTTTCCAAAACAAAGAAGAACTCTTCTTATCCATATTGTTTGTCGGTTCATCCAACAGGAGAACAGACGGGTTCTTAAATAGCGCTCTACTTAGGCCGACTAACTGTCTCTGACCTCCGGAGAGGTTTATCCCATCTTCGCCCACTCTGGTTAAATATGATAGAGGTAAACTGCTAAAATACTCCGACATTCCCAGATTCTCGCATAGATCAATTGCCCTTTTAAAATTCTCTTCTGTTGCCTCCAGACAAATATTTTCAATTAAGGTGGCATTGAACAACTTGATATTTTGAGGCATTAGCCCAACCTGCTCCCTCCATTGGTTTAAACTAAATTGACTTATAGATTTGTTGTTTGCCAAAATATCTCCAGTCTCCAACCAATAAAGTCTCAGGATTAGGCTTAATAAGGTACTTTTCCCTGAGCCAATATCTCCAACAATAGCAAGTGTCTCGCCTTTTTTTGCGAGGAAGTTTATATTTTTTAGCACCAAAGGACGACCTACATACCTGAAAGAGACATCTTTTATTTCCAGTGAATACACAGACAATGGTTCATTTGTCGCAGTAATCTCTTCTCCCTCTATACTAACAAACTCGTATAAACGATTGTAAGCCACTTTTGCCTCCTGATAGGTAAAATAGGCACCCATTAGAGAAGACATTGAACCAAGAAGAGTGCTGCTGAAAGCCATTACTGCCATTAGCTCCCCAAGGGTAATTTTATCAGAAATAACGCCATAAGAGCCAATGGAAATTACAGAAATAATCAATATAACGGCAATATTCTGTGCCCATAGCCCTATCTTGTTATTGAGGATAGTCAAATCAAATATTGAGTTTTGGAAAACAGAGTAAATTCCTTTTCCACTACTTGAAAAGACATTTTCTCTGCCATATGATTTTATTACATCAATTCCCTGAACAGAGTCGAAAAAGTAGGACTCAGATTGCGCATAATTTACCATTACACCCTTCTGCCCCTCAATTATCTTTTTAGCGTTTTTGAGAAAAACATATGCAAACAAAAGAGAGCCAATTATAGTTATTAACCCTGTGGGCCACCAGTATATAAACAGAAATACCGCAACAACAATAATTGTTAATACATCAATGATAAATGTGCCGAATATATAACTGATAGTCCTTTGAATACGGGAAGCATCATTTAATCTTGCAGTTACCTCTCCCGTCTTTAAACTATCAAAAAATACTTTGGGCAGATATAGAATAGTGCTGTAGAATCGTCCTACTATACGATTGGAAAATTCCTTTATTTGCCTTGCAGAGAGAATAGTCCTTAAATAGCCGATAAAGTTTTTTGTTAATAATAAAGCTGTAAGAATTATTGTCCCCAGAATTAAACGGTTAAAGTCTTTTGACGGCAGTATGTCATCTACCAGCTTTTGAGAAAAAAGAGCCAGCGTGATACCAAGTACCGAAAAGACTATACTTAAAATAAGGACAATTGACAATATTTGAAAATCCGGCTTAAGCAATGATTTAAGCCACTCATATTTGGCCTTATAAATATCCTTTGCCTCTTTAAAGCTTTCTCCTTTTTTTACTGACAGAAGAGTTTTGCTTTTCCATAGCTTATCAAATGTGCTATAGTCTAAGTATGAAATTCCTTTAGCAGGGTCTGCCAGAATAAATTTATCTCCGGATTTCCCAAAATATACCACATAGTGCAACAGACCATCTTCTAATGTAAAATGTAAAATTGCAGGATTATCCAAACTAGAGAGCTCTTCGATATTTCCCTCCAAACCCTCTGCCTCCAATCCTACTGTGTTTGCCGCCTGATACAGCCCCAAAAGTGTAGTGCCGCTTACATCTGTTCCACTTAACTTTACAAGTTTTTCCTGAGGCATATCTCCGCCATAATATCTACATAAAATAGAGAGGCAGGCAAGACCACACCAAGATTGGTTGTTTTGCTTAACAAAAGCTTCTTCTATATTCTTTATCAGCAAAGTTCCTTTAAGCTCATTCATTCTCTCGAATTGTTTTAAGTATTTTTTTTGCATTTACTTCGCCTTCGAAAACTTTAATAAGCTGTCTGTCTCTGTCATAGATTAATGTTGTCGGAATTGCTTTTATTCCAAATGTTAGTAATGCTTGATAACTAGTGTCAACTAAAGAATAAAAATTTGTAATCGTATCTATTCCAAATCGTTTGCTGTATGCTCTTGCGCTGTCTGTACATTCAATCGTTACAAACAGAATTTTTGAATCTGTAAAATCTTTTGAATTCCTTGACAGGTCGGCCCCTTCGTGTTCGCAAAAAGTACAATCAGGGGAGTAAAAAACAATAATTAGACTGCTTGTCATAACAGTATCAATTTCAAAAGGATTCTTATCTATGGTAAGGAAATTATATTCCGGTAATACTTTAGGATGTTCCGCAAAAGCTTTTCTATTAGATATTTTTAGTACTATTAAAATTATTCCCGCAGAAAATAATACAAAAACAATAACCCTTGCAACCAGTCGCTTATCCATATCTACATTATAATAAGGGTAAATACCAATACAAGTAACAACAAACCAACTCCATAAGATGAAAGCACGAATTTAAAGCTCTCAGCGACGGAAAATTTATACTTGTACTTAATTAACGAAATAAGTAAGCCCCAATAGAGAAATTCAAAAAGGTTAATCAGACCAATTGGGTACAACAAATATTTAGGGAGACATTCTGCATCCAAATAATAAATCAAAGAGAGTGGATTCCCCGCAAGATCCATCAAATTTTCCGCCGGCACTGCCAAATGATATATAATGTTAAACAGTCCTAAAAATACAAATGAGACATCTGCCTTAAGGGCTATGTTGAAACAAGAACTGAATTTCGACTCAACATTCTTGAAAAAGAGTGTAGTGTATAAGCACACTGTGGTAAATGTGATTCTTATAATAAGAACAAAGGGGGCAGAGATGTATCCTACCCAAGCATATTTTTTTGTATTTCCAATCATAGAATCAATCGTCTCTAAAGAGAGTTGATCACCATAGGTGTTGTAATATAATATATCCGAAATAAAGAAAGTCTGCTGATACCAGACAAAAAACAAAGTGACTGCTACAAGAAATAGCAGCCACTGAAGTTTAGATTTACTGTAAAACCACTCGTAAAATCTCATTATATTTTGTCTTTTTAAGAATCAAAAATAATCCAGATGGAAAACAATATTAGTGCTGAACCAAAAGTAAGCTGTAAGTAAATTACAAGTTTACGAACTTTTATTATGGCATATAATTAGTATTCGTTAATCCATCCCATCAACTGTTTCTTCATTAGTTCCAGGCGTATACCAAAGTATAAAGCCCAAAAAATAAATAATACTGATCCTACGACAATCAATACAGCCATGATAGGAATTAAAGCAGGTCTAACATACATTTGATAACACGTATAAAATCCCACAACCAGCAGAAGGATACTGCTAAATACTAATTGCCCCCTAAATGTTAATGGTATTGGTCCAGATAGCAGGTTATACCCTTTTGGTGCCTCGTTTATTTCAACTTTTTCGCTGGTTTCATTAAAAAGAATTCTAAGGTATACACCATAATCAACTTTTACTAAAATAGAATGCGCATTTTCTTTTGTAAATTGAATATTAGATATGTTAAGCTTAACAATAAGCTTCTTCATTTTTTCGGGCTCTTGTAAATTCTTAGTCATGGCAATAAAATTCATTAATCAAAAAAACCAATACATTTATAATAATCATAAAATGAGCTAGAAGTAACAGCAGCACCAAGAACTAATCCAAAGATTGAAGGTGCAGAAGCAATAGTAGCAACAACAGATCCAAAAGCAACCCACGCCTCTCTATCACATTTACCACCATTAACCTGTTCCATTTGTTCAAAATTCATTGTTTTCAT
>JAGPLK010000091.1 GCA_018053445.1 Bacteroidales bacterium | reverse complement strand
GATATATTCCCACGGCTGAGGCAGAAATCAGAAGGGCAGGAGCCTCATTTCCACACTCTTTAATAGCATTTACTATCCTTGATGTTGTATTAATTCTGCTCTCCCTTATCTCTCTCTTCTCACTCTCTCTCCATCTGCAGTTAATTGAATGACCGGCAAGATTTATCACAACATCAAGACCTTTAACATCTTCTGAAGAGAAATTTCTTGGAATTTGTTTAACAATCCACCCATCACTCTCCAGCTCCCTTTTTACAGCGACACCAACAAGGCCGGATGCTCCTCTTATACCTGCGGTCTTAATCTTAATTGTAGCCATAAATGTTAATATTTTAATCAGATCTCAACAGTAAGACCGTCGTAAGATGCAAATATACCGGGTGGTAACTCAGCAGAGAGCTCTTCGTGGGTTCCAATCTGATGAGATAAGTGTGTAAGAAAGGTTCTTTCAGCTCCTGCCTTTTTTGCTACCTCAATGGCCTCAGCAAGACTAAAGTGAGATATGTGCTTTGCGTGTCTGACTGTATTTAGGACCAGGATTTTTGACCCCTCAAGAAGTTTGTAGCTTTTATCTTCAATTTTATTTGCATCTGTTATGTAGGTGATATCTCCTATTCTAAACCCCAAAATAGGTAGTTTATAGTGACTTACCCTTACCGGAATAACTTTCACACCAGGTTCTCCTGATCTGCCATTCTCTCTCTTTATTTCAAATATGTTCTCATCAATAACTCTTATGTCAAACTCAGGGACACCGGGGTATCTGTTCTCTTCAAAAACATATGAATACTCCTTCTCCAGCGACCTTAGAACTCTCTCCTCGCAATAAATAGGAAGTGCCCTGCCGTTAATGTAATTGAATGCCCTTACATCATCAAGCCCCCCTGTATGATCCTTGTGTTCATGCGTTAAAAGGATTGCATCAAGATTTTTAATCTTAACTCTCAAAAGCTGCTGCCTGAAATCCGGTCCTGCGTCAATTAAAATTTTGAATCCCAAATACTCTATCAGAACTGATGATCTGAGTCTTTTGTCTTTTGAATTCTCTGATTTACATACTTTACACTCGCAGCCTATAACAGGAACTCCCTGCGATGTACCGGTTCCAAGAAAAGAGAGCCTTGCAGTGTTGAACTCTTCCATTCCCTAAAGGTACAAAATTTTCATACCTTTGCGAAAAAAAAGATGCAGAGTAGTGGAGTACTATATCTTATTCCAACCCCTCTGGGAAGTATGGAACTTAATGAAGTTATTCCCCAGGGAGTATTAAGAGTTATTCCCGGCCTAACCCACTTTTTTGTAGAGGAGCTAAGGAGTGGCCGAAGATTTCTTTCGGCTGCAGGTCACAAAGGCTCTGTTGAGAGTCTCAACCTGTATGAGCTTAATGAACACACAAAAGAGGATCAAATTGAGAATTATATAAAAGTCCTTTTGGACGGAAATGATGCAGGGCTGTTAAGTGAGGCAGGAATTCCTGCCGTGGCAGATCCAGGCTCCTCATTGGTTGCGCTTGCGCATAGCAGAGGAATCAGGGTAATTCCAATGAGCGGTCCATCCTCAATAATTCTGGCACTTGCCGGTTCCGGAATGAATGGTCAGTCTTTCCATTTTCATGGCTATCTTCCTGTTAAATCTGAAGTGAGAAGGACAGCTATAAAAAAACTTGAGTCTCTCTCTCTCTCAACAGGAGCCAGCCAGATTTTTATTGAGACTCCATATAGAAATAACTCAATACTTTCTGATATTCTTGATGTTTGCTCTTCAAACACAAAATTGTGTATTGCTGCAAATATTACATTGCCAGATTCATTTGTTGTAACTAGAACAATATCTCAGTGGAGGGCAGAGAGGCCTGATCTTAATAAAAAACCCTGTGTATTTATATTATGAAAAAAGAGGATATTCAAAGATCATTGGTAGAGTTGGTGAACATGGAATTTTATGCATATCACGGACATTTCCGCGAGGAGCAAATTATTGGGAACAAATTCATCGTGAACTTTTCTGCCGAATGCGATGTTTATGAAGCCGGAGAGTCGGACAGACTTGAGGATGCGCTTAACTATCAGGATTTGTACACCATCATTAAAGAGGAGATGGAAATTCCTTCTAAGTTGCTGGAGAATGTAGCTTTAAGAGTTATTAAAAGAGCTAAAACAACTTTTCCGCAGATACAAAAGGCAACAATTTCTGTTGCCAAGATGAATCCGCCAATAGGAGGCAAAGTTGAGGCATCCAGAGTAACCATATCATACTAATCAATGGAGATGAATGAAAACAGAGGCAACCGGGTAGCTTTTCTTACACTTGGTTGCAAATTGAACTATTCTGAGACCTCATCTATAGCGAGGCAGTTTGTAGAACACGGATTTGAGAAGGTACCTTCCGGAAAAGAGGCCGATATATATGTTATCAATACATGTTCGGTAACAGAGCATGCTGACAAGAAATGCCGGAATGCTATAAGAAAGCTGCACAAACAAAATCCGGAGGCGATAGTTGCTGTAACCGGATGCTATGCTCAGCTTAAGCCTCAGGAAATACTAGATATTGAGGGTGTTGATCTTGTGCTTGGAGCTGATCAAAAGCAGAATCTCTTTATGAGAGTCTCTGATTTAAGAGATAAATCAGGAACAAAACCGGCCCCTAAGGCTTTCTCATGCGAAATCTCAAACATTGAGACTATCTTCCCTGCATATTCATCTGATGACAGAACAAGATCCTTTCTTAAAGTCCAGGATGGATGTGACTACAACTGCTCATATTGTACAATCCCACTTGCAAGGGGAAAAAGCAGAAATCATACAATTGATTTTATAGTAAAAGAGGCCTCTGAAATAGCCGGCAGAGGGATTAAAGAGGTGGTGCTTACAGGTGTTAATACAGGGGACTTTGGAAAAACTACCGGAGAGAGGTTTATTGATCTGATAAAAAGGCTTGATAGTGTCGAGGGTATTGAACGATACAGAATATCATCTATAGAGCCCAATCTTATAACTCCCGAGATTATCGACTGGATATCATCCGGAAGTAAATTCCTCCCACATTTCCATATCCCGCTGCAGAGCGGAAGCGACAAAATTCTTGCTTTAATGAGAAGACGCTATAATACAGGACTTTTTGAAGAGAGGATAGAGCTGATTAGAGAAAAAATGCCCTATGCATTTCTGGGAATAGATGTTATTGTAGGTTTTCCTGGTGAAGGAGATGAGGAGTTTGAGGAGACTTACAACTTTCTGAAGAGAGTGTCACCATCATTTCTCCATGTTTTTCCCTATTCAAAAAGGGCTAACACCCCTGCCGCCGGATTTAACGGACAGGTTGCAGAGAGCGAAAAACACCAGCGGGTAGAGAGATTAACAGCCCTCTCTGACTCTCTTTACAATAGTTTTGTTGAAAAAAACAGGGGAAGGGATGAGAAAGTGCTCTATGAAAGCACTGTAAAGGGTGGTAAGATGTTTGGTTATACAGGAAACTATATTAGAATAGAGACCCCCTATGACAGGACATTGATAGGGAAGATTTGTGATATAGTTATTTAGTAACTTTTTCTCTCTTTTTTTTGCTTCTGAAGAGTCTGTTGAATAGTTCACGGAATGAGTTAAATTCCTCCTGGTAAACAAGGCCTACACCGCTTCGCTGGCTATTATCAAGATAGTTTGAGTATTGATCTGCCGAGTGAGAAAATGCCTTAGCCCGGAATCTGCCTTTATCGTCCAGTTTTATCTCAACATCAATGTCACCAACAACATCACTATTCTGATTGGTATACCTGGAACTGCCAATATTACCATTCACAATAACCCTGTTATCAAAGAGCTGAGCAGAAATAGCAGCGTCAAATATATCTCTTCCGTTTTGTCCCGGCTGATAGTTAAAGCTGAAGTCAAGAGGTATGTCCAATTGATTGAAAATGTTGTTTATCTGATTGGAAAGAACCTCTGTGGCATTGGAATAGAGGAGAGTGGAGTTATTTACAATGCTGGATTGAATGTCAGGAATAAAACTTCCGGATACGAGAAGAGACATTACCTGTTTTACAACTTTGTCATCTGTGTTCAGGGCAGCATCCACCCTTGCTTTGGTAGATGGATCTATATCCGGTATGTTTATACCAAATCCCAGTCTTGGATTGAGCAGTTCGCCCTGCATCGTGATTGAACACTCAACATTCCTTCTGTTGCTTACGGAGCTTGTATCGGCAATAAGGGTATTTACAGATGCCTTAGTGTTATAAATGGCAGTAAGATCTAGTCTCGTTTTAAGAATATCTCCGTTAAATGAGAGGTTACCACCATCCTTAATACTAAAATCTCTTTTAAATATCCCTTGAAGAACAAATGTGTAGAATCCCCTGTTAATAATGTAGTCTCCGTGAACAGTGAAAATATCCCTGGAAGGATTAACATCAATGTTAACTAACCCGTTTCCGTAACTTCTGATAACATCCCCTACAGATTTATCAATCTCAATCAGCAATTCCGCATCTGTATTGACTCTGGTTTTAAGTTTGACCTCCAGTTCAGAAGATCTCTTTTCATCCTTACTCTTTACAGGTATTACATAGCCATACTCGTTATAATACTCGTTCTCTATCTTCTCCTCAGGAGGGGCAACAAAACTTAGCAGGTTTGTTCTTGAAGCTACAGATGTGTTTGGAAGAGGTATATGGATTGCTGTATTTCTGTTTGTTGTGACAGATATATCCATCAGTATTTTTTGAACGGGTCCGGTAATAGATATATTTCCTGTTCCGTAAGCCAATCCGTAAAAGTTCTCGTTATCTTTTTCAGTTGTATTTATGCACTCCAGATTAGAAAAATCAATTTTTGTGTTAAAAGCAATATTACTAAAGTATGGAAAGCTTAGGCCCCCGTTAACTCTGCCACTATTTCCTGCTCTGTCCTTGATTGTTGCATTTTCAACAATCAGTTTGCTCTCTTCAATTGAGAAGGGCCCGTTAAGTATATATGGAACTTTTGTGAAAAGCACAGTGAATCCGACATTATTAAGCATACCCCTGCTGCTTGACAATACCAATCTGTCCATTGTGCCGTTTAACCTGAGAAGTCCTGATAGAGAGCCGGATGACTCTCCAATTATATCATCGAGGAATGGTTCAAAATATTTAACCTGAAATCTGTCAAGGTTTGCACTTAAGTCAAGATAGTTTTTTGAAGGAGAGAGAGTCCCGGTAGCATACATCGGGATTGACCCCTCCAACCTGCTTCTCGCCATTAGATTGAATATCTGCCTGGAGTTGTCCCATTCGCTGTATAAATCTAACTCTCCAACATTTGCTTTGTTTACCCTGACACTGTCTCCTGTTATATTGACAAGGATTCTGGGGTTTGAATAAAGGGATGTAACTGTTGCTTTGCCGGTGAACAGGCCCTCTACACCCAGTCCCCCATTTATAAAGTAGTTAAGAGGGGAGATGTCCAGGTTTGCCATGGAGAGAGTGAGTGAATCGTCAGGATTATCAGAGATTGTCCCATCAATATGAAGTAGCTGTTTGTTATTGTGGGCAAGAAAAGATTTTATGCTGTAAAGAGAATCTGAGATTGTAACGGAAGATTTATCCAGAATCCATTTGTAATCATTAAAGTAAAGCTCAGAGGGGTTTATGTTTATGGTGAAAAGATTACTTTTATTGTCAGCCCCTTTTCCTATAAATATATCTGAGTCAAACAAGAGACTGTTTTTAAGCTTTGTCTGATTGCTATATTCTATTCTAAGCCCAATTGAGTTGTTCCCTCCTTCTGTATCTGCCATTAGATTGTTAATCTCCAGACCACCTGATTTTATTCGGTCTGCCTTAATTAATGCTGTAGCAGCCTCCTCTCCTGAAGTGGCAGATATATTGATGGTATTGGCGATATTTGACATATAGCCGGCTGTCCCTGAGAAGAGATTAATCTTCACAGGTCCTTCGTTTGCTATATTGATGTCTAATTTACTTCCGGGGGAGATGAAGAAACCCGGAAGAAGAAGTTGTGAAATTGATCTTGTATCTGATAAAATAAGATTGAGATTATAACTTCCTCTGTTATCACCTCTCTTTGCCAACTCCTCTTCATCTCTTGAATCAAGATTTGGGATATGCTTATATATCAAATCC
>JAGPLK010000090.1 GCA_018053445.1 Bacteroidales bacterium | reverse complement strand
TGTGACCCCGACAGGATTCAAACCTGTAACCGTCTGATCCGTAGTCAGATACTCTATTCAGTTGAGCTACGGGGCCAGTATCAGTCTATTTATCAGTATCCTTTGGAACTGAAACATATTTTCTCTCCTTGATACGAGCTTTCTTACCGGTAAGCTCTCTAAGGTAGAATATTCTGGCACGGCGTACCTTACCTCTCTTATTTACCTCTATTGAATCGATGAAAGGTGATGTAACAGGGAAGATTCTCTCAACACCAACACCATTAGACATCTTTCTTACGGTAAAAGTCTCAGTAGTACCTGACCCTCTTCTCTGGATAACAACTCCGCGATAATTCTGAAGTCTCTCCTTGTTCTCTTCTTTGATTTTGTAGGTGACTGTAATAGTATCACCTGCCTTGAAATCAGGCAGTGTCTTTACCTCACCGGCAAATGCTTGTTCTGCAATTTTAATTAAATCCATTGTAAATTCAGTATTTGCGCAACATTGAAGACTCCTGCGTTCACTCAAGCGGTTGCCATTATTTTTGGGACTGCAAAAATAGAAATTATATTTTACTTGACAAAAAATATTTATCTTTTTAACCCTGACTTGTATAGAGCTCCTCCAATATTATCATATCTGGCCCCTGTAACCGAACTCAGGCAATTTGGCATATCGGCCACCCAAAGTGCACCCAGGAAGGCAAAGATAAGCGCCTCCTTAAAGTTAATTGTCTGTTTGTCAGGAACAAAATACTCACACTGAGGTGCATTCGCCTGCATTCTCTTAACCAGAAACTTATTCAAAGCTCCTCCTCCTGTAAGCAGTACCTTTCCCTCCTTTATATGACCGGAAATCTGAATTGCTACATGCTCTACAAATGTAGCAAGTTTATCCTCCATTTTTATTCCTGAAGAATCAATCAGTGGTATCACACTCTGCTCCACCCACTCTCTTCCCAGAGACTTTGGACCGGTCTGACGGTAAAAATCCAGGTTGTTTAATTTTGCAAGCAACTCAAGATTTACATTACCACTTCCGGCAATCTCACCATCTTTATCATATTCGAGGCCTATTGCACGGGTATAGTGATTTAAAACATAGTTAACAGGAGAGATATCATAAGCTCCGCGGGAACCATCGGCTCTGTCAAATGAGATATTTGAAAAGCCTCCCAAATTCAGACAATAAGCAAACTCAGAGAAAAGATTTCTGTCACCTACAGGCACCAGAGGAGCACCCTGCCCTCCCAGTGCAACATCTGTAGTACGGAAATCACAGATAGTATCAACACCACTCTCGGCAGCAATACCGGCTCCGCTTCCTATCTGGGTTGTAAACCTTCTGGATGGCTGGTGAAATATTGTATGTCCGTGAGATGCAATATAATCAGGTTTCAATCTGTTTCTGACAATAAACTCTTTAACCCTCATACCTAAGTAAATGCCATAGTCCGAGTTAAGCAGAGCATACTCCTCTGCAGTCATATTCTGTGCAGTAGCAAGTTTATGTTTAAGTTCGGCCGGATATGGTTCATCTTCAGCGGCAAGAATTTCATATCCCCATTTTCCAAGAGCCTCATCAAGCGTAAATCTTGCGTAGCATAAATCCAGTCCGTCAAGAGATGTCCCTGACATCAATCCAATAATATCCACTACCATATAAAACCTCTTTTAATTTCAGTTGTATTTCCCCTTCCATCAGTTACCAGTAGAAGAAGCTTCTTATTTCCACCTTTGGGAATTCTTTTACTATCCAGTATAAGCGTGACCTTTCTGCTCTTTGGATCATACTGAGGCAGAATCCATACCCCGTCAACCTGTGCATTTATCTCAGCAATACCGGAAATCTGGTCATACAAAGTAACAGGAATTAACCCCGATACAATTTTAGCCCCTTCAGTTAATGCAAGTTTCACAATAGGTGCAATTGTATCAAAAGCAACAGTATATGTACCAAATTCACTTAGGCTTGCCGATAGTCTGTCACCACTCCATCTTCCGCCTCTGTAAGAGAGTTTTCCCCCCTCGTCTACCTTTGCAATATAGGCTTTATCTTTTAAATTTTCAGGAACAGTTACCCTTAAAGAGATCTCTGCACCGGCGTGTATAGGTGTACTTTCGTTGAAAACTCTCCAAATCGGGAAATTTGCCCCATCTCCAGATAAACTATCGGCATAAAAAAGAATTGTTCTGTACAAAGAACCAACAGGCAGTGTAACTTTCAACGAACCCTTTTCAAAAATATTGGGAATAAACCAAGGCATTACTTTCCCGGCTGAAAGAGCGAGCGAATCAAATTGCTTTGGCTTAAGAGAGGTCTCTCTTTTAACCGAGAATGATCTTTTTGCCGAATTACCTGCAAAATCACTTAGTTTAACAGTCACAGTGTGAATAGCGTCATCACTAATAACAAATAACCCGTGATTAGTGCTCTCTGTGTGTGTTGTCAGTGCGCTTCCGGGCTCCACCCAGCTCTTGACCATACTCCTCTTAAAATTGACCTTTTGGGGATACTCCACAATAGAATTAACATACCGACCTTTATCAAAAGGAATCTTATCTGCCCTGAAAGAAAAAATCTTCTCTCCGTCAATGTAGTATTCATATTCTGAAATTGCAAGACGGGCACCTGTACCATTCATCCTGTCAACCCCTGCAACAGCCACATAAAATGTATCCGGAACATTAACCACAACATCCTTTTCATTTTGGGTAAAACTCTTTAGAAATATGATAGATGGTATTGTTCCAGCACCGGTAATACCATAAAAAGAGACCCTCTCAATAGTCGGGGCAATATTATCATGAATATCATATCCTGCAACAATCTGGGGGTTAAGTGGGATTTCTGTTTTTGTATCCCTGATCTCAAAATGGAGATGGGGTCCTCCGGAAGAGCCTGTATTTCCGGCTTTACCAATAACATCACCCCTTTTCACAGGAAACAGAGAGGGATCAGGATTGATGTTAACAGAAAAACTCTCTCTCTCGTACTGTATCGCTCTGACCCAATCGGCAACTTTTGTGCTGAATGAGTGAAGGTGACCGTAAACAGTAGTAGTACCATCCGGATGAGTTATATAAACAGCATTGCCGTATCCTGTGGGAGAGACTGATAATCTTGATATATACCCATCTTTTACAGCCTTTACAGGTGCTCCGGATACCCCGCCTACGCGAAAATCCAACCCGGCGTGGAAATGGGTGGCTCTTAACTCCCCATAATTACCGGAAAGGGAGATAGGTAAATCAAGCGGCTTTATATACCCGGCTGCAGTTTGTGCAATAGCACCTACTGCTGTAAAAAATGATAATGCTGACAGAGCGGCTGATATAAATAATTTTCTCACAATTGCTTATTTTGATTGAAAATTAAGAGAAGATCTTCTTCATCCGGTCAAAGAAATTGCGCTCATCCTTTGTAGGATTAGGCTTGAAATTATCTGAATTTTTCAGTTTTTCAAGAAGTTCTCTTTCGTTTTTATCCAGCTTTTTAGGAGTCCATATCTGAATATAGACAAGGAGGTCTCCGGATCCGTAGCCGTTAACATCAGGCAGGCCTTTTGATCTTAATCTCAGTATTTTTCCTGACTGAGTTCCGGGTTCAATTTTAATCCTCAGTTTTGAATCAAAATGGGGAATCTCTGCATCACCACCCAATATAGCATCTGTCACAGAGACAAACAAAGTATATATAAGATCATTCCCATCTCTCTGAAACTCCTGATGCTCCTCCTCCTCAATTACTACAAGAAGATCTCCGTTTACACCACCTCTTCTTGCTGCATTACCCTTGCCCTGAACATTAAGCTGCATACCCTGGGCTACTCCGGCAGGTATTTTGAAGCTGATCTCCTCGCTCTCTTTTACCAATCCGTCACCGCCACATTTACTGCAAGGCTTGACAATAATCTTCCCCTCTCCTCCGCAAGTGGGACAAACAGAGGCTGTCTGCATAGCTCCAAAAATTGATTGCTGAACCCTGGTCACCTGACCTGATCCATTACAGGTTGTACAGGTCTTTATATCTACTTCTGATTTTGCACCTTTTCCAGCACACTCCTGGCAAGATACCTGCTTGTTTATCTTGATTTTTTTCTCAGTCCCCTTTGCAATCTCCTTAAGATCAAGTTTAACTCTTATTCTTATATCGGAACCCTTATTGACCCTTCTGCCACCTCTGCTTCCTCCGAATCCGCTAAAGCCTCCGAATCCGCCGAAATGGCCTCCAAAAATGTCTCCAAACTGGCTGAAAATATCCTCCATAGAGAAGCCGGCACCGCTGAATCCGCCTCCACCTCCGCCTGCATTCATTCCTGCATGTCCAAACTGATCATATCTGGCCTTTTTGTCAGGATTGCTAAGAACATCATAAGCCTCGGCAGCCTCTTTAAAGTTCTCCTCGGCCTGTTTATCTCCCGGGTTTTTATCCGGGTGATACTTGAGAGCCATCTTTCTGTAGGCCTTTTTGATCTCCTCTGCGGAGGCCCCCTTGGTTACGCCAAGCACCTCATAGTAATCTCTTTTTGCCATCTTTTAAATTTTATACACCAACAACAACTTTTGCAAATCTTATAACCTTGCCGTTAAGCGTATAACCCTGCTGTACGACATCAATAATTCTATTTTTCTTAGCATCCTCTTCTACAGGGAACTGAGCTACGGCCTCGTGAAAATCAGTGTCAAGACTCTCACCGACAGCCTCAATTTTCTTAAGACCTTTAGAAATTAAATAAACCATTAGCTTATTATGAATAAGTTCAGTCCCCTCAAGAGCAGCCTTTATGTCACCCGTGGACTTGGAAAGAATATCTATGGCACGCTCAAAATCATCAAGCACAGGCAGCAACCCCTTAATTGTATCCTCTGCAGCATTTACTACAAGATCCATCCTCTCTTTTGCTGTTCTTCTTCTGAAATTATCAAACTCAGCAACAAGTCTTAAATACCTGTCGTTCAACTCTGACAGCTTCTGAGAATCATTATTTTCAGTAACCTCCTCACTCTTTTCATTTTTATTTTGCTGCTCTTCAGATACCTCTTGATCTACCTGTTCCTCAATCTCTTTTTCCTTGTTCTTTCTCTTCATTACCTATATGATTTTCATTATTATTCAAAATTACCAAGCCGCAAAAATAACAACAAAATTTTTGCCAGCAGGATAAAAAGGACAAAATGGCACTTTATTATTACATTTGCCCCGTTTTATGATTGAGAATTTTACAAATTACATTCAGACAGCAGACCCTCTATCGGCAGGAATGATTTCACTACTGATAGGAGTAGGAATTTTTGTCGGCTTTGTAAATACTTTGGCGGGTATGGCCACAGCCCTTTCATACGCACTCTTTATGGCTATGGGAATGCCGATTAATGTCGCCAACGGCACCACCCGTGTAGGTGTCCTTGCTCAATTCGCTGTCTCCTCAGTAATGTTCAAAAAAAGCGGATACCTGGACACAAAACTTGCAACTAAAGTGGGTATCCCTGTAGCCATAGGCTCCCTGGCCGGCGCCCAGGCTGCTGCAGTGCTCAACCCCTCCGTTATGGAGATAGCAATGGGTGTTATGCTCCCGATTATGGCCATTATGCTCCTCTACTCACAGCACCGGCGGTCAAAAGCAGACGCGAGCTCAACTGCGAACTCAACTACAAGGTCAACCGCGAGCTCAACCGCAGCCATAAGCTCAACCGCAGCCGCAGCCGCAAAATCTCAAGCCTTCAGTGCAGCAAAATTCATCGCTTTTATATTCATTGGAGCATATGGCGGATTCACTCATGCAGGCGTAGGAATCCTAATAATCTTTGGATCGTTTTACCTTCTTGGGCTTGACATTCTGAGGGCAAATGGAATAAAACAATTTGCGGTTGTAATCTACACCCCGATAGCCCTGACAATCTTTATAATCCACGGTCAGGTCAACTGGCCTGTTGCCCTTATCTATTCAATAGGCAATGTGACCGGAGCAATTCTTGCATCCCGTTACGCAGTAAAATGGGGAGCCAAAGCAGTCAACTACATAATCGCCATCGCCGTCTTTGCAATGTCCTTCTGGCTCATTTACAAGAACGCCGCCTGATTCCTGGCCGCTATTCCGGCCCGCCACCTCCTCGCTCTCTTAGGCTGACTATTCTGCGAAAGGACATGCCACGCAAATCCGTGCGTCTACCGGCCGGGAACCGGCCGTATAAACTGCGAAGCACCTTTTAAACTTGGCGGGAGGCGGTGAATTGTCAGAAGGCGGGCGAGGGCTTGACAGGTATATTTGTCTATCTAATAGGCAGTTAGATGTTTATAAA
>JAGPLK010000089.1 GCA_018053445.1 Bacteroidales bacterium | reverse complement strand
CCGGCTGTCCCTGAGAAGAGATTAATCTTCACAGGTCCTTCGTTTGCTATATTGATGTCTAATTTACTTCCGGGGGAGATAAAGAAACCAGGAAGAAGAAGTTGTGAAATTGATCTTGTATCTGATAAAATAAGATTGAGATTATAACTTCCTCTGTTATCACCTCTCTTTGCCAACTCCTCTTCATCTCTTGAATCAAGATTTGGAATATGCTTATATATCAAATCCTCTGTCAGTCTTGTTATGAACCGGTCTATAAAATGACTCCCTTTGTATGTAGCTCTGGCAAAGGATGATGATAGGGAGGCCTCATAAATATCTCTTCCTGAGCTGGATTTTACAAATATGTCACCAATGTCAAATTTTCCGTTGCTGTTTGTGTACTCCATATCTCTTACCTGTATATCACCCAGAATCTCGCCGCTAATCTTCTGTGTGAATTTTGCAAGTGTCCTAAGGCTTGCAGAGGATACAGAATCCCTTTTATCAAGATTCAGGTTAAAGAGATTTGCATACATGACATCTGCATAGAAATCATAATATGAATCACTCTTTGAAGAGAGTCCGGCTATTCCCTGAAATAGGAAATCCAGATTTGGGTCGTGACAAATAATCTTTCCGTCAAATCTGTCATTTAAATAACTTCCGGTAGCACTGATGTTTGTATATGGATAATTATTGAATTCGAGCAATTTTACAGATATACTGTCAATATAAAACTCATTTCCCCCTTTTGTCTCCTCCTTAAGCAGGGCTGTCATAGTGCTGTTGAAGGTGAGCCTGCCAGGCTCTTTACTCTTTATAAGAGATCCAACATTGAACTCATTTGCCCTGAGATTTCCCTGAAGATAAACTCCTCCCTGCTTTTCATTGCCTTTTAGCAATACATCCATATATATATTGCCAATATTTGTTGTAATATTTCCATTTGCAACAAAATCGTCAAGCAGTCCTGCCAGCCTTCCCCTAAAGTTGTATTTAACAAGAGGAGAGAGGTTAGAGAAAAACTTTGCCGGGCGGGTGCTGTTTATTGAAGCAACAATCTGTGCAATATCATTTGATGTTGTTGTACAGTATTCTACATCTACAAATGCCATCGTCTCATCAGCTACCGGCAATCCTGATATTCTTGCTTTAATGTCAAGATAGGTGAGCCCTGACCGGGATGAGATTTTTAAATTGTCAGTTTTCAGGTTTGACAATGTTCCACTTACCAAACCAGTAATATAGAAGGAGAGTCTGTTTTTACTTAGTGATGGTGCAAACTTGGATAGTGTGACAAAGTCAAGAAAAGCTTTGTCAAAATCAGATTCCATCCTTACGCTTGTTGTAAATGATGAGAAATCTTTAAAAGAGTTGAACCCCATACTAAAGCTATGGGCTGTGAGCCGAGAATTACTTTCAGCTATATCAAGCTCACTCAGCAAAATATTATTAGATGTGAATTTAAGTGAGGCTTGTAAACTTTTTATATTGAAACCACTTCTCTCTTCAAATGATATATTCTTAACCTCTGCGTATAGGGTATCACTGTGAGATTCGATACCTCTTATATGAATATTGATTTTATTTAAATATAAGTTGGAAAAATTTATCACTCCATCTTTAGTCTCTGTTCCGGAATAAGGGTTTCTGTAACTAAATCTGAAATTGTGAAGTTTAACCTCTCCTGCAATGAAATCGGGAAGTTTAAAACCAGATGTGTCATTTTTCTCTTTTTTAAAATTGAAAATGCGAGAAAGGTTTGTTGATGAATCTGTTTCGTTGACCAAATTTATTATCCCGTCGTGTAAATGAAGTCTTTTAAGAGTTATTTCTGAATTCATTATCAGGTCTGTAGCTGATATTGAAACGGATAGTTTATTGCAATTGACAAGTGTATCCTTCTCTGAATATAGAATATGGAAATCATTTACAATGAGCTTGTTAAAAAAGATGTAGTAGACCCTTCCAATAGAAACATCGGCACTAAATTTTTCAGAGAGTACAGAGGCCACTCTACGGGCAGAATAGGTCTGTATAGCAGGAATTTGCAGGGCAACATACGCCGCAACCGGTGCCAGAGCCACCAGGAAGAGCAATACAGTTAATATTTTTCTTAAGATTCTAATAGTGTCTCCTTTTGCGCAAAAATAAACAATTAAATCAAGGAGTTTGTTAAAAAAAAGCCAATTTTGCAAAGTTTTAAAATTTGAAAATGAGCATTACTATTCTGGGAATTGAATCTTCTTGTGATGATACCTCTGCAGCAGTTATCAGAGATGAATTTCTGCTTTCCAATGTTATGTCAAATCAGGATGTTCACATGAAGTATGGAGGAGTAGTCCCTGAACTCGCTTCAAGGGCACATCAGCAGAATATTCTTCCGGTAGTTGACAGTGCCTTAAAAATTGCAGGAGTAAAAATCCGGGATATTGATGCTATCGCCTTTACAAGAGGCCCGGGCCTGCTGGGTTCACTACTGGTTGGTACTTCATTTACTAAGGGTTTATCTATTGCAACCGGCATTCCGGTTATTGATGTAAACCATCTTCAGGGGCATATTTTATCACATTTTATAAAAGTTCCTGAAAAGAAGGTTAACACTCAGCCATCATTTCCATTTCTCTCTCTTTTAGTCTCCGGCGGGCATACTCAGATTGTAAGGGTTGAGAGCTACTCTTCATTTACTGTTATTGGCGAGACAATTGATGATGCAGTGGGAGAGGCATTTGACAAATGTGCAAAAATTATGGGGCTCGGCTACCCGGGGGGGCCTGTTGTTGACAAACTGGCAAAAGAGGGGAATAAGGTTGCTTTTAAATTTTCTAAACCCAGAGTTGATGGATTGAATTATAGTTTCAGCGGTGTCAAGACATCTCTGCTATATTTTCTGAGAGACAGAATCGCTCTGGATCCTTCATTTATTGATAAGAATAAAACCGATTTATGTGCCTCTTTCCAGAGTACCTTAATTGATATACTTATGGATAAACTTGTCAAAGCTTCAGTAATGACAGGTATTAATGAGATTACAATTGCCGGAGGAGTCTCTGCAAATTCCGGACTTAGAGAGCGTATAATTAGTGAGGGGATTGAGAGGGGATGGAGAAGCCATATTCCTGAATTAAGGTTCACTACTGATAACGCCGCTATGATTGCAATAGCAGGATACTATAAATATATATCCGGGTACAGATCACCTCTTGATATTGTACCAGTTTCCAGGTCAATGGATTACCTTTTGTAGCTTCTTATTTCTCTTTTTTTGTCTGCAGACTATTTTATTTGTGTTAAGAAAAAAGATGTTTTGAATATTCAAATTTCAAATTATCTTTGTTAAGTTGATGGAAAAACTTTATTAATTAACACCTAAAATTTCATTCATGAAAAAAACTATTTTGCTTTTCATGGGACTGTTTTTCGTTATGCAGGGCCTGGTTGCCCAGAATATACGAATTTCAGGCACAGTGACAGAGAAGGGGAGCGGAACCCCTCTTCCATTCGTGGGAGTACAGGTTAAAGGGACAACAACCGGAGCCACTACAATGGATAACGGCACTTTTGTTCTTAATGCACCTGGAACAGGCACGCTTATTTTTACCTACATCGGATACAAAACCTTGGAGGTTCAGATTGGAGGCCGTGCAGTTATTAATGTTGAACTAGAACAGGATGCACTGGCTCTTGATGAGGTGGTGATGGTTGCCTATGGTACCGCCAAAAAATCTAGTGTTACCGGTTCAATCTCGTCTGTAAACTCGGCCAGTATCGAGAAGCGTCCTGTAACCAACGCTCTTGCTGCCCTTTCAGGAACATCTGCCGGGGTTCAGGTAAACACCTCATACGGACAACCGGGCTCGGACCCCACAATCCGTATCCGTGGGTTTGGATCAGTTAACTACTCATCTTCTCCTCTTATTGTTCTTGATGGAGCACCGTATAACGGAGCCATGTCCAATATTAATCCGGCCGATATTGAGTCAATCAATATTCTTAAAGATGCTGCATCTACAGCTCTTTACGGATCAAGGGGCTCTAACGGAGTGGTTATGATTACTACCAAAAAGGGTAAAAAGGAGAAACTTAACATCAGTGCAACAGTAACGCAGGGACTTTCCCAAAGAGGTCTCCCTGAGTACGACAGAATTGATGCTTATCAGTACTATCCGATTATGTGGGAATCTTTGAGAAATTCACTGATTAATTCAACAAGAGGTATTGCCGACGCAAGTATACTTGCTTCAGGTACCACCTCAAATGGTATTGTATCAAATCTTGGATACAACCCATTCAGAGGTGTTGCAAACGGAGATGTGGTTAAATATGATGCAAACTTTAATCCGCAGCTTAATCCAAATGCATCTGCCCTCCTTTGGGGAGATGATACAGACTGGTATTCACCGGTTGAGCGTCTGGGAAACAGAACAGAGGCTATGGTATCTGCAAACGGAGGAAGCGAAACAGCTGACTACTACATGTCGGTAGGTGTGACAAAGGATGCAGGATGGCTTAAGAAAACAAATTATGATCGTATCTCGGCCAGAGCAAATGTTAATTTTACCCCAAGAAAGTGGATTACATTTGGGTTGAATCTAAATGCATCTTACAATAATTCTTCTGCTGCAAATACAGACAGTAATACAGGATATGCCAATCCTATCTATTTTGCTCGTAATATGGGCCCTATTTATCCTGTTTATCAGCACGATCGTATTACCGGTTCCTATATTCTCGATGATCAGGGAAATAAACTATGGGACTTAGGTTCAGCAGTTACTCAAAATGGCATTTCATTTGGTGCCAGAACACAGAACAATGGTCGCCATGGTATTGCTGAGCACTTACTAAATATCATTGAGTTTGACAGGAACACAATTCAGTCAAGAGCATTTGCAGAGGTCTCTTTCTTGAAAAATTTCAAGTTTAGAGTTAACTATGCATTTGACGTGAATAATTATCTTCGTTCAACTTATGAAAATACTCTTGTTGGAGATGGCGCACCACAAGGTCGTTCAAGAAAAGAGCAATCATTGAGATATACATGGACAAACCAGCAGCTCCTTACTTACGAGAAGAACTTTGGAAAGCACGATCTTAATATTCTTGCAGCCCATGAATCTTATAATAATCAGTATCGTGAGTTATATGGTTTCCGCCAGGGTGAAATTATACCTGGTAATACAGAGCTGATAAATTTTACAACAACCAATGATTTATATTCATATAATGATAATCATAATGTAGAAGGTTGGTTAGGAAGAGCATCATACTCATATGACAATGGAAGATATACAGCTGAAGCTTCATACAGAAGAGATGGCTCTTCAAAATTCAGCCAGCCAATGAGATGGGGTAATTTCTGGTCGATTGGGGGAGGTTGGAGAATTGACAGGGAGAACTTCATGAGGTCTCAGACCTGGATAGACTTCCTGAAACTTCGTGCATCTTACGGTCTTAATGGAAATGATGGAGGTATAAGTTACTATGCATGGCAGGTACTTTACAACTATTACAACAACTCTGCTGAACCGGGCTTTATACAGTCAACTGCTCCTGGTAATCCAAATCTGAAGTGGGAAACCACAGTTCAGACAGACATTGGACTTGAATTCAACCTTTTTGGCAATAAATTAAGAGGATCTTTGGATTGGTTCAACAAAGAATCAAAAGATTTGATTTTCTCTGTACCTCTTGCTCCTTCTACAGGTTATGTTTCACAAGACAGAAATATTGGTAACCTGTTTAACAGAGGATGGGAACTTGACTTAACAGGAGTAATCTACTCAAGCAAGAATTTTGAGGCTGCTTTAAATTTGAATGCTACTACATACAGAAACGAAATAACCAAACTCCCTGAAGAGAATAGAGAGAGTGGAATTATATCTGGTAACTTCAAGAGAGTTGAAGGCGGTTCTATATATGACTACTGGCTCCGTCAGTGGTATGGAGTTAATCCTGATAATGGTGATGCTCTTTACATATTTGATGATGCTCAGGTTTGGGCTGATGCAGATTGTAAAACTCTTGCTGACGGAACTAAGGTGACATCAAACCAGGCAAAAGCTAAATACGATTGGGCTGGAACAAGTATTCCTAAAGTATTTGGAGCTATTACCCCGTCATTTAAAATTTATGGTTTTGATGTTTCAGTTCAGTTGAATTACTCAATTGGAGGAAAGGCATACGACTATAACTGGGCGGCGTTGATGTCAACTGGTGGGTTTGGTACTGCTAAAGCTGTTGACATACTTGACAGATGGACAACACCAGGACAGGTTACAAATGTTCCTAGAATGGACAACTCCAAAACTACTGCATTCAACGCAGCCTCAACAAGATGGCTTGTAAATGCATCATATCTTGCAATCAGAAATGTGAATATCTCATACAACTTTG
>JAGPLK010000088.1 GCA_018053445.1 Bacteroidales bacterium | reverse complement strand
GTATAAGATTATCTATGTAATATGATTCGGCTGCATTTTTAAGACTACCGGATGATGACAAGAGAAAAACCCTTGCATCACCCCCCCCAAAATCCCGTGAGAAGTTCTCCTGCGCTTTTGACAGACTCTCCGGCTCATATCCCAGATTTGAGAAATCACTATCAAATTTTACTCCCGAAGCAAGAAAAATACCAGCAACAGCCATAGCAGCAATAAGCCATCTTAACCATATTACCTTTTCATATTTAAATGATGTTATTTTAACAATTGCCCTGTATAATCTAGTCTCTCTCTCCTCATTATTTACTTTTATAAAATGAGGTAAGAAAATAAGAGAAAAGAGGGTGGTTCCAGTTAGAGTCAAGGCGGAAAAGAGGCCAAAATCCTGTAAAAGAACTGAGTTTGTAAAAAGAAGCCCAACAAAGGCACCAATTGTAGTAAAACCTCCAACAGTTAGTGGATAGGCAAGCTCATCTATCAACTGTTCAATAGTCTTAACATGCTTTAAATGTGAAATAACATGTATAGAATAACTCAAAGCAATACCCATTACTGTCGCTCCGGCTCCAATTGCAATTGCAGAGACCGGTTCCCCTCTTAAAGCCATTATAGAAATGGCAAAGAGAGCTCCAAAAAGGGCCGGTGATATTAATATTGCCAGTGTTCCGGAATTTCTGAAAGAGATCCAAAAAAGCAAACCAATTATTATCAGAGCAATAAGACTTGTTGCCAGTGTATCTCTTTTTATAATTCTTGCATTGTAAACAGAGGCAAAAGGTGCACCTGAGAACATTACATCAAGCTCGGGAAATTCAGCTTCAATCTTAATCTCTGCCTCTTCCAGTTTAGATACCAGATACTCGTTATTACCATTATCTGAAGACTCTGCTGATGGTGTAATAATAAAAAACAGAGAGTACCAATTTTCAGAAAAAATATAATCTCTGTAGTTATTGAATGAGACCCCCATTCTGAGAGAGTCAAGTTTTGCAATCAGGTGTGTACCCAATGAAAGAGGGTCTCTGGATATTATCCCTGACACAGCAGTCCCGGCCGGCGAGTTTATAATTGCAAGTGAATTCTGAAGTTTTTCAAGTACTCTCTCACTCTCAATGTTATCATCAATTCTCTTATAATCTGATTCCTCCAGAAACAGAGGGAGATTATTATATATATAGCTGATAAATTCGCTCTCTCCCTCATAGGCCGATTTTTGCATCGGCTCTATCGCTCCCCTCTCAATAAGAGGAATTATTTCAAGATTTAAACTGTCAGCCGCATCTGCAAGAAAATCAGGTGATATAAAAGCAGAGGTATCCCTGAATTTTATTAATGCAATGATTTTATCTTTTGCCTTTAGCCTTGAAAATGCTTTAGCACTTCCCGCACTCTCTCCCTCTGTGGGGAATAGCTGCAATGGATCTTCAGTAAATCTGATGTTAAGAGAAGTAATTGCCATTGAAACAGTAAGAAGAGAAAGCAGAATAAATAATAACCACCTCCTTTTCTTAAAACCACTATAGAGAGCAACAAGAATTTTTCCAAGACTCATTTTTCACTCCTCCTGAAAATTTTTAAAATAGTATATGTTACAACCATTCCAACAAATCCGACACAAATTGCCAGAATTATACTGCCGGCCAGATATTGAGTCAGACTTCCTGAAATTGCATCAAAAGTCAGATCAGATGGTATAACCTTCATTGACTCCCCAAGCAGAAGAGAACCTGCATAAAAACTTCCGTAAAGAATAAAAGGAATCATTGGAGGGATACTTATATTGGAGGAGACCAGAGTGAGCACTTTGTTCAGTTTGAGCAGATGTGCAGTTGCTACAGCTGTAATCATCTGATAGCCCCACAGAGGAGATACCCCAAAGAAGAGACCCAGTCCCACTGATCCGGCAATTTTAAAATTACTGTCAGATGATTCTGTAATATGATCTTTTATAAATGATTTTATATTCTCCTTGGTGAACCATTTAAAAAATTTATAGGGCCACCACCAAATAAGAGCGATCAGGACCAGAATAGAGTTGAGTATTGAAATTCTTGTAAAATCCAGTAACGGTTTAAAATGTGATACTCTCTCTTCTTCAGGCGGATAATAGACCTTAACCGGAGTGTTCTTTACCGGGATACCCATCCAAACAGCTCTTACCAATATTTCCAGTTCCCACTCATATCGTCCGGAAAACATCCTTATTCCGGCTAACCTCTCCAGAGGATAGACTCTAAATCCCGATTGAGTATCTGATAATCTTATACCCGTTTCTGCCCAAAACCAAAAGTTTGAAAACTTGTTTGCAAATGTATTTCTCTCAGGCATATTCTCACACCCCATCTCCCTGGCACCAACCCAGAGTACATTTGGTTCGTTCTCAGACACTCCGGCCAGATTTTTAATATCTTCCGGATAGTGCTGACCGTCTGCATCAATTGTAACGGCGTGAGTAAAGCCAAGCTCCTTAGCTCTGATTAAAGCGCTACCCAAAGCAGGACCCTTTCCAATATTTTTATTATGTCTTATAAGGAGAACCCCTTCTAAATTCCCGGCAATATCTGCACCTTCAGGATCAGATCCATCATCAACTACAATAATATCTCTGCAAAATGGTTTTACCCCCTCAACTACATCTTTTAGAGTTAAAGGATTGTTATAAGTAGGTATGATTGTTACAAGGTTGAACATTTTCCCTTAAATTTTAGAATAATCCTGTCACAATCAGTAACTGATACTGTTGCATTAATAAGCAGAAGAGATTCAGAAATTTTCTTCTTTGATATATTAACTGATAATTTTTCATCAGCACAAGGATCCACCATTCCTGTGAATTTACATTGAGAGATATCACTAAACAAAAGAGACTCTCCTGTTAATGAGAAGAGACAATCTTTTAAAATCTGAAGAGTGCATACTCCCGGCAGCACAGGAGTTCCCGGAAAATGGCCGGTAAATATCCTGTGAGATTTATCAAGAGTTACCAGAAAACAAGCGGCAGATGATAAATCACTTTCATGTGAAATCTCTGATTTATCAATTTTGTATAAATTGTCAATTTTCATCTGATTTGCTTTTGGTCAATTTTAGTTTAATCTTGAGCCATGGATGAGTAATTAGCACCTCTTCCGGATACCCTTCTGAATATTTTCCAAATCTCATTAAAGTTCTGGTGATTCCATTACCCTGTTCCAAAGCAGCAATATTTCCGTTACTTTCAAAAACATATTTTGTTATAGGAGAGTGATCCGGGTTAAAAAGAATTTCAAAGTCCTTCTTAAGGAGTAAAATTACCTTCTCTCTGTTTAACTGCTCAATGCAGTAATTTATCTTGATAGTTGATCCATTTAACTCAAAATCGAGAAAGGTCATTCCAAAAAAGGAGGTCATAACTACTCTTTTTGATGTATTACTATCTGATTTAATAACAACTGTTCCTTCAATAGAGTCATCCCTTCTGGTAAGGATAAAATCAAAAAGAGTTATCTCCTTACTATGATTAAAAACAGATGGAATACCTCCTGTTGCATACTGAGTTGAGTGTAGCCAGACACCCTCTTTTAAGGAGGAGCATCCCGCCATTGAAATGAGTAAAACCACAAATAGGCTAATTAATCCTGAATATCTCATTATCAATATTTTGGTTAATTGTCTGATCAAAGAATCTGTAATTTGTGGTACCTCCTGATCCCTCCTTTACAGAGATTTCCAAAATGTCACCTGAATCTTTACTAAACACAATGTTAATAATTGATATTACTGATTGCAATCTGGCTGATTTAGGTTTTACAGAAGCGTTAATTTTATCGGCTGCCATGCTAAACACAATGTCATAATTGGCCGATTCCTTTAGCTCTCCGGTAAAGACAGCAGTTATGAGCTCCTGCATCTGCTTCATCACCGGATTTGCCGACAAATTCATTGTTGAAGTGCCGGAGGCTGTTACCATTTTCATATAAGAGCCGTTCATAATCATCGAATATTTACCTGGCTTCTCGTACATAAATGCTATTTTATTCTCCTTTGAATAGAGAAATTTACCATGAGAGACTAACTCTCCCTTTATCATCTCCATCCTTTTAACCTGTTCAAAACGGGCAGAGAGAGCAGTAACCTCTGAAGCCCTCTTAGCTAGCACATCAAGGAACACGGCAACTTCTGTATTACTAAGTATTCCATTCTGTGAGCGCATAGTATTAATATTAGTAATTAAGACTACAGCAGTTAATAATAATCTACAAAACCCTCCTATACAATTTTGCCTCATATCCTGTTGTTTCTAAATAATCAAGTATTTTTTCAATTAGTTTTGCACTAAAAGGCAGACGATCATGCAAAAGAATAATTGCTCCATCGTGCATCCCCCTTTTAATCCTCTCCATAACCTTTTCTGTGTCTGAGTCAGCAATTGTATCAAAGCTTCTCAAACTCCAGCCTACGCTTAAAAGTCCCAAATCTTTAACTGCTCCTCCTATTGATGGATTAGTAACACCATATGGAGGTCTGAATAGTTTAATTTTCCCACCTGTCAACTCTTCGAGAATTTTTATTGTAGCATTAAGATCCCTTTTAACCAGCTTTTTTGATGATATGGTAAATTCCGGAGTGTGTCTTAATGAGTGTATACCTATCATGTGCCCCTCATCTGCAATTCTTCTTACTATCTGAGGATTCTCAATTGCATTCTCACCTATCAGAAAGAAAACTGCCTTTACACCTCTCTCCCTTAGAACATCAAGAACCATTGGAGTATAATCCGGATGAGGACCATCATCAAATGTAAGCATAACACTCTTCATCCCCTCGTTTCTCTCCCTGCAATAGGATCTTAGATATATACCCATATCCATTCTGAAAATTGCAGTAATCAGAAAGGAGAGAACCAGAGTAACAATTACTATCAGAAGGTATATCATTTTGTAACTTCAATCAGTGTGGCTGGATCCTTAACATATTTATTCACTAAAATTACCTTGGAGCATGATCCTGAAGATAGCCTTTCCAATGCTATTAAAAGAGCATATGCAGAAGCTGTCGGGTACTCCCCTGTAATCTCTTTGTAATTTTCAGTTTTACACCCTTCACTCTCTAATAACCCCCTTATTACCTCATTTCCACACATATAAAGAGCATCGAGATCCCTCCCGGAGATTAGAGACTCAAAAATCTCTGTTTCGCTGTAATGCATAGGGAATATCTCAATGGATCTAATTATACCCCTGATATTACCCTCCGGAGAAGAGCCGAGCAGAAAGAAGGCAGCCCCCTCTCCCCCTTTATTATGCCTCCACATACCCATTCTGCCCAGAAGATGACTTTTGGTTGGAGTTAATTCATCAAAACCACCTGTCAAAACGCATCCTTTTCCCTCGTTTATCAAAAGCGAAGAGTCAAAAAGAGCAGATTCAAAAGAACTGCTCCCGTGAACATAGGTACTGTTATAGTGTTTATCTCCCCTCATTAACGCAATTTGAGCACCAACCGTATTTGAAGTGCTTTGAATAAAGGCAGATGGGTTAAGCAGTCTCTCCTGATTCTGTATAATTGATATAAGGAACTTTTCAGTATCGGCAAGGCAACCCCATCCTGTCCCTGTAACTATTGCATCAATTTTCTCAATACCAGCATCCTTAAGTGTCATTATTGCAGCTGCAACACTCATCCGTATCACCCTGCTCATCCTTCTTCTCAAACCTGCATCCAGGATAAACTCCTTGTAATCAGGCTCAACTGAAGAGACTCCGGCTGCTCCGTGTATAACAAGATTTGTATCTATCTTCATAATCTAAACCTTATCAAAAATTAGCGTAGTACAATTCCCTCCAAAGCCAAACGAATTAGTCATCGCAGATCGGATGTGCACCCCTCTCTTAAGAGTTGTTTGAGGCGGAACATCACACTCATCCATCATCTCTGAGAAGTTTAGATTTGGCCATATATACCCCCCGTAAACTGAGAGAACGGTAAAGAGTGACTCAATACCGCCTGCTGCTCCAAGAGTGTGTCCGGTAAATCCCTTTGTAGAACTATAAGGGGGTATTTTATCCCCAAACAATCTCTTCATTGCTATTGCTTCAGAAGAGTCGTTGTTAGGAGTTCCTGTTCCGTGAACATTGATATACCCAATGTCACATTTATCAATATTACTCATCTCAATAGCTCCGCTCATTGCCATATAGGCACCCTCACCACTTGCAGAAGAGGCTGTTTGATGAAAAGCATCATTTGCATTTGAATAACCGGCAACCCTGCTGTACCTTTTAACACTCATAATTTTCTCAGATACCAGCAATAGATAACCTGCCCCCTCTCCCAGATTCAGCCACTCTCTGGTTGCATCAAAGGGCCTGCAGTTTTTGCTGTCAAGAATACCCAACGATGAAAACCCATTTACTGTAAATCTGCATAATGCGTCTGTTCCACCTGCAATTACAGCATCCAGCATACCAGCC
>JAGPLK010000087.1 GCA_018053445.1 Bacteroidales bacterium | reverse complement strand
ATTGCTGCTCCTGTAAGGGCTGTGGCGGGTACCAGTACTTTATGATCTGCATTTCTGAAGAGTAGCCTTGCAATGTGAGGTACTGCAATTCCTATAAAGCCGATTGGACCGCAAAAAGCAGTAATACTGCCGGCAAGAAGAGTGGTGGCAATAAGTATTCTTCTGCGTGTTCTCTCAAGATTGAGTCCCAGACTTTTTGCATAGGCCTCACCCTGAAGAAGGATATTTAACTCTTTTATATTGTAGATTGATAGTACTATACCAGGGATAACCAGCATGGACATTATCCAGATCTGAGCATTAGTAAGGCCTGAGAAACTCCCCATTGTCCATGTGACAAAGGCCTTTAATTCAGAAGAGGATGAGAAATATTGTATCAAAGTAATTATTGCACTTGTAATACTGCCAATCATGATGCCAAAAATAAGCAGTGAAGAGTTCTCCTTTAGACGGTGAGATACAAGAAGTATCAAAAGGGTGACTCCGGCAGCTCCTGCCCAGGCTGCAGCGGCAATTCCCAGGTTAAAAAAAATGCTGCCGGCCATAGTAATGCCAAAGGCCGATGAGCCCATTACAAAGAGGGCTACTCCTAGTCCGGCACCGGAACTAATTCCCAGTATAAACGGGTCAGCAAGAGGGTTTCTGAAAAGGGTCTGCATCTGAAGGCCGCAAACTGAGAGTGCAACTCCTGCCAGAAGAGCCGTAATAACCTTTGGAATCCTGAAATTCCACAAAATATCATTCACATAGGATATTGATGAGTTGTTTGTTATAGAGGCAAATAACTCTCTGACAGGGATAATAACAGAGCCCAGAATTAGATTCATTATTATCAGAACAACAAGTGAAACGGCAATTGCTGCGTATATTCTGAAGTATGATTTCCCTGGTCTCAACTCTCTGTTATCAATTTAACCCTGCGAAGATAGTGCAAAAAAAATTGTTATTTTTGTGTCATCAAACAAAACCAAAAAAATCACAGCGATGAGAAGAAAAATTGTTGCCGGCAACTGGAAAATGAATACCCTGATGCCGGAGGGAGAGGTGCTTGTTAAGCAACTCGAATTTCTTACAAGAGAGATGGAATCTGATGTTGAGATAGTAATTGCACCACCTTTCACACATCTTGCGGTATTGGGGAAATACATGAAAGAGAACAGGATGAAAATTGCTCTCGCAGCTCAGAATTGTGCAGATCATGACAAAGGTGCCTATACCGGCGAGGTCTCTGCATCTATGCTGAGGAATCTCGGCTGTAAATATGTTATTCTGGGCCACTCTGAGAGAAGGGAGTATTATGCTGAGAACAGCGAAAGTCTGTACAAAAAAATTAATCTTGTGATTAATGAGGGTATGCAGCCAATATTCTGTGTAGGTGAGAAACTGGAGGAGAGAGAGGCTCACAGACATTTTGAAGTTGTTGCACAACAGATTAAAGATGTTCTTTACAGATTAAGAGGAGTTGAGCTGGATAATGTTATAGTTGCTTACGAGCCTGTATGGGCTATTGGCACAGGGATGACAGCCACTTCTGACCAGGCCGAGGAGATGCATGCATATATAAGGAGAGTAATTGGTGATAAATTTGGAGATCACTCAGACAGAATTCCAATACTCTATGGCGGAAGCTGCAAACCCTCAAATGCAAAAGAGATATTCTCCAAAGATGATGTTGATGGAGGTTTAATTGGCGGAGCCTCTCTTGATGCAAAAGACTTTATTGAAATTGTTAAATCATTCTGATGGATTACACAGAGGTATCAGTTGAGCTAAGACCATTTACTGAAGAGAATTCTGAAATAGTTCTTGCTGTAATGGGAGATTATGAATTTGAGAGTTTCTCTGCAGAGTCACCTTTTGTTAAGGGATACATAAAGGCTCAGCTTTTCAGAGATGATGACTTTTCTGCTCTGAAGGAGAGTCTCTCTCTTTTTGATGCCTTCTCTTCAAAAATTGAATATTCACTGGTAAAGGGAGAGAATTGGAATGCGCTTTGGGAATCCAATTTTCCCCCTTTGGTGGTGGACAATCTCTGTACTGTAAAGGCAAGTTTCCATAAAGATCTTCCGGATACCAAATACAATATTATCATTGATCCAAAAATGGCCTTTGGTACCGGACATCACCAGACAACACACCTGGTGGCCTCCAATCTGATGAAGGAGGAGGTTAATGGTATCAGGGTTCTGGATATGGGTTGCGGAACATCAATTCTGGCTATTCTGGCTGCAAAGATGGGAGCATCAGAGGTGATTGCTGTTGATAACGATATTGATGCAGTAAGCTCCTCTCTGGAAAATACTGCAGTAAACGGAGTCTCCTCCAAAATAAGAGTGCTGCACGGTGATGCAGGAGTACTTAACAGCACCGGAAAATACTCACTCGTTCTTGCAAACATCAACAGAAATATTGTTGTAAAAGATATGGAAACATATGTTGCGGCTATGTTACCCGGAGCTCACCTTCTGTTAAGTGGTTTCTACAGTGAGGATATTAAGATTGTCAGAGAGGAGGGAGAGAGGTGCGGATTGAAATTTTTATATTCAGAGACAAAAGATAACTGGGCATTTGTTAAGATGCTTTTGGAAGTTTAAAAAAATGTTTTACCTTTGCACTCCCCAAAGCGGGCATGGCGTAATTGGTAGCCGCGCCAGACTTAGGATCTGGTGCCGAAAGGCGTGGGGGTTCGAGTCCCTTTGCCCGCACTCAAAAGCAGATACCCATCGGGTGGTCTGCTTTGATTTTATTTGAGATAATACAAAACAAAATAAACGATGAAAGTTACACAGAAACAAGCTGAAGATCTAACGCTTATGGTTTCTCTTACCATAGGAAACGATGACTATGCTCCCAAAATTAAGAAGATTCTTGGAGACTATCGCAGAAATGCAGACATCAAAGGTTTCCGCAAAGGTATGGCTCCAATGTCAATGATTGAGAAGATGCACGGTCAGTCTGCAATGGTGGACGCTGTGAATAATCTTATTTCAGAAGGGCTGAACAACTTTATCAATGATAACAAACTAAACATTATTGGTGAGCCTCTTGCAAACGAGACAGAGCAGAAGCCGGTAAGCTGGAAGGCCGGTGAAGATATGGAGTTTATTTTTGATATAGCTCTTGCACCTAAAGTTGATATAGCTCTCTCTGCAGATGACAAAATTGTATACTACGAAGCTGATCTTTCAAAAGATGAAATTGCAAAATATAAAAGTAATGTACTGAGACAATTTGGTCAGCTGGGTGTTGCTGAATCAATTGATCAGGAGGAGGACTTTATCATTGCAGATCTCATTCAGGGAGAAAACAGAGTAGAGGGAACATATGTTGCACTTAGATCAATTGAGGACAAAAAGATCAAGAAGCAGTTTATGGGCAAGAGAGCAGGAGATGAAATTGAGGTAGATGTTAACAAGACCTTTACAAATGAGGCCGACAGAGCCGCTCTTCTTAAAATTAAAAAAGAGGAGCTGTCAACAGTTGAGCCAATGTGGAAGATAATTGTTAAAGAGGTGAAACGGTTTGTTGAGCCTGAGATTAACCAGGATCTTTTCAACAAAATGTTTGGTGAGGGTGTTGTAACAAATGAAGAGGGGCTTGATGCAAAAATTGTTGAGAGAATGAAGGCTGAATATGCTCAGGAGAGCGACTACAGGTTTATGCTTGATGCGCGTGACTATCTTATCGAGAAAGCCGCCATTACAGTACCTGAAAATTTCCTGAAACGCTGGCTTTTCACTGCTAACGAGGGTAAATTCTCTATGGAGGAGATTGAGAAGGATTTTGGCCTGTTCCTTAAAGATTTCCGCTGGCAGATGATAAGGCAGTACTTTGTTAAAGAGCAGAAACTGGATGTAAACCGTGAAGATCTGCTTGCCCAGGCAAAGAGCATAGCAGCATACCAGTTTGCTATGTATGGTCTTCCAAATGTACCGGAAGAGCAACTTAATCAGTATGCAGAGTCTCTGCTTTCAAATGAGAAAGAGGGGAGAAGAATATTTGACAAGGTAGAGGAGGATAAGGTGATAGGATATGTAAGGTCTGTCGTAAAACTTGACAAAAAGAGTGTCTCTGTTGAGAAACTTCGTGAAATGACAAACTAATAAAAAATATATGGCTACAGATTTTGAAAAATATGCAGTTCATCACAAAGGCATAAGCAGTCTTTCACTGCACAGGTTTAACTCAATAAGCAGCGCCTATATCAATCCTACAATAATTGAGGAGAGACAACTAAATGTTGCTGCAATGGATGTGTTTTCCCGTCTTATGATGGACAGAATCATCTTTCTGGGTGTACCCATCACTGACGATGTAGCCAACATAATCCAGGCTCAGCTACTGTATCTGGATTCTACAGAATCAAAAGCCGATATTCAGTTATACATAAACTCTCCCGGCGGGGGAGTTTATGCAGGACTGGGTATTTATGACACAATGCAGTTGGTATCTTCTGAGGTTGCAACTATATGTACAGGTATGGCCGCTTCAATGGCTGCCATTCTTCTTACCGCAGGTGCAAACGGCAAAAGATCTGCACTTCCTCACTCCAGGGTGATGATTCATCAGCCTATGGGAGGTGCAGAGGGTCAGGCAAGTGATATTGAGATAACAGCCAGACAGATTGTTACTCTTAAAAAGGAGTTGTATGAGATAATTGCACTTCACTCAGGCAAATCACTAAAGCAGATTGAAAAAGATGCAGACAGAGATTACTGGATGAATGCCAGGGAGGCGAAGGAGTACGGAATGATTGATGAAATTCTTATTAAAGCTAAGAAATAGATGGCCTCCAAATACACAGATTATTGCTCTTTTTGCGGAAGGGGTAAGAGTGAGGTTGATGTGCTTATTGCAGGTGAAATTGCATCTATCTGTAATGAGTGCGCTCAGCAGGCGATAGATTATTCCAGAGAGGCCCTTGCCGCAAAAAAGGGGAAGAAGAAAACATCGGCAAAACCTCTGCTCAAACCAAAAGAGATTACTGCCTTCCTGGACGATTATGTAATTGGTCAGGAGGAGGCAAAGAAGTATCTCTCTGTTGCTGTATATAACCATTACAAAAGAATTAACGGTAATAACGGAGATGATCTGGATCTGGAGAAATCAAATATTCTTCTGGTTGGCCGTACCGGAACAGGAAAGACTCTTCTTGCAAGAACCATCGCAAAAATGCTTGATGTCCCTTTTACTATTGTGGATGCTACAGTTCTTACAGAGGCCGGATATGTGGGGGAGGATGTTGAGAGTATCCTGACAAGGCTGTTGCAGGAGGCCGATTATGATGTTCAAAGGGCACAGAGGGGTATTGTATTTATTGATGAGATAGATAAAATTGCGAGAAAGGGCGATAATCCGTCAATTACCAGAGATGTGTCAGGGGAGGGGGTTCAGCAGGCGATGCTTAAACTGCTTGAGGGTAGCGTTGTGAATGTTCCGCCTCAGGGGGGAAGAAAGCATCCTGAGCAGAGGATGATAGCTGTTGATACCAAGAATATTCTCTTTATATGCGGAGGAGCTTTTGAGGGAATTGAGAGGAAGATATCACAGAGATTGAACACTCAGGTGGTGGGCTACGGAGCCTCTCAGAAGACCGAGCATATTGACAGAGAGAATCTTATGAGATACATTGCTCCTCAGGATCTTAGATCGTACGGCCTTATCCCTGAAATAATAGGAAGACTTCCGGTTCTCACATATCTTGAGCCGCTTGACAGAACAGCTCTCAGAAACATTCTCACAAAACCAAAGAATGCTCTGGTAAAACAGTACGAGAGACTTTTTGAGATGGACGGTGTTAAGTTGAATATTGAAGAGGAGGTACTTGACTATATTGTAGATACTTCAATTGAGTTTAGACTTGGGGCACGGGGATTAAGGTCAATCTGTGAGGCCATAATGGTTGACGCAATGTATGAAACCCCATCTCAGAACAAAAAAAGCTTGACTATAAAACTCCCCTATGCCAGAGATAAGGTGGCCAAGTTCACCGGGGCATTGCAGATGATGAAAGAGGCTTAGGCCTCTTTTTTTTTGTTTAAAATTTTTCTCAAACCATATTTTTTTATTAATTATTGAAAATCAATTATAAAAAAAGAGGAGTTTTAAGTTTTAATTAAGAAAAATTTAAGGATAAAGTAAGTGAATATTAAATATTATACTATAATTTTGGTTTGGTATAATATAAATGATATGGAAATAATGAGAAAAACCCTTATAATATTGATATTTGCTTTTGCACTGTTTTCTTGTAAATCAAAAGAGAGTGGAGATTCCGAGATATATATCATGCCGGAGTTCAAGCAGAAATTATCTGTAACTCCCAAGTACATAAACTATGTAAATAAGGATCGGAACTTCATGGATATTTATTTTATGTTGGTCAAAGATGATTACCTATTGCTTAAATCAGCTGATGAAACTAATCTGATACAGGTTTTTAATAAAAACACAGGAG
>JAGPLK010000086.1 GCA_018053445.1 Bacteroidales bacterium | reverse complement strand
GGGTAAGAAAAAGCTTATATTTATATAAATATCAGAAAATGTACAGAAAAATCAAATACATATTAATAATATTTTTCACATTTCTAATGACATACTCATGTGATGAAAAGTTGATTATCCTTCCGGAAAAGGTTAAAATATCTGCCGATTTTGTTTCATTCGCAACACCCTCCGGAAGTCACTATTCAGGGGGCACTGCATCTCATACCATACAGATAAAAAACACGGGAAACGCAAGATGGAAATTCTGGATTGGGTGCAGCGTAAGGGACAAATCAGGAGCGTGGTATGATATACCTGTAGATACTGTCACCCTCAATCCTTTGGAAACATCAAAACAGATTGGTATGTCCTGGATAGTGCCTTCAGACAAAATCATAGTCTCCGGGTCATATTTATCAAGAGCAGCAATATGGATATCAGACCCATCTCAGCCTGGAGCCGTTCAGCTTAGTATGGAGGAGATCTCAGAAGCATTTGAAGCGTTCAATTTTATAGATGATTTTAACAATCTGGATAATACCCGGTGGGTAGTAAGCCATAAATTATCACCGGGATTTGGCAGGTTTAACAGAGCAAATGTCTTTGTTGAAGCCGGGGTTCTTAATATAAAATTTCCCAAACTGACAAAAGATGGAGGAGAGATAAAGACGGTTGCTCCTGCTAAATATAAGTATGGCAGCTACCGGGCCTCTGTTAAAACACCAATGCAACTCCCCGGAACTTATACAACTATTTTTCTGTACGAAAGTGCCAATCTGGATGAAATAGATATAGAGATCTGGAACGATGGCTCCGGAAAAGTTGATTTTAACACTTGGGTAAAAGGTGTTCAGAAATTCAGTTCGCAAGTTGTTTTACCCTTCAATCCGGGTGAGCAATTTCATGAATACAGGATAGACTATTATCCGGATGAGGTTAGCTTCTGGGTTGATAACGTAAAATTAAAATCAACCGTTGATATTTCACAAATCCCCACAACCATAACAAATATCTATCTAAGCGGCTGGTGGCCCAAATGGATGACCGGAGAGGCTGCATCAACGGACAATTTTGCCCTGTATGAATGGGTAAAACATTGATGAAAGTGTTGCTAAGATTAATTCTGATAAAGTGCTTGGAATTATGCTAAACAAACATTATGTTTGCAAAGCATAATAAAATTAGGGTTATGAAATTCGTCAATAGAATTGAAGAGATTAATAGATTTAAACGGGTGTTAAGTGGTGATAAATCCACGTTTACAGTGATATATGGTCGTAGACGTCTGGGTAAGTCAACTTTGATTTCCAGAGTGCTAAGTAATGATGATGTCTATTATTTAGCAGATCAAACAGATGCCACTTTACAACGAGAGATGTTAGCAAAGATGATTTCGGTTATCATTGCAGGCTTCGATAAGGTAATATACCCCTCGTGGAATGATTTTTTCGACACGCTGAACGAGCGCACAACACAAAAGTTTACGCTGTGTATCGATGAATTTCCATATCTAGTGGGAAGTAGCCCTGAATTATCATCAATTCTTCAAAATAAATTAGATTCAAAAAAGCTGAAATTTAATTTAGTTATCTGTGGCTCTTCACAGCAGTTGATGTATGGTTTGGTTTTAGATGCTTCATCTCCACTATATGGTCGTGCTGATGCAATATTAAAAATTACCCCAATAAAAGTGCCTTACATTCAAGAAGCTCTTGGAGTAACTTCACTTGAAGCAGTTGAGGAGTATGCAGTCTGGGGAGGTGTACCACGATATTGGGAGTTGCGTGAAGGTTATGCAAATCTACGAGATGCCATTAAAAGCAATATATTATCCGTAAACGGAACTTTATACGAAGAGCCTATAAAATTATTCAAAGATGATATTAAAGATATTGTCAAGACAGCAACAATAATGTCGTATGTAGGAGCAGGTGCGAATCGTATATCTGAGATAGCAGGAAGAAGTGGTGAAGTTGCAACAAATCTATCGAGACCCCTTGCCAAATTAATATCATTAGGTTACCTGACCAAAGAGATCCCATTTGGAGAAAACGAAAAGAGTTCAAAAAAGAGCCTCTACAAAATAAGTGACCCATTTATGAATTTTTATTTCCAGTTTATTGCACCAAACCGATCTTTTATAGAGATAGGACGAATAACTCCCGTAATATCAAATCTAGACAACCACTTTTCTAACTATGTGGGCGATTTTTGGGAAAAATTATGCAGAGAGGCAGTTTCAGGAACTGAGATTGATGGTGTTACATACGGCATTGCAAGACGTTGGTGGGGCAATGTGTCAAGAGATGAACGTGTTGAACTGGATATAGTTGCTGAATCTTTAGATAAAAAATATCTACTCGTGGGCGAATGCAAATGGACTGCTCAAGAGAATAGTGACCGCATTCTTGCAAAGTTGCTTGAAAAAGCAATGAAGTTACCATTTGCAAAAAATCACACTCTAGTACCAAAGCTTTTCCTCAAAAACAAACCTATAGGAAGCATGGATAACGTGTTGCTCCCGGATGATATTATTCAATTCCAGCAGTTATATAGTTGATTAAATAAAATTAAAAAGAAATAACAGTCTGCTCCTCCATCATTGCGTTAGTATATACAACAGGTGAACTTGGTCCTGTTTCAGATTTGCCGATTTTTGTATATTTTTTTATTACAAATGGCAGTCCGTTGGAGAAAAAGATATGAGGGCCGTCAGTTATCTGAAAGTGCAAATGAGGACCGGTGGAGTTTCCGGAATTACCCAAAAGGGCGATGGGCTCTCCCTCTTTTACAGTTTCTCCCTTAGTAACCATAAACTCGTTTGGTACACAATGAGCATAATATACATACCGACTGTTTCCGATATCCAGCACCAGATAGTTTCCTGCATACTCATCCAGATTTGCAAATGTTATATTACGGGCATCTCCCCTGTTTTCAGGCCTGCCATCAACCATGTGTAATACAGTCCCGTTTGCAACTGCATATAGTGTGTCTCTGTAATTAAAATAGGATTCGTTGACTTTGGGGTCTCCATCAAGCATTTCATCCATCTCGTCATTCAACTTTATATTATCAAATGCAAATCTCTCTCCTCTCCATAGTTTCCTGTCTGTAAAAAACATTGTAAAAAAGTGATATTCATTTGTGGATTGATTTATGAACAACCAGTTATCTCCTTTAACCGGAGATGATATTGCAAGAGGCAATTCGGTCAGGCGGGGCATAAATATTCCACCCTCAACTATCAACTCTTTGTTTTTCACAGTGTCTCTGAATTTAAATTTGTGAAAAATTTTTGAAGGCGCAGTTTTACTTAACTCAACCGGCAACTGAATGGAGAGATAGTAGTGTGACAACTTATCTAGCTCAATTAAGCCGTTTGGAGTTAAAGGATCTTTATGAATCACAGGAAAACTCTCTTTCTCTATAGTCTGTAATGTGGCGTTTGTATTGTAATCCAATATCTCTATCTGCTCCAGTTTAAGCCCCTCCTTTTCCCACTCCCAGGCTCTTAATGTATATGGTATTCTTTTATACACATCGGTATTAAAGGGGATATCATTGATAACTACCTCTATATTCCTGTTGCCAACAGGATTAGGAACATTTGTGCAGCTTGCCAGGATATATATGACAAAAACAAAAAAGATACCCCTAGCTGTAAAGATATCCGAACCATTCTTATGATATCCGGGGTTGATTGAGGAAGTGGAAATATGATTCATATATTTGAGAATGATTAAAATAGATTTATTAAATTTATGACAATTTCAGGTAATTTCCAAAAAAGATACTATCGGAGGCTTAATAGTATGGCGTATTATCAGCTGAAAATATTTGGGAAATTTTGAGGAATCTGGAGTTTATATTTAAGTTAAACTATTGATTAATGATATCCCGTATAGTGGCAAGTTAGTTAACGTCTCTTCTTCTCTGAAGTCAGACATTGATGTCCTTAAAGACAATTCGGGATGGAACTTATCTCTAAAACTCTTAAGCGATTTTGCTTTAAGATTTTCTTGGGCCTTTACCTCTATTGGTATAACTTTCCCTCCTGTCTGAATAAGAAAATCAATTTCGGCAATTCCCTGTTCAGAGCTCCAATAGTAAATTTCAATTCCAGTGGAACATTTTAATTGCTGAAGAACATATTGTTCAGTAAGCGCACCCTTATACTGGCCAAAAATTGTGTTCCCCTCAATTATAGTTTTAGCATCTAGTCCCGATTTTGCACCAAGTAGTCCAATATCTACCATAAACAACTTGAATGCTCCGATATCTACAAAGCCTTCTAATGGCAGGGAAGCATTGGACACTCTGCTGATTTTGTGAATCAATCCGGCATCTTCAAGCCACATAATTGCAACTTCAAATTCCTTAGCTCTTCCTCCACTCTTTACTGCACCATAAATAAACTTGCGGTTCTCCTTTGCAAGTTGAGACGGAATAGAATTCCAAATCATCTTTATCCTTGGTACAATTTCAATTGGCGAATGTTTGGAAAAATCATTATTATATGATTCAAGTATTGAATTCTGAATTTCCCGTACCTCATTGTAATCGTTATTTTGAATAAATGATTTGACTACCTCAGGCATTCCTCCAATATAATAATACTGCTTTAAAAGTTCAATGTAATTGCTTTTAAATGCTTTAGTCAACTCCCAGTCCCTCCTGTGCAAAGCGTCCAGCAGAGAATTCTTGCCCAATGCCACAATAAATTCCTCATATGAAAGAGGATATAACTCCAGAAAATCCACCATGCAAGAAAATATTTATTTGTAAAAGGAAATTATTAACCAGCAGAATGGATGAACTTTTACCCTTTTTTGGAATTAACATTGGGGGGTCAACTTAAATACAGAAGAATGATAAAATATATAAATAGAAAAATAAGCAGAACCACTGCCGGAAGTAACAGTTCTTTGCCTTGTTTCGTACATCGGTACAAGCGATATGTTCTGGGTGATTATTGTGATGTGCTTATTGAAAATTGGGAACCGTTAAAGGCAACCCTGGCTTTTATATCAACTGTAGTGTAAAATGAATTTTTAGGATCAGTCACGCCAGTAAATTTTCTATAATCAACATCATGTGTAACACTGTAACTGTTTTCTCCAACTTTTGCAGAGATATACACTGAGAATGTTTGTTCAGTTATTGTTGAAGCAATAACATTAGAGTTAAATTTTACTACTCTGGAAGCGCCAGGTTTTAAGAGAGTTGCAGCCGTGGCGCTTTCGTATAAGTCCCTAATATAAATGTAAGAATCAGCGGAGGAACTATTTACAAGAGTATAGGTTACGTTAACGCTAACATTTCTTTCAAATGAGCTATAATTCTGATCATCTTCACAGCTATAAAATATAAACATTACTCCAACTATAAAGATTACCTTAAGCAAATGCATACCCATATTAATATTTTTCATATGATTAAAATTTTAAGTTGTAAGTGATTGATAAATTATCTAATGATTACAATTTAAGATTATTTAACAGTTTTTTATTAGTTTTGAATAATTACTTATTACTAAATCGTATAATTCTGTCTTCAAAATAGATAAATAGACAGATGTCGGACCCATTGAATAAAGTACATAGATTTACACGACAAATTCATTTGTTTTCAAAAAAAATGGAATACTTAATAAAGGATGAACAACTTGAATTAAAATACGTACCAGGCAACGGTGCGTGGACATATCATATTCAAATTCCAAACACGAAACATATAGTTGGAAAATGGGGATCAATGAAAGTTGCAGGCACTATTGACAACTATAAAATTGAAAGTATCAACCTCGCAAAACTTGGTGACGAAGACAAACTAATTTCTATAAACGACAAAATCAGAAAAGCAATTAATAAAAGCGGTGGTGACACTGTAAAAGTGACACTTTACTTATTGACTTCAAAGCAGCAAATTACTGAGAAAGAAATTTTGGATACATTTAAAGATTCAGGGGTATTAAAATATTTTAAAAAATTAACGGAAGACAAGAAGAATGAAATTATCGGAAAAATCACTTCTCAAAAAACAGAGGATAAACAAATTAAAGTGATTTTGAACTTTATTGAACAATTAAGCAAAAGCAATGATTAAGCAGACTTCACTTGATTTCCTTTTAAAACTGAAAAAGTGTCGGACCCCTGAAAAGCGGACATAGATTCACTGGGAAAATTCCTAACCTTGCGCGCCTATATTTTGCAAAAAATAACTATTTGCGCTCAGGTTATATGAGAATGACGGACGCTTTGTAAAGACAATTTCAAGCTATGGTAACTTTTTTGGTTTTGGAGAGGGCTCATTTGTCTTTATGCAAGATGCGAAAAATGAAATAGCCTCATTTTTCACCAAATTACCTGTTTAAACCAGTGCAGTAGCTTCTTTTAATCTCCCAACGCTGTTGGGACCTTCTTAGATCATATAAATTACGAGATAGTATTAATTTATGCACATAAAACAGAATAAAATTCTGTTATCTGTGCAGAA
>JAGPLK010000028.1 GCA_018053445.1 Bacteroidales bacterium | reverse complement strand
ATGTTGCCATAAGAATTGCGACAGCCAGTGTGGCGGTCACCTTTGGGTTTTCCGGGTCAATATCTCCAAAAAAGAGCAGGAGCAGTGCCAGCACCGGAACAACTACAAAACTTATAATTTGTTTGAGTCTCAATTGGTTTGTCAATCTTCTTCAAATATACAGGAATTTCAAAAATAATATTCATACATTTGCAGCGAAATGGTAGTATTTATTTGCTTACTGCAAATGAGACTTTAAAATGGGAATCAGGTTTAAATCCTGAGCTATACCCGTAGCCGTAAGTTCATTTTATGTTTTTCGAACTCTTTGACCACTGAGAGAATCAGGAAATATCACCTGAGAGTACTTGGGAAGGTCTCGAAAAACTGAACAAGCCGGAAGACCTGCCATAAAAAATATTATTTGTAAAACTTCGGGAATAAAGTTTTTACGGGCAATCTTTTTTATTGCACCCTTATTCCTGTTTAAACATTCAGTCTCTATGAGAGCCTTTATCTCCTGGAGTGGTGGCAAAGATTGTACTCTTGCACTACATCATTTTTTAAGCAATCCTCAAAATAAGGCCTGCTATCTTGTCCACTTTCAAACAGAAGAATCCGGGATTTCAAAACATCACAGATTTGGTAAAGATGTATTTGATATGCAATCTGACTCCCTGGATATCCCACTGCTCTATGAGGAGGTTACCGCTATGGGATACGAACACCATCTTAAGAGAATAATTGACAGATGCAAGTCAGAAGGGATTTATGCAGGAGTCTTTGGAGATATATTTCTGGAGGAGCACAGGGCCTGGATTGAGAGGATCTGTAAGGAGAGTAATATTACCGCTCTTTTCCCATTATGGGGAATGAATACATTATCTGCAGTCCGGGAGTTCTGTAATTTAGGATACAAAGCAAGAGTTACCGGGACCAGAGAAGAGGAAGAGTTTTTGCCGCTTAAAGGGATGGATATTAATAACGAGTTCATCCAAAAGATTCAGACAATTGAAGGTGCTGATCCATGCGGCGAAAAGGGAGAGTATCATACTATGGCTTATGACGGACCTCTTTTCAAAAAGATAATCTCAATAATTGCTATACTATTGTTGTTGTTGCCGGGCATTAAGCTATCAGCGGAAAATTTCAGAAGAATTATCTCTCTTACCCCATCTGTTACACAAAGCATATACTATTTAGGAGCCCGGGAGGCTCTCGTTGGTTGTACCAGTTATTGTCATATTGCAAAAAAAGATGGAGTAGAAATTGTCTCTTCTGCAATCAAACCAAATCTGGAAAAAATAGCAGCATTAAAACCAGATCTTGTTCTTGCATCCGGGATGATTTCTGAAAGAGATATTAATACCCTTAGAAGGCTTGGGATAAAGGTAGAAATTCTCTCAACACCTAAGTCATATGAAGAGATTTGTACCCAGTTTGCAGCAATCGGAAAATTAACCGGCAAAGAGCATGAAGCAAATCAAATAATCAAAAATTCCAGAGAGAGAGTCAATTCAGTTTACACAAAAATGAGGGCATCTGGAAAGAGGGATAGATTTTTTATTCAGATTGGAGCTGCACCCATCTATACTGTAATACCACACACATTTATGGATGATTATATTAAATTTTCATATGGAGAAAACATTGCTTGTGACCTGGAAAGTGGAACCATAGGAAGAGAGTTTGTTGTAGCAAGAGACCCTGACTACATTTTTATAGTCACTATGGGGATTGTTGGAAAAAACGAGGAGAGTGTGTGGAGAGGCTTTAGGAATTTAAAAGCTGTACGAAAAAATAAAATATTTATACTGGAATCTGAACAGGCATGTCAGCCAACTCCTGTGACTTTCGCAGAGACACTGGAAATTATTAATAAATACATATCAGAGAAATGAAGACAAAGGGATTAATTCATGTTTATACCGGAGATGGAAAGGGCAAAACCACCTCTGCAATTGGATTGGCTTCCAGAGCGCTAGGTGGAGGAATGAAAGTTTGTTATGTATCATTCCATAAACGCCCTGAGCTTTATGGATATACAGAAATGGATAGTTTGAAAAAACTGGGGGCAACTGTTCTGAATTTTGCCAAGGGTCATCCCCACCTGGACCAAAGCATAGATTCTGAAGAACTCTCAAATGAGGTCAGGAATGGGCTTAATCATATATCAAATTTGATCTCCAAAGAGAAATATGACCTGCTTATACTTGACGAAATAATAATATCAGTAAGAGACAAATATCTTAATGAGGAGGAGTTAATCTCATTTATTAAGGAGAAGCCGGAGGGGCTTGAACTGGTAATAACAGGTAGATCCGCAACTGATAAGATGATTGAGATGGCAGACTATGTTAGTTTCATTAAGAAAATAAAACACCCTTACGATAATGGAATTACAAGCCGTAAAGGCATTGAGTATTAAAACAGGAAAAATTGCTCTCCTTATTGCTTTATTGTTTTTTGCATCCCTTCTATCCCTGGGGACCGGGGAAATAAATATTTCATTTAATGAGCTTCTTCATTTTATTAATAATGAAGGATCTGTTTATTATGAGGTTCTTCACAATATAAGAATTCCCAGAACGCTTCTTGCAATTGCAACCGGAGGAGCATTAGGATTGTCAGGTACAATACTTCAGGGAGTCTACCGGAATCCCTTAGTTGAACCATATACACTGGGTATTTCCGGAGGGGCATCTCTGGGTATAACGATTGTTATCGTCACAGGTATTAACGCAACCGGCATAGTATCATTACCTCTTGCCGGCTTTTCCGGAGCACTTGTGACAATTTTTCTGGTATACTTTCTTAGCTACAGGAGAGAGGGTATAAATATTACAAAAATGCTTCTTACAGGAGTTATGATAAGCTTTATCTCAGCCTCTGCTGTTATGTTCCTGATGTCAATCACTGCTGTTGAGAACATCCACGGGATAGTCTTCTGGACAATGGGCTCTCTTAATGAATCAGACCCCTTTATGGTTTATGGAATGCTGACTATATCAATTTTGGGCCTCCTCTTGTCATACCTCTTTGTATCTCCTCTAAATGCATTAAGGCTGGGAGAATCAGCAGCAAGATCTCTTGGAGTTAACACAAAATTGACAATATGTATTCTCTTCCTGATAACATCACTGCTGACAGGAAGCGCAATTGCAGTTTCCGGTGTGATAGGATTTGTAGGGCTTGTCATTCCTCACATTTCCAGGCTAATAGCAGGCACAAATTACAGAACTCTTCTTATTATCTCATTTTTGTCCGGAAGTGTATTTATGCTCCTCTGTGATATGCTTGCGAGAACACTGGTCTTTCCAAACGAGCTCCCTATAGGAGTTATAACAGGTATTTTTGGTGGTATAACATTTATTGCACTCATATGGATAAAAAAGAGTACTTGATAATTAAGAACCTCACCTGTGGGTATATGGGTGGATTTAAACTTGAACCTGTCAATTTAGTATTGAAAAGGGGATGTTTTGCAGGTGTTATTGGATGTAACGGATCCGGAAAAAGTACCCTTTTCAAAGGACTCTCAGGCGAGTTAAATCTTTCAGGAGGAGAAATTCTCCTTGATGGTATTAGTTTATCAAAACTCTCACTTAAAGAGAGGGCAAGGAGGGTCGCTCTTGTTCCACAGTTTATTGAAAAAAGTCCCATAACGGTAGAGGAGTATGTTCTTATGGGACGAATGCCGTACCAGAGGCTCTTTCAATATTCAGAGTCAAAAGAGGATATTGAAATAACTAAAGAGAGCCTTGAACAGACAGGGATATTTCACCTCAGGAAGAAGAGGGTGACAGAGATCAGCGGAGGAGAACAGCAGATGACTGCTATAGCATGCGCACTTAATCAAAAACCGGGACTTATGCTTTTAGATGAACCCACTTCCCATCTTGATATCAAGTTCCAGTCAAAAATCATGAATCTTCTTCAGCGGTTAAATGAGGAGGAGAGGCTCACTGTAATTATGATAATACACGACCTTAATCTGGCAGGAGAGTACTGTGACCACCTTTCACTTATAAAAGAGGGTAAAATAATTATACAGGGGAGTCCGGAAGAGGTGCTTACATACACGAACATTGAGCTTGCGTATAGTTCTGTAGTTGTTGAGAGCAGGAATCCTGTATCAGGCAAACCGGCAATATTTCAAGTATCAGAAAAGTTTTCCGGGAGGGGGATATCATGAAAGTAGTACTGGTTAGACATGGAGAAACAATAGAGAACAGAGAGGGAATCTGTCAGGGGCAAACCGAAGGGAGGCTGAGCGAGCTTGGAGTATTACAGGCCTGGCTTACGGCCGGAGAGTTAAAAAACACAAATATTGATCTCTGCATTTCCAGTGATTTAAAAAGAGCGATTGAGACTGCAGAGATTATTTTAACCGGAAGAGATATCTATATAGATAAAGAGCCCTCCCTCAGAGAGAGAAATTATGGAAAACTTCAGGGAAGACATTTTTCTGACTTTTCAATTACTCCTGATCTGATGGAAAATATGGAGAGCGAAGAGGAGCTTAAAAATCGTGTAAGCTTTATTGTAAGATTACTAAAGAGGTCTCCTCTGTCCAGCAATGTTTTAATTGTCAGTCATGGAATAACATTAAGAATCCTGATACTCTCACTTATTGAAAATAGTGAGAAGTGTGATTTAGTCAATTCTGAAAAAATTGATAACTGTTCAATTACAATTTTAGAAAGAGATGACTCGGGTCATTTCACCATAAAAGAGTTCAATAATACAAACCACTTAAAAACTAACTGCCTATGACAATTTAACAAAAAGCCTTAAATCAAAAAATGTCGACACAATGGAATCCGGTAATCTTATTGTATAGAAAAGCCGGAGCTGTACCCGCAGCCGTATGTCATTTAATACTTCTGAAGCACATAAGCCACTGTCCTATAGGATGGGAAGGCGTCAGAAGCAAGACAAGCCGGAAGACCTGTCGCCAAGAACCATCGCTTTCGGGAAAAAAGGCACTCGAGAGTTTATGGTTAAGCATAAACGTTTAACTAATAACTTTTTACAATAATGAATTTTAAAACATTTACAGGAGCTGTAATTATGCTCCTTCCCCTTGGTGCATTCGCACAAGCAGAGCCAATTGATACTACAAAAAATTATGAAATTGAAAAGGCTGTGGTCACAGCCTCTAGAATGCAACTTCCTCTTAAAAGCATTCCCCAGAAGGTGGAGATTTTAGATAAATCCATAATAAATAAAAGCCCTAATGAAAATCTTGGTGAAATTCTGAAGAGAAGGACAAATCTGGATATTATTCAATACCCGGGTGCAATGACAACAGTAGGACTCAGAGGGTTTCCTGCAACAGCACACTCAAGAAACTACACTCTTATTCTAATTGACGGCCTGCCCGCCGGCACAAATAATCTTGCCACAATTCCCTCCGATTTTATTGAAAAGGTGGAGATTGTTAAAGGGCCATACTCTGTTATGTATGGATCCGATGCAATGGGAGGGGTAATTAATATCATTTCTAAAAAACCGGCAAAAGAGGCTCAGGGTGGAGCATCTGTTGGAGCAGGTAATTTTGGTCAAACTCATTTCAGCGGATATGCAAGCGGAGGCGTAACTGACAAGCTGCTCCTCTCAATTTCATACAGCAGAATGGAACAAACAGCAGATTACCAGATTGGTTCAAAAAACATTCTGGGGATTACTGAGACCGAAAAGAATATCCTGGACAAAAAATCATATGGAGATATTATGGAGAATTCAAAATTCCGGATAAGTCAGTTTAATGGAAAAATTGAATACAACATTAATAATAAGGTTAAGGCTGGTATATTTTCATCATTGATGCTATCAAATGATATTGAGACTCCCGGAAACTACTGGCATAGTTACGGGAAATCAAAAAAAGAGATTACCAGATTCTCAAACTATGGAGAGATAAGCTATTCAGAGAAGAATAACCTTCTGCTGGTCTCTCCCTACTCAAGTATCCAGAACGAATCAAACTATAACAATAATGACAATGAGGCCTTCATTAATTCAAAAGAACAGATAAGACAATCTGGAATAAAGATTGGCAATACTCACACCTGGGGTAGATTCAAATGGCTCGCGGGTCTTGATTATGATTTGTATGATGTCAAATCTGAAAGATTCTCATCAAAAATCACTCCTGCAAACCCATACAGACCAGACCATTCCAGAGGCTCACTCTCTCTTTTCACACAACTGGCATACTCCTATAACAAGCTGTTTGTCAGCGCAGGAGGACGATTCAACAACATCACATATATCCTCCGGGAAAATAAGTTGCTGGGAAGTGAAAAGAAGAACTCAAATTACAATAATTTCAATCCATCATTGGGAGTCAAATTTGAGGCTCTACCCTGGATGATAATCAAGGGGAGCTTTGGAAGTGCTTTTTATGTTCCTGATGCTTATAAAAGCGCCGGTGTATATATGATTGGCAAGAAGAAATATGTAGGAAACCCTGATCTTAAACCTGAAAGTACCTCTTCATTTGACTTTGGTATCAACTTAGGGAAAGCACCTCTGCTAAATGTTGATGTAACATATTTCCAAAATTTTTACCAGAATAAGATTGTTAATGATAACAGTCAAAAAGATGTTACTACTTATAAAAATGCCTCAAACGGAAATATGAGCGGGATAGAGTTTATGGCTTCGTCAAATATTGCATCTCTGTGGACAAAAGGCTCCAGACTTGAGTTTTACGGAGGGCTGACATGGTTTATTAATAACACATTTGAGGATGTCATAACAAAACAGACCCTTTATACAAGAGATGTTACAGCAAATTTTGGGATAGTTTATGACAACTACAAAGGCTTTGAAGCAGGTATAAACAGCAGGTACTCCGGCCACAGACTAGAAAATGACTGGATGACATGGGACAATCTCAGGCCAGATATTAAGTCTGTGCACTATTATACCAAAGGTGGATATACAGAGAGTGATCAAATTTTAAGACACCCTTCCAGTTTGATTTTTGACGCTTATGCATATTACACAATAGGCGGTAAATTCAGAGTAGGAATTACAGCATCCAATCTTCTTGATGAAAATTACACAGAGAAAGATGGTTACAATATGCCGGGCAGGTCTGTAATGGGTAACATAAGTGTAAGATTCTGAGAAATGAGAGAGATAATCTTTATTACCGGAGGCCAAAGGTCCGGTAAAAGCAGTTTTGCACAGGGATTGGCGGAGAGTTACTCCGCCCGTCCCTGTTATCTTGCCACAGCCAGAATCTGGGATGATGAATTTAAACAAAGGATCGAGAGACATCAGCGGGACAGAGGAGAGATGTGGCAAACAATTGAAGTTGAGAAGAGGATTGGAGATGTAAAAATGGAGGGAGAGGCCATTCTGCTGGACTGCATTACACTTTGGCTGACAAATATATACAGCGACAACAACTTTAATGCTGAACTTTCGCTTGAAGAGGCAAAAAGGGAGTGGAATAAGTTCACTTCTCAGGAATCCACGCTAATTGTGGTTAGCAATGAAATTGGAATGTCTCTGCATGGAGCCGACAAGTGCAGCAGAGATTTTACGGATCTTCAGGGATGGATGAATCAGCATATTGCAAAAAGTGCGGACAAAGTCATTTTAATGATTTCCGGAGTCCCTGTAACAATCAAAAATAATTGACCAAATTCTAAAAGATATTTCATGGAAAAAGAGATAATTGAAAAAATTAATAGCCGTACAAAACCATTAGGATCGTTAGGGCGACTTGAGGAGATTGCATTTAAAATTGGGATGATTCAGGGTAGAGTAAATCCTGAACTAAAAAATCCTGTAATTCTGGTCTTTGCAGCGGATCATGGTATTTCAGAAGAGGGTGTTAGCCCCTTCCCAAAAGAGATTACCCATCAGATGGTAATGAATTTTACCCGGGGGGGTGCAGGTATAAATGTCTTTACAAAACAACACGGAATTGGCCTGAAGGTAATTGACTCCGGGGTTGATTATGACTTCCCGGAAGGGGCTGGTATTATTGATGCAAAACTAGCCAGAGGTACCAATAATATGCTAAAAGAGCCGGCGATGAGTGTTGAGTTGTGCCGGGAAGCAATAAAGAGAGGGAGGGAGTTTACCCGATCAGAGTTTGAAAATGGATGCAATGTAATTGGATTTGGAGAAATGGGCATTGGAAATACATCATCGGCATCGCTGCTGCTTCATAAACTGGGCGGTTACCCCCTGGAACAATGTGTGGGAAGAGGGGCCGGACACGATGAAGAAGGGGTTAAAAAGAAACTTGAAACACTTTCTAAAGTATCTAAAAAATATAACCCTCCGGGAGTTGAAGAAATATTATCCACATTTGGGGGATTGGAGATTGCGATGATGTGCGGGGCAATTCTTGAGGCAAAAAGACTTAATATGTTGATTCTTGCAGATGGATTTATCGCAACCTCAGCATTTCTGACTGCTATAAAAATGGATCCCGGGGTATATGAAAACACCATTTTTTGCCATACATCCGGAGAGAAAGGACATGCATTAATGCTGCAGCATCTTAAGGCCGAGCCTTTGTTGAACCTTGGCTTGAGGCTGGGAGAGGGAACGGGAGCTGCTATAGCTTACCCTCTGATTAAGTCTGCTCTGCATTTTCTCAATGAAATGGCCGGATTTGACGAGTTATGAAAAAAGAGCTAAACCTGCTGTTTAATGCACTACTCTTCTATACCCGTATTCCTGTCCCGTTTAAGGTAGATTTCTCCAGGGAGGCTCTTACAAAATCCTTCCGTTACTTTCCTTTAGCAGGAGTAATTGCAGGATCTTCCGGGATATTTGTCTACTTTTTGGCTTCGTATGTTTTCACACACCCTGTGGCAGTAATGGCTGCATTCATTACCCTTATTATTACAACAGGAGCAATGCACGAGGATGGACTGGCAGATTTTCTGGATGGATATGGCGGAGGTGCAGACAGGGATAGCATCTTAAGGATAATGAAGGAGAGTACAATTGGGGTTTATGGGGTTATTGGCACAGTATCAAACATTATTTTAAAATTTTTGGTTCTATGCTCATTCCCCCATCAACTCTTTATTACTGCTTTTATTAGCGCACAAGCTATCAGCAGGATAGGTCCTGTTTACCTTGTAAACACATCTGTGTATGCAAGAGATGAAAAAAGTAAAGCTGACCATACCAGACACAAAACAGATAAAACAACAACTGTTATTGCAACTCTGATTGCTCTGCTTCCTCTGCTTCTGTTCAATCCAATTTTTTCTGTTGCCTACCTGGTTTTCTTCACAATAATGTTTATATCATTCAGAAGATACCTTCATAAAAGGACCGGCGGTTTTACAGGAGACACCCTTGGCGCACTTCAACAGTTAAGTGAACTGCTTTTTTACCTGACTCTTGCAGCCTCAATAAATTTATTGACATAATGGATGTAAAAGGGATAATTTACCTTATAAGACACACTAAAACGGTTGCTGAGGAGGGTATATGCTACGGCAGACTTGATCTGACAACAGCCGGATGCTTTGATGAACAGGCATCTATTATCAGAAGGAAGATGGAGGGAGTGCCTGTTGGTAAAATATACTCCAGCCCTCTAAGGAGATGCAAACAACTGGCCCATACCATAGGAAAAAAAGTAATCTGTGATAATAGAATTGCAGAGATGGATTTTGGCGATTGGGAGGGACTATCATGGAATGAGATATTTCTCAGAGAGGATGGGAAGAGATGGTTTGCAGATTACCTAAATGTAAGATGCCCGGGTGGAGAGTCTTTCAGGGACCTCTGTAAACGGGTAAAATTATTTGCAGAGGAGATTCCTCTTGATGCAAAATCTACTGTAATAGTTACCCATTCAGGGGTGATTCGCTCATTCCTTGCTGCTATGGATATTCTCCCAGAGGAGGAGATTTTTACTGTAGATATTGCATATGGCCAAATTGTTAAAATTGAAAACAGAGAATTTGAACTTATATGAAAATAGAGAGATTAAGACCCATAATGTTCGCTGGAACAGGTTCTGATGTTGGTAAATCAATAATAAACACAGCGTTTTGCAGAATCCTTCTTCAGGATGGATACTCACCTGCCCCATTTAAAGCACAGAATATGTCGCTTAACAGTTATGCCACAAAAGACCAGCTGGAAATTGGCAGAGCTCAGGCTGTCCAGGCAGAGGCCTGCGGTATTGAATGCACTGCAGATATGAATCCAATACTTTTAAAGCCTACAAGCCATACCTGCTCGCAGGTTGTACTAAACGGAAAACCTTCCGGAAATAAAAATGCTGCAGAATATTTTTCCGGGGCCGGCGGAGAGGAGTTGTTTAAAACGGTGACAAAAGCTTACGACAACCTTGCCAATACATATAATCCAATTGTACTTGAGGGAGCAGGGAGTATTTCAGAATTAAATCTTAAAAGCCGGGACATAGTAAATATGAGAATGGCGCTTTACAGCAAAGCTGCCGTATATCTTGTTGCAGATATTGACAGAGGTGGAGTATTCGCAAGTGTATATGGTTCAATTATGCTACTGCCTCAAGAGGAACGCACTTTGATCAAAGGGATAATAATAAATAAATTCAGAGGGGATATTAACCTTTTTAAGGAGGGAAGCAGAATGATAGAGGAGCTCACCGGTATTCCGGTAGTGGGCGTTCTGCCGTGGTTTGACGATATTGAGATTGATCAGGAGGACTCAGTTATTCTGGAAAGAAGAGTGGCAAAAATAGATGCGGACAAGGTTACTATAGCTGTCGTACATCTCAGGCATATGTCAAATTTCACTGATTTTGGACCTCTTGAACAATTAAGTAATATCAATCTGGTTTACACAAGAGATCCGGCTGTTATTGAAGAGGCTGATATTGTAATTATCCCCGGCTCAAAGAACACAATTGAGGATCTCAACAATCTTAGAAAAAGTTCGCTTGCAGGTTCATTACTAAGGCGTCACAAAGCAGGTAAATCAATATACGGAATATGCGGCGGATTCCAGATTATGGGTAAATGGATATATGACCCCAACCACATTGAGGGAGATATTGAAGTGGCCCCGGGGCTGGGAATCTTCCCGGTTGAAACAACACTCTTACCAGGAAAAAGAAGCCGTCGCTGCAGTTTTACCCTGATAAATTCAAATGGCTGCGGTGATGGATATGAGATACACTCCGGGGAGACATCCACGGATAACCCATTCGCTACTCTTGACACAGGAGAGGCAGATGGATATTTTCTTAACTCAAAGACATGGGGAACATACATTCATGGAATATTTGACAATCCATCTATCGTCTCTCTTATACTAGCCGGTTTAAATATTAAGAATCCCGCAATCATGGAAAAGAGGGAATCAAAAGAGGATAACTATAATAAACTTGCAAAGTGGTTCCGGGATAATTCCAATATAAGTTACATATATGATACATTGAGAAAATGATAAAAGGACACGGCAACAATCCCTACGAAATAAAAAACTCAATAAAAATAGATTTTAGTTCAAATATTGCCTTCAATAATAAGTCTGCTGCCATTTTTAATCATATAAAAGAGGAGATTTCCTGCCTTGGAAACTACCCGGATCCTGAGGCTACAGAACTAAAGGAGAAGATTGCAATACATAATAGCCTATCACCCCATACTATCCTGATAACAAATGGCTCTGCAGAGGCATTTTATATAGTTGCTCATTTAACAGCAGCCTCACATTCAGCAATATGTATCCCCTCCTTTGCCGAGTACGAGGATGCTTGCCGGTGTTATTGTCATAATATTGAATATATACGCTATCATAAAATAGAATCAGAGGGGCTTTCCGGCTTTGATACTATCTGGATTGGTAATCCTAATAACCCGGACGGATGGATAACCCCACCCGAGGTTATATATCGGCTTTGCCGGAAATACCCAAAAACATTGTTTGTTCTAGATGAGGCATATATAGAATTATGCATTGAAAAGGTTGTGTTTTCCGGAGAGGATGGAATCCCGGATAATCTGATTATTATCCGGTCACTAACTAAATCTTTTGGAATACCCGGACTTAGACTGGGGTACATAATTGCACAAAAGGAGATTATCAATAGTATGGAAAATAATCGGCCTCCCTGGAGCGTAAACTCTCTTGCATTAAAGGCAGGCTCATTTATTATTGACAATTATATAAATCTTATGCCCGATATAAACGAGCTCTGTGAGGAGTCTCTCCTTTTGCAAAAAAGTTTATCTGGTATCGAAGGAATAGTAGTTACGCCATCAAAGTGCAACTTCTTTCTGGCTTATTCCAGTAAAATAACTTCGCATATACTTAAGAAGAGGTTAATTGAGAATTGTGGAATATTGATAAGAGATGCGTCAAATTTCAGAGGTCTATCTACCAGCCACTTCAGAATAGCCGCTCAGGATAGGAAGAACAATATAGAACTTATAAAAGCAATAAGGGAGGTATTATAGATGTCTTTAAACAACCCTGATTTTATTTTGATTCTGACACTGGTATCGGGTGCAGTTCTTGATACTATTTTGGGAGATCCAATATGGCTTCCACACCCTGTCCGATTATTCGGAGTTACTATTGGGTGGTTAGACAAAGCTCTTAACAGAGGAGTTATGCGGTTCTACAAAGGGTTAATCATGACTCTTATGCTTGTTTCTGCAGTGTGGATCATTATTTATCTCACCATTCTGACTCTGGAGCCCTATCCTGTTATTTCAATTATAATCACCTCAATATTCGTTTTTTTTGGACTTGGCAACAAATCTCTGATAGAGGAGGGGCTTAAAGTTGAGAGATTTATTGATAAAGGGGAAACAGAAAATGCCAGAAAACAGTTGGCAACAATAGTTGGAAGAGACACAAAGCAATTATCACCACAAAAAATGAGAATTGCAGTACTTGAAACACTCTCAGAGAATCTGAGCGATGGTGTAGTTGCCCCCCTCTTTTATTTCGCAATCGGCGGAGTCCCTCTTATGATGGCTTATAAAATGGTGAATACTCTTGACTCTATGGTAGGATATAAAAACGAAAGATATATCGATTTTGGGAAAGCTTCTGCTATTTTAGATGACATAGCAAACTTTGTCCCTTCCAGGCTGACAGCCTTAATGATAGCTATTTGCTCTGCCAGTAAACGATCATTTGAATTCATTTATAAATTTGGTAAAGCCCATGCAAGTCCCAACTCCGGATACCCTGAGGCAGCACTCGCCGGAACATTAAACTGCAGATTTGGAGGGGGGAGTTATTATAATGACATATTAGTGGACAAACCATTTATTGGAATAAATGACAGAGAAATTAACAAATCTGACATTAAGAGAGCTATCTATATTAACATTCGAGTGTTTATACTCTCAATTGCAATTATCTCTCTAATCTGTATATGGTGATTTGAGACAGAAGCAGAATAAATGAGACCAATATCATCCCTGTAATTAATCCCTGTATTTCAAAAAGTGTAGCACCCATAAGTATAACTTTTCTGGAACTCTCAACTCCATACCACAGTGGATTTATAAATCTGGTGGCAGCGGCCCAGGCCGGCATTGAACTTAAATGAGAAAACATGGTACTAAGCATAATAAGCAGTACAAGGGTGATTGTGAGAATATAGACCGCTCTGAGCTGCGTTTTTGAAAAAGAGGCAATAAACATTGCCATTGCAAGAAGATCAAAAACAAAAAGAATCGATACTAAAAAGAGCGGTACAATGTCCCCTTTTAGCGGAAGATCATAGACAAAAAAACAAAAGAGATAACAGATAATAATCTCTGCAAGGCAGAATATGGTAAAGAATACGAATTTACCCAGCAAATAGATCTTTCTCTCCATAAGAGTAGCTTTGAACTGCTCCTCGACGCCGGACTCTCTTTCGTTAACAATATTAAGAGTTAACAGAGCTGCACCCAAAATTGTAATAACCAATACTACCAGAGAAATCAGATAGTAATGTTTATACATTCTTCCTGAATTAAAAAGCGTTTGATAGACAACTCCCGGACTTTTATCCTGCATCATCTCATAAGACATAGCATAGAGAGAGGTCATAGCCCTTCTGGGGAAAGTCCCGTCTAAAATCAAATTATAACCTTCATCCGAACTCACAAAAATCATATCAAGCTCTCCTCTCTCCATAGCATCTTCCGCACTCTCAATATTATCATAAAAAATAGTCCTGTCAAACATAAAACTTGAAGCAACCCTCTCTGCAACAGTATCGCTTTGCATCTGATTATTGATATCACAAAATCCGGCTCTTAAACGGTACTCACCATCAAATGAAAGAGGAATTATTCCCAGCACAACAATCGGGCAAACAAGAACCAGAAACAGAAGAACCCTGTTTCGTATGAGTTGTAAAAACTCCTTTTTTATTGTAGCGATAAGAAGTCTCATTTTCTAAAAAAATTCCTTTTTAAAAGGTAAACGGATACAGCATAAAAGAACAATGATTGAAATGCCAGTATTATAAAATATTTTGCATTTACATCAATAGAGGTAAGTCTGAAAACCACCCCTTTATAACCTTCAATAAACAATCTTCCCGGCATAATTGATGCAACAGGGGTAATTATACTCTCCATTGATTGCAAAGGGAATATAAATCCGGAAAAAAAGACATTTGGAATGAATATAAATAACCAGCATCCTATAAGGAGCTCCAGTTCATTCTTAACTAATGCAGCGATGAAGAGGCCTGTCATCATTGTAGCCACAGAGAAGAGTACTGTTAAAAGAAAGAAGTTAAAAACTCCCTGGTTAATTTCTATCCCAAACATAAAAAGAGAGAGAAGGTATACAGAGAATCCGTGAACAATTGAGACAATCAGATATGGGATTGATTTTCCGGCAATTATCTCATTCATCCCCGCCGGAGTTATAATAAGCAGCCTTGCTGTTCCCCTCTCCCTCTCCCTGTTTACACTCATACTTAACATAATTGAGGCTACAATAATTAAAGCAATCATAACAAGTCCCGGCAAGATTTCTATCTCACTCTTTAACTCCTCATTATATATAAACGAATATTCAAAAGGGAGGGGTTCCGCAAAATGGGCAGATAATCTTTGCATTACAGCCTCAGACATCAAAAGATCAGAGCCATTAAGAAATACATTTACCTCTCCTCCTCTTTCAAAATTCTCAGGAACAAATAATACAAACTTTAGGTCTTCACTAATAAAGGCCGGAATAATCTCATTTTGGTGATTAAGATTGCCATTAAACGAGAACTCTTTGGTTTTATCAAGCTCTTGAATCAAAGAAATAAAGAGAGAAGAGCCACTTTTGTCAAAAACAGCAAATTTTACATCATTCAGTTCAAACCTTAAAACATTACCCAGAATCCCAACAATTATGAGTGGCAAAAGAATCAATATAGTCATACTTAATTTATCCCTGTAAATTGAGATAAATTCTTTACCGGCAATATGAATTATTCTTTTCAGTTTTAACATTGCTCAGGTCTGAAAATATTAATATTCCTGTGACACATAGCAGATTCTGAAGCATAATGGGAAGTTACCAGTACAGTTGTTCCGCAATCGGATAACCTCCTGATGCACCCCCATATTTTACCCCTTGTCAGGGTATCAACACCTGCTGTAGGTTCATCAAGCAGAAGAACTCCAGGATTTCTCATAATTGCAATGGAAAACGACAGCAGCTGTCTCCAGCCGGAAGTAAGCTCCTCTACCCTTTTGTTTTGAAACTGACCCAATCCCAGTAAATCAGAGGAGAGAGCGAATTTCTCCTCAATTTCTGCTTTTGACAAACCATTTATTACACCATAAAAATTATAATTTTCTCTGGCAGTCATATTTGCCAGCAGTGCAGAGCTTTGGCTCATATAGCTTTTATCAACTCCAATAAACATCTCTCCTGAATACGGAGTAAGTATTCCACTTAACATTTTAATAAAGGTGGTTTTTCCCGCACCATTTGCTCCGGTTAAAGAGACCACCTCTCCCCCCATAATCTCAACAGAGAGATTGTTTACAGCCATGAATTTGCCGTACTTATAACACAAATCAACAGTCTTTATGATTGGATCAGACATTCTTCAAGAAATTTTTCATAAATACCATCTCCGCGGAACCTTTCCCGGATCTCATCCATTGTACAATAATTCAGCTGCCTTCCCTCGTGGAGTACCAACAAGGAGTCCACATAATCAAACTCTTCATAATAATGAGTGCTGACAATAACCGTTGTTCCTCTCTCTTTTAGCTTTCTAAGTTCACTAAATATTGCAGCTCTTGAGTCTGAATCAATACCTGTAGTTGGTTCGTCAAGAAAAAGTATCTCCGGAGAGTGAACCATAGCACAAATTATTGCCAGTTTCTGTTTCATTCCTCCCGATAGTGTGTCGGCTCTTTTATCGGCAAAATCCATTAATGACTCCCAGAAAGGGGACTCAGTATGTAATCCCGGAGAGGAGCCATACATCTTTGCAAAAAAGGAGATATTCTCCGTCAAAGTCAAATCCGGATAGAGAGAGAAACTTCCCGGAACATATCCAATCAGTTTTCTTATCCTTTGATAATCTCTTTTTACCTGGAAACCCGCAATCTTCACCTCTCCTTTAAAGTTTAAATCAAGAGTTGCAAGAATATCAAAAAGTGTTGTTTTACCCGCACCGTTTGCACCGGTAACTCCAAGAACTGATCCTCTTTTCAAACCAAAAGAGAGCCCTTTTAAAGCCTCAAGTTTTCCATAGCTCTTGCATAGTTCCTTAACCTCAATTACAAGATCGTCTGTCATAAATAAAACCCTTTTTAAAAAACAAGCTCCCCGGGCATACCACTTTTCAGAGTCCCGTTATTGGAAACCTCAACTTTAACTTTGTAATGCTGATCCGTTCTGTTTCCCCTTGTCTGAACCATCGAGGGAATAAACTGAGGCCTTTCTGAAATGTTCAGAACACGGCCCTTGTAGATAATCGCGCTATCATCATTCATATAGTACTGTATTCTAACTGAATCCCCGGCAGAAACTGAAGATATATCAGAACCGGGAACCCATGCAACAAAATATATTCTGTTTACATCAGCAACAGATAATAAAGGACTTCCCTCAAAAAGATACTCCCCCTGCCTGAAGTTAATCTTAATAACCCTGGCTCTTACCGGAGCTTTTATATAACACAGCCTTATCCTCTCCTCTAAAATGCGCAACTCATATTGAAGCGGCTCCATCTGAGAGAACATACCCATCTCCTGTAATGCCTTAAGGCTGGACTTAACCTTTGATCTCTCGAGAGACAAAATAGTCGTGTCAATTACCGCAAGAAGATCCCCCTCATTACATATCACCCCCTCCTCTGCAATAAGTTTTTGCAACTTACCGGTACCTGTTGATGGCAAAACCATCTCGTCAGATTGAAAATTGCCATAGAAGTTCTTATCCCCCTCATTTTTGCACCCGGCAAAAAGAAGTGTAACCACCAGCATTATTAATGAGAATTTGTTTATCACGATATCAGGTTTTTGAATAATTAATCTTATTTAAAAATACTCTATATCTCTCCCATTCTAAAAATTAAAAACCCACAGAAGGTAAAATTTCCTGTTTTTTACAATTTGTTGATAAAAACCACTTAGACAAACCCTTTAAAATAGTAACTTAGTGGATGTTCAAATTTACCCTTCTATGGAGAACCCTTACCTGCAGTTAAAGCATCTGAGTGAAACAAGAAAGAGTTGCAGAAAATTCAAACCTGATGAGATTCCCCAAGATATTACAGACAAGATATTATCTGTTGCAGCAAACTCCCCTTACGCCGGCGGAAGCCGAAGCTGGGGAGTAACAACAGTAAAAGAGACCGCAGTAAAGGAGAGGCTGGTGCTGGCAATCCAGGAAAAGGTTAGAGCCACAGCTGAGTCCATGGAGCGGGAAAGTGCAGATCTTTTCATAAAATACTCTCAAAATTTCATGTTTTTCAGGGAGGCACCTCTGCTTATTATTCCCTATTTTAAAGTTACACCTGTAATGAGATCTCTTCTCAGGGAGAGTGTTACAGAGTCTCTGCTGCAGTGGGAGAGAGACAACTCGGTTAAATCCATCTCATGTGTATCAATGCTCATCCTTCTGGCAGCAGAGAGCCTGGGACTTGGGGCTTGCTATATGACAGGACCTCTGATTGCAGAGAGGGAGATCTCTGAGATCCTTAATATTCCTCCCGGAAGAGAGGTCGGAGCAATTATACCTATAGGATACAAATTGTAAAAAAGATAAACCAGACTTAAAAACTTCACTAAAATGAACACTACAGACCAACTCAGAGAACTTCTAATGCCTGTTCTGGGCATAACATCAATAGATGAGATTAAACCTGAGAGCGCACTTGTCAGAGATTTGGGAGCAGAGAGTATCGATTTTGTTGAGATTCTTTATCTTATTGAGACAGAGATGGGAGTTAAAATAAAAATACAGGAGATTGCTATGACTGAATACTCCTCTGATGGTAACAATCTGCAAGATGGGAAAATATCAAATGAGATTGCAGAGAGACTTAACAAGGATTTTAACACAGACAGATTTACTGAAGGTACAACAGTTAAGGAACTTTTCGAATCCTTCACTGTAAAAGATTTGGCCACTATTATTGACAAAAAAAAGAGACTCATAAACTGATTTATATGAGATTCATATTAGTTGACAGAATTGATGAGTTAAAAATTGGCTCCTGGGCAAAAGGGGTTAAGTGCATATCTCAGACAAATGAGATTTTTGAACAACACTTTCCGGGATATCCTCTGATGCCCGGTTCTCTTATTATGGAGGGACTTGCACAACTATCCGGAGTTCTTTTTGAGTACTCTTTAATGCAGCTTGGCCACACCCATAAAAGACCGGTACTAACACTAGTTAATAAAATGAAATTTCGCCGGTTTGCCACTCCCGGAGACAAACTGGATTATGATTGCAGAGTTAAATTATTTTATCCGGATGAGTACGCTGTTGCTACTGTAACTGCAAAGTGCGACGGGAAACTCTACGCAGAGGGGGAGCTTCTCTTTGGATTTGCCGATATACTGGATGAAAAATTATTAAAATTATCTGTGGAGGCAATTGAGAGCTTTCTTAAAAACACCAAAATAATTGCATCCGATGAGAGTAATTTATAGAAAATATCTCCCCGGAGAGGATATTCCTGCTGCAGACTACTTTTCCCGTCGCAAACTAGTAAAGTATTTTTCCAGGGAGACAATGGCTGCTGTGGTTTGTATTGGAGAACTTCTTAAAGGCGAGGTACCATCACCTGAAACACCTTTCTTTTTTTCATCCGGAGAGACAGAGATGATGGATATTTACAAAGAGGCCTGTATGGTTTTTGATAAGGGAGAGCTCAAATTTGACTCTTCGATGTTTCTGGAGAGGGCAATAACGGTAATCTCTCCTCTCTCTCATTTCAAGATGATGAGAAATATGGCTCACTGTTTTATATCTATTGAGTATGGTCTAAAGGGAGACAACGCTGCAACAATGGGATCTGTTTCAGGTCTCCTCGTTCCGGCAATGCTCTCTGAAGGGAGGGGCGATATTCTTATAGGAGCGGGAAAGCTTCACGCAGATGGTACTGCTGAGGGGGGATTTGCACTAGTTACAGCACATGAACTCAAGGATTGTCCAATGCTGGAGAGTGACGGGGAGGCAATCTGCTTTTTTAGAGAGAATTACAATATATAAACTTCCTAATTTTTAATCACCTATATGGGAGTAGTTATTACAGGAATTGGTGTAAGATCACCGCTGGGATGCACGGTTGAAGAGTGTTTTATGAACCTTGAGCTTGGGACAAGGTGTGTAAGAGATATTGAAAATTTTGAGACCGGCGGATTTTCACAGAGAGCTGCAGGAGAGGTAAGGCATAATGGAGAGGTTGTTAAGAGCCCCCCTGATGTTGACAGGAAGGCACTTTTTCTGGAGGGGTCAATAGAGGATCTTAGAAATAAAACAATCTTCTCTGAAAGATATAATCCTGAGGATATTGTTCTCAACACGGGAGGTGGTCTGGATTATGTAGATATCGAAAGCTTCTACAAAACCGGACAGTTCAGGAGTCCTGCGGGAGAGGAGCTCCCGTCTCACTATAAATCAGGCGAAAAGATCCGGGAGACAGCAGATAAATTTAATATAAAAGGGGGTACAAATATTTTTATGGCCTCTTGTGCTGCCTCTACGCAGGCGATTGGCTCCTCGTACCGAATGATCAAACAGAATTTTAAAAAAGCGGCTGTTACAGGAGGGTCAGACTCAATGGTAAACCATGTAAACTACGTGGGCTTTCAAAAACTGGGAGCAATGACAGCAGATACAAACTCCCCTTTTGCCTGCAAACCTTTTGATCTCAGAAGAAGCGGCACTGTTTTGGGAGAGGGTGCATTGATGATTCTGCTGGAAAATAGCTCCTCTGCACGGCAGGAGGATATTCTGGCAGAGATTTCAGGATATGCCTCAACAATGGATGCTTATGCTGTTACAGATCCGGATCCGGAAGGGAAATCACTTGCGGCTGCAATTGATGGGGCACTTAAGGATGCAGGAATAACCAGCGATATGATAGACTGCGTTCATCTGCACGGTACAGGTACACCAAAAAACGCACCTGCAGAGTACAATGCCCTTAAGCTTGTTTTTGGAGAGAGGGTTAACTCTCTGCCGGTATATTCGATGAAGGGGCAAATTGGTCACCTGATTGGTTCCTGCGGCGCGATGGAGCTTCTTGGAGCAATATACTCCCTTAAACATCAGGTTGTCCTTCCTACAATTAATTTTGAAACAAGAGATCCAAACGCTCCTCTCTGTGTTATAAAGGGGGAGCCCCTTAAAATGAACATTAAATATCTCCTTAAGACAAACTCATCCTTTGGAGGAGAAAACACAGCAATTGTACTTAAAAAATGGGAAAGATTGTAATCACAGGAGCCAGCTCTGAAATAGGATTATCAATTACCGGGAAACTGGCAGGACTTGGAAAACCAATGGTTCTTCACTGTTTCAAGAACAGTGATACTCTTGAGAGATGGAGAGGAGTTGCAGAAATTGTTAAGGCCGATTTTTCTCAAAGGGAGGAGCTGGATATGTTTATAGCCGGACTTGATGATGTTGAAATTCTTGTATACGCATCTGCCGTTACCGATGCCGGTCTTGTACCACAAATTGATGAAGAGTCCCTGAATAATACTATACAGGTTAACATCTTTGCATACACGAAGATATGCCAGGCACTGATTCCCCGTATGTGCAGCAAAAGGAGCGGCAATATTATAGGGATTTCATCCGTATCAGCAAACAGGGTTTTCAAAGGGCAGGGAGTTTATGCAGGAAGCAAAGCATATATGGAGGCCTTTACAAAAGCGATAGCCATTGAGTACGGGAAAAAAGGGGTGAGGGCAAATTGCGTAGCTCCCGGTAGTATAGAGGCCGGAGCTCTTAAGAGGCTGAACTCATTTGGAATGGAAGAGATAAAACAGGTAAACAGTTTAAACCGATTAGGCTCTCCTGAAGATGTTGCAGAGGTAGTCCATTTTCTATGCACACCGGCCTCTTCGTTTATTACAGGTACAGTTATTGAGGTTAGCGGCGGGCACTTGATGGGAGTCTGAGTTCACTTATCATACAGGGGAGTCCGTGTCCGCTGTAAACCATTGTTGATGGAGGAAGAGTAAGAATTTTCTCCTTTATTACCTTTATAAGAGAGGCAAATCCGTCGTTTGAGTAGCCAATAGTTCCGTTATATGTAGTATCTCCGGCAAAAAGGATGTCCCCATCCGGCAGATAGAGGCAAACAGAGCCTTTAGAATGGGAAGGAGTATGAAGGACATGTACCTCTACAGAGCCGAATTTTAGTACAGGCTCCCCATCAAAGTAGTTGTCGGCCTCAGTAAAAACATACTCCATATTGACATTGTAAACAGATGCAGCGTGAGCGGCAATAACAAGCTCCTCCTTATCATCGATATGCATCCAGGTTTTAATATTGTAAAAATCTCTTGCCCAGGCAGCACCGGCAATATGGTCAAAATGGCCGTGAGTAAGCACTATAGCAAGAGGGTTAAGGGAGTTCTCTTTTATATAGTTCTCAATAGAATCTCTCTCTGCCTTGCTGTTTGCACCGGGATCAATTAACAGGGTATCACCATTCCGGGCCGAGAGGAGATAGGAGTTCTCCGCCATCTTATTCTGAACAAATCTTTTTACTTCAAACATTAAGTAAAAATAGTAAATTGGAATTTTTTCATTAGTTCCTGAACATTAAATAATTGAAATAAATTTGCAATAACGCACCCCAAATTTACGAAAAATAGTACCTTTATCCCGCCCTGCATTGCAACTACAAGCTTAATTCT
>JAGPLK010000085.1 GCA_018053445.1 Bacteroidales bacterium | reverse complement strand
CCATTTGAGGCAGGCCTTCATGCAAGGTATAACTGGAGAGGAAGAGTAAGCGCGGGTGCAGAGTTGATTCATAAATCATCAATGCCTGTTATTATAAGAACAGGTGTTATTGACTTAACAGGAGTACCAGCTATGATTGAGACCAAACCATACACAACTCTTAACATTTTTGCCAATTACTCCTATAACTCAAAATTCAGCTTTTACCTAAAGGGGAACAACCTCTTTAACTCACAAGGGTTATGGCTGGCCGACTACGGATACCGAGGTATAAACATAACAGCAGGAGTAATTATAACTCTTTGATATCCATGAATATACATCCTTTCGAAAACCTGATTATTTATCAAAAATAATTAGGTTTTTTTTATGCTTTTGATTAACTTTGCCTCTTTAATAAGAGATAAATTCTAATATGACAGAACAGGGATCCCCATCAATCAGCGGACAATACTCCGCTGATAGCATACAGGTTTTGGAAGGGCTTGAGGCAGTAAGAAAAAGACCTTCAATGTACATTGGAGATGTTGGAAGCAGAGGATTGCATCATTTGGTTTATGAAGTAGTTGACAACTCAATAGATGAAGCACTTGGAGGATATTGCACAGATATTCTGGTAAAGATAAATGCAGATAACTCTATCACGGTAGAGGATAACGGAAGGGGCATCCCTACCGATATGCACGAAAAAGAGGGCAGATCCGCACTGGAGGTTGTTCTTACTGTTCTCCACGCAGGTGGTAAATTCAGTAAAGACTCATATAAAGTTTCCGGAGGTCTCCACGGTGTTGGTGTTTCCTGCGTTAATGCTCTCTCACAGCATTTGACTGCAGAAATTCACAGAGACGGAAAACAATTTATCCAGGAGTTTAAAAAAGGTATTCCCCAGTATCCCGTTAAAGTGGTAGGCGATTCAGACAAAAGAGGGACAATAATTACCTTTAGTCCGGATCCCGAGATATTTGTTCTCGGCACAAACTATAACTATGACATACTTGCAACAAGACTCAGAGAACTTGCCTATCTTAACAAAAATGTAAAACTTGTTCTGGAAGATTACAGAGAGCAGGAGAATTCAGAGGAGGGAGAGCACGAACTTCCGTTAAGAGAGGTTTTCCACTCAGAGCTGGGTCTGCTGGAGTTTGTTCAGTACCTGGATGGAAACAGAGAGAAACTTACAGAGAAACCAATATATCTGGAGGGTGATAAAACGGGTATGCCAATTGAAATTGCAATGCAATACAATACTGGCTTTTCAGAAAACATCCACTCTTATGTTAACAATATAAACACTATTGAGGGAGGAACACACCTCTCCGGATTCAGAAGAGGTCTGACCACAACACTCAAAAACTACGCAGATAAAAATGGTCTGCTATCCAAACTTAAGTTTGAGATTGATGCCTCTGACTTCCGCGAAGGTTTAACTGCTATTATATCGGTTAAAGTAGCGGAGCCGCAGTTTGAAGGTCAGACAAAAACAAAACTGGGAAACTCTGAGGTGATGGCCGCAGTATCTCAGGCAACAACTGCAGCCCTTGAATACTATCTGGAAGAGAATCCAAAAGATGCAAAGAATATTGTAGATAAAGTTATTCTTGCAGCAACAGCGAGACATGCAGCCAGAAAGGCCCGGGAGATGGTACAGCGTAAAACTGTAATGTCCGGAGCCGGCCTTCCCGGTAAATTAGCTGACTGCAGCGACAGAAATCCTGAGAAGTGCGAGATTTTCCTTGTCGAGGGAGACTCGGCAGGAGGAACCGCCAAAACAGGCAGGGACAGAGGTTTCCAGGCAATTCTTCCTCTAAGGGGAAAAATTCTCAATGTTGAGAAGGCTATGGAACACAAAGTCTTTGAAAGTGAGGAGATCAGGAACATTTATACTGCACTGGGAGTTACCATAGGTACTGAGGAGGACAGCAAAGGGCTCAACCTCTCTAAGCTCAGATACCATAAAGTTATAATTATGACCGACGCGGATGTGGATGGTAGTCACATTGCAACCCTGATTCTCACATTCTTCTTCAGACATATGCTTGACCTTATCAAGAGCGGCTATGTCTATATTGCAACCCCTCCTCTCTACCTCGTAAAAAAAGGAAAACAAGAGAGATATTGCTGGACGGAAGAGGAGAGGAAACTTGCGACACTGGAGATAGGAGGGGGAAAAGAGTCAGGAGTATCACTACAGAGATACAAAGGTCTCGGAGAGATGAATGCAATTCAGTTATGGGATACTACTATGAATCCCGATACAAGAATACTAAGACAAGTAACAATAGACAACGCAGCAGAGGCAGACAGAATCTTTTCCATGTTAATGGGAGACGAAGTTCCGCCACGCAGAGAATTTATTGAGACTCATGCAAAATACGCTAAAATTGACGCCTAGCAAGATAGTGGCAACTGCATTAATATTTGCCACTATTCTTTTACCAAATATTTCAAGAGCATCTTCTGAAAGAAGGGTTCTCTCCTCGGTACCCATTGATGTTCCGTCATTCCGGATTAAATTTCCTGAAGTTATCTCTCTGTATGACCATCCGCTATTTAAACCGGAACTCCCAAAACAGATTCCTGAGATTCTGGACTTCATCAGAATGGTTGAATTTGATGACACGCCAGAGGAGTATGATATCTGGAGTGACACAAAGGTAAACCCCTATCAGGTAGATCTTAAGGATATGAAAGACACCATCAGAATTGATCTGAGTGGATTTTCAAATCCGGGATCCAGACACATTACATCTGATTTTGGATTCAGAAAATGGCGGTTTCACTACGGAATTGACCTTAAAGTTGACAAAGGAGACAGCGTTGCAGCAGCATTTGACGGAGTTGTCAGAATCACAAAAAGAGCAAGAGACTACGGTTATTATGTTCTGTTGAGACACTTCAACGGATTGGAAACTCTTTACGCCCACCTCAGCAAAATCCTGGTCAACCCGGGAGATACTGTTAAATCCGGCCATACGATAGGACTTGGCGGAAGCACCGGAAGATCTACCGGAAACCACCTCCATTTTGAGACCAGGTACCTTGGCAATCCAATTAATCCAAACCACCTTGTAGATTTTAGCAAATATACTATTCACAATAACATCCTTCTCCTCAATGCCAAGCATTTTGAATACAAAAAAGAGATTGAGAAAATCAGATATTGGACAATTCGGAAAGGTGATACATTAGGAAGGATTGCTATGAGAACCGGAGTATCAATCAGCAAACTTTGCTCGCTTAACGGAATTAAGAGAACAACAATTCTAAGAATTGGAAGAAGACTAAGATATACCTAAACATTTTTATAATGGACATTTTTGACAGAATAAAAAACGACGAGGGAGGACCACTCGGCCAATACAGAAAAAAGGCTCACGGATATTTTATGTTCCCAAAGCTTGAGGGTCAGATACAACCAAAGATGACTTTCAACGGAAAAGAGGTTCTTGCCTGGACATTCAATAACTACCTTGGCCTGGCAAACCATCCTGAAGTTCGCAAAGCCGATGCAGATGCTGCTGCTAAGTGGGGACTTGGTTACCCAATGGGCGCCAGAATGATGTCCGGACAAACAGCACTTCATGAGCAACTTGAAAGAGAACTTGCCGAATTTGAATTAAAAGAGGACGCTTACCTCTTCAACTTTGGCTATCAGGGAATGGTATCCACAATTGATGCACTGGTCAACAGACACGACATTATTGTTTACGACTCCGAGGCTCACGCCTGTATTATGGATGGTGTCAGACTTCATATGGGTCAGAGGATTGTATACCCTCACAACGATATTGAAAAGTGTGAAAAGGCACTTGCAAGAGCCACCAAACTTACAGAGGAGACAGGTGGAGGAATCCTTCTAATCACAGAGGGAGTTTACGGGATGACCGGAGACCTGGGTATTCTTGACAAGATAGTTGAACTCAAGAAAAAGTACAATTTCCGGATTCTTATTGATGATGCTCATGGATTTGGAGTAATGGGGGATAACGGAAGAGGAACCTCTGAATACTATGGAGTTATAGATGAAATTGATCTCTATTTTGGAGCCTTTGCAAAATCAATGGCATCAATCGGAGGTTTTGTTGCAGGGGACAAACAGATTATTAATTATCTAAGATATAACCTCCGTTCTCAGATTTACGCAAAATCATTACCTATGCCACTTGTAGAGGGAAACCTCAAGAGACTGGATATGATTCGCTCAATGCCTGAATTGAGAGAGAAACTCTGGACAATTACAAGAGCTCTACAAAAAGGGCTAAGAGAGAGAGGGTTTGATATTGGAAAAGCAGAGGCTTGCGTTACACCTGTATTTCTTCAGGGAAATGTTGCCGAAGCAACAAATATACTTATCGACTTAAGAGAAAACCACAAAATCTTCTGTTCAGTAGTTGTATATCCTGTAGTGCCTAAGGGAGTTATTATGTTCAGAATCATCCCTACCGCTATGCACTCACTTGAGGATGTTGAGTACACTTTAAATGCCTTTGGACAGATTGGAGAGAACCTTAAAAAAGGTGCATATAAAGCAGAAGAGATGCAGGACAAATCTACAGAAGCTGTAGTCTGAAGAATGAAACAATCTCTTAAAGACAAGGTTGTTGTAATAACAGGAGCAAGCTCCGGTATTGGACTGGCGGCGGCAAAGGCTTTTGCCGCCGAAGGTTCAAAGCTGGCTGTTGCAGCCAGAAATATTGAAAAACTAAATAAGCTCAAGGAAGAACTCTCTCAAAATGAAATTATTTGTATTAAGACAGATGTTACTGTTGAGGAGGAGTGTCAAAATCTCATTGAACAGACCATCACTAAATACGGAAGAATAGATATTCTGATTAATAACGCAGGAATATCAATGAGAGCAATGTTCAAAGATCTTGATCTCTCCGTAATCAAAAATCTTATGGATGTGAATTTCTGGGGAACTGTCTATTGCACAAAATATGCACTCCCATGGATTCTTGAAACCAGGGGCTCTGTAGTTGGAGTTATCTCTATTGCAGGCTTTAAAGGTCTCCCGGCAAGAACAGGATACTCTGCTTCAAAATTTGCTGTATACGGATTTCTTGACACACTAAGAATTGAACATTTGAAAGAGAATCTCCATGTAATGATATTTGCCCCCGGCTTCACAGCCTCATCAATCAGAGAAAAGGCTCTGGTGGCAGACGGGACTCAACAGGGATTAACACCGAGAGATGAAGACAAAATGATGTCGGCAGAGGAGTGTGCTCAGCATCTTGTCAAAGGTATAAAAAAGAGAAAGTCTCAGGTAATACTTACATTTATTGGAAAACTCACAGTTAACCTTAATAAATTCTTCCCAAGATTGGTTGACAGACTGGAGTACTCATTTATGAAAAAAGAGCCGGACTCACCCCTAAAGTGACCGGCTCTGAAGATATGACTCAATATTGGCTGCAATCCCCTCAAGCAGCCTTTTTTTTGCACTTTCACCAGACCACCCTATATGGGGAGTTAGAATTAGTCTCTCCCTTTTCAAGACCTTAAGATATGGGTGATTAACAGGAATAGGCTCCTGCTCATAAACATCTGCAGCAGCACCTCCAAGAAGTCCATAGTCAATTGCCTTGGCAAGGTCTGTCTCGTTCACGATACCTCCTCTGCCCATATTTACCAGAATAGCATCCGGCTTCATAAGCTTAATCTCCTTCATTGAGATAAGGTTACTTGTTTTCTCGTTTAGCGGAGCATGAATGGATACAATATCACATTTTGTCAGCAGCTCTTCCAGAGATACAGCTGGATATTTTTTACAGTGTGGCTTTCCCGCTGTTGAGTAATACATAACATTTGCACCAAATACTGTTGCTATTTCAGCTACCCGTTTCCCTATATTACCCATTCCAATTATTCCAAAATTTTTCCCGGAGATTTCAGAAAAAGACCTTCCTGTATCAGTAAAATGGAGGCTCTTTGAGTACTCTCCGCTCTTTACCTGATTATCAAAATAGATAGTATGATTTACCAGGGCAAGTATTGCTCCGAATGTAATCTGAACAACACTTTCAGTTGAATATCCAACAACATTTTTAACCAAAATACCCTTTGAAGCAGCATATTCACTATCCACATTATTTGTACCGGTAGCTGCCACACATATAAGCTTTAGCTTAGGAGCAGCATCAATCTGCTCCCTGAACATTTTAACTTTGTTCACAATAACAACCTCTGCAGCAGAGACTCTTGACGGAATCTCTGAGGTTGATGTGTGAGGATAGAGAGTTAACTCCCCCACTCTTTCAATTATAGAATAATCCACTCCCTCACCTAAAGTTGAAGAATCTAGAAATACAATTTTCATATTTTTTTACCTGATATTCTGAACGAGATTGGCCAATATGTCTCAAGACACTACAAAGATATCTATATTTTTTAAAGAATTCTCTGTTTTGGTAACTGAATTTTCCGAGGTGACCCATCGGTTAAATAAACCACATGTGGAAGGAGAAGTTGTCTCAAATAAAGGATCTTGATATAACAGTCTCTGACATCCTGGAGAAGAGTGCCACTGAGGGTGATAGAATCAACCATGTGGATATTGCGGATCTTCTTATTAGGCAGCACCGGAGGG
>JAGPLK010000027.1 GCA_018053445.1 Bacteroidales bacterium | reverse complement strand
TTCTTTAATAGCCTCCAAAACTACCCGGGCTTTGAATTCGGCTGTGAATTTGCGTCGTGATCTTTTCATAATGACAGAAATTTAATTGTTTATTAATTCCTGTCCAAAATTTTTAGACCATTACAATCCTTAATATTAAGTATTTAACTGCACAAAAAGGTGCTAATAATTAATTACTGTTCTCCTATACTGAATCGCCTCCGCAATATGGCAAACCGAGATATTTTGAGCGCTCTCCATATCTGCAATGGTCCTTGCCACTTTTAAAATTCTGCTGTAGGCTCTTGCTGAAAGGCCAAGCTTACTAATTGCCACTGATAGAAAATCGGCCTCTTTTCTGCCAACCATGCAGTAGTGCCTGAGGTCACCGGCGGACATCTGAGAGTTGGTAGATATTCTCCCCATAAATCTCTTGCTTTGTACTGCTCTTGCCCTCTCAACTCTCTCTCTTATGGCCTGACTACCCTCAGAGAGTCTCTCCGAGATCAGGTACTCTGCAGGGACAGGGTTTACATCACACAACAGATCAATCCTGTCAAGAAGAGGGCCAGACAGTTTTGCCGAATATCTCTCAATCTGAAACCGGGTACAGCTGCATTTGTCTCCCGGCTGTCCGTAATATCCGCACGGGCAGGGATTCATAGAGGCAACAAGCATGAAATTTGCCGGATAGGTTATCTTATACTTTAGTCTTGAAATTGAGACACACCTCTCCTCCATCGGCTGCCTGAGAACCTCAAGCACACCCCTGGGGTACTCAGCTATCTCATCAAGATAGAGGACTCCATTGTGAGCAAGAGAGATCTCTCCGGGCCGTGAGTTAAATCCCCCTCCAATTATTGCATATATTGAGGCCGAGTGGTGCGGAGACCTGAATGGCCTCTCTGTTATAAGACCATCCTTTAATGCACCCTTCCCGGCTACACTATAAATTTTGCTTGTCTCTACAGATTCCTCTCTGGTCATTTTTGGCAAGATCCCGGCAAGAGCTTTAGCCATAAAGGTTTTGCCCGCACCCGGAGGTCCGCTTAGCAAAATATTGTGAGACCCTGCAGCAGCTATCTCCAATGCCCTTTTTGCCCCCGCCTGCCCCTTTATCTCTGAGAAATCCGGAGTATCTGCAGAGAGAGTGTGGCGTACTGCCCTATCTCCATGTTTTACAGGCAAGATAATACCCTCACCATAAAGAATTGAAATGACTTCATTAAGATTATCAGCTCCAAAAACATCTATCCCATCAATCTCTGCTGCTTCACCGGCTGAAGAGCCCGGGAAGATACACCCCTTAAAACCCTCCTTTTTTGCATGCTCCGCAATTGGAAGGGCTCCTGATACAGGTCTCAGCGACCCGTCAAGGGCCAACTCCCCCAATATCATAAATTCATTGAGATTGCAGAAAGAGTACTGCCCGGTAGCTGCAAGGATACCTACGGCTATTGCAAGATCAAACGAAGATCCCTCCTTTTTTAAATCAGCAGGAGCCATATTCACTATAATTTTTTTACCCGGAATTCTGGCACCCACAGAGGTCAGGGCTGTCCCGATTCTCTGCTGGCTCTCCCTCACAGCGCTGTCCGGAAGACCTACAAGATGAAATGATATCCCTACAGTTACATCAACCTCAACGACAACTGTAATTGCATCCACTCCAAGACATGTTGCACAAAAAGTCCTTCTTAGCATTTTTGCTTTCAAAGCTATAAATTAGTGGAAACCTCAACTGGTGAGCAATGTTGAATTTGGCAATACTGTTGAAGAATTTTCCATATTTAGAATTCACAACTTTTAAGGGAAAAATTATGTAGATTTGTATAAATGGAAATGAAGGAGACACTCCGTTATTACTGCAAGAAAATTGGTGAAATCCCGGGGTTTATCCCTGCGGAGAGACGGATTGTTATATTGTCCGACGAGAGACTTAAGGGAATTTTTGAAAATCTTTTCCCATACCCCATAATAACAATGGAGTCGAGCGAGGATAAAAAATGCTTTGAAACCATTGAGGAACTCACTATCAAACTAATGGATACCGGTGCTGACAGAGGCACCCTTCTTCTTGTTGCAGGTGGTGGAATTGTGGGTGATGTCGGCGGCTTCCTCGCATCCACATATTTCAGAGGGGTGGATTATGGATTAATCCCAACTACCCTGCTTGCCCAGGTTGACTCATCTATTGGCGGGAAGAGTGCCATCAATGTCAGAGGCTATAAGAATATACTTGGTCAATTTAATCCCTCTGATTTTACAATATTCTGCAGTGAGTTTCTTGACACTCTGCCAAAAAAACAGATTAATGAGGGGCTGGCAGAAATGGTTAAAACTTTGCTTATCGCTGATAAAGCCAGTTATCTTGATGCTGTGGATGTAATAAGCGGAGGAAGCCCCTATCTAAAAAAGATTTCAGCATTTTCAGAACTATTCCCTTTTATTAAAAGGGTAACAGAGATTAAAAGCGAGATTGTAGCCAGGGACCCTTTTGAAAAGGGAGAGAGAAAGTTGCTCAATCTTGGTCACACTTTTGGCCATGCGCTGGAAAAACAATGTGGGATATCACACGGGGAGGCGGTAAGTATTGGTATAGCATTAAGTGCAAAACTATCTTCAAAACTTAGACTCCTGTCAAAATCCGCAGAGGATAAAATAATCCGGGACCTGGACTCTTTAGCTCTTCCTTATATTCCCCCTGTACACCCAAGAGAATTGGCTGAAGTGATGACAAAAGATAAGAAAAAAGATGGTGAAGCTATCCAGTTGATTCTTTTAGAAGGAATTGGGAAAGCTGTTATATACCCTATTACAATTGATCGATTAAAAGGATTGTTAAATGATTTGTCTTAGTTTACAAAAGTTGAATTACAAGGCTCTTCTCAAAGCAATTTCCCGTGCCGAGATGGCTGAAATTCGCCTTGATTTAATGGAATTAACTGTAAGTGAGATAAGCAAGTTATTCTCAAAAGAGGTAAGCTTAATCGCAACTTGCAGGCTGGAGAAACAACCTAAAGAGGTATGCTTTGATAAATTAACAGCTGCTATTAAAGGAAATGGTCCGGTAAAAAAGAGCAAAATTGTAAAATATGTAGATATTGAGTATGATGCCCCTGCAGAGTATCGGGAAGCTATTGTGGCTCTGGCCCGGGAAAATGGGTTTGGGGTAATACTCTCTTACCATAACTTTTCAAATACTGATCCTTTTGAAAGGCTTTTAGAGATTACCGGAAGATGCTTTGAGTATGGTGCCGATATTGCAAAAATTGCAACAACAGCTATTATTACAGAGGAGGGAGTAAGAACTCTGAGGCTTTACAGACATTTTGAGAAGCAGCGTTTACTCGCTTTCAGTATGGGAAATGCCGGAAAATTCACTCGGCTTCTTTCGCTAAATTTGGGCGCGCCATTTACATTTGCAGCACCAAAGGGAGAGCTTGCAACTGCCCCCGGACAGCCTCTGGCGGACGAAGCCAAAGCGGCAGTTAATCCAAAGAGCTACTCTCACAAAATAAAATACAGAACAATTCAAAGTTCAATCAAGGCTCCATCTTCTAAAAGTCACGCTCAGAGAGCAATCATTGCGGCAAGTATGGCTAAGGGGATCTCTAATCTTTATGGTTACACCCCATGTAACGACACTGACGCTGCATTAGAACTGGCGAAGAAGTTTGGTGTTCAGGTCAAATATAAAAGTAAGAGAGGGCACCTCACGATAAAAAGTCCAGGTTCCAATGCCATAAGTCTCAATTTTACAAAGTCAAAATCGCCACTTACATTTAATGCAGGCGAATCCGGTCTTCTCTCAAAGCTTATGATTCCAATATCAGGACACCTCTCAGTGAACAGGAAAATTACAATTACCGGAAAGGGGACCCTGTTAAAAAGAGAGTACACAGGTGTGGACGAGATTCTTGAAAAAGTTGGAATCTCTTTTGAAACAGCAAACGGGTACTTACCGGGAAGAATTAATGGCTCATTGAAAGGGGGTACCATCCAGATCTCAGGCAAGGGCGGTTCTCAGTTAGTTTCTGGTCTGTTAATGGCTTTACCGCTCTGTGTTGATTCAAGCAAAATAGAACTTGAGAGTCCAACCAGCAAACCATATATTGACCTTACTTTAAAAACCCTGCGTGATTTTAATTTAAAGGTAACAAACAATAACTACACACAGTTTGTAATCCCGGGAAGACAGAGATACAGGAAGAAAATATTCTATCAGATACAGGGAGACTGGAGTTCTGCCGCTCTTTTAATGGTTGGGTCAGTTATTTCAAAACCTGTAACTATAAAGAATCTTGAGATAAATTCTCTTCAAGCCGATGAGAAAATCCTTGATGTACTTAAGGCCACAGGAGTGGAACTGGAAGTTCATGAGGGGCCAAAATACTTGATAATGTGTGGTGATGTCCCTTGCGTTTTCCGGGACAATCCGGATGATGAGGATTGTTGTTCAGGAAAAATTGAGATTAAAGAGAGTAAGCTGCCGTTAAAGTCCTTTGAATACGATGCAACAGACTCTCCGGATCTCTTTCCACCTCTTGTTGTACTCGCCCTAAATTGCGACGGAGAGAGCCGGATAAAGGGGGTAAGCAGATTATACAACAAAGAGAGCAACAGGGCTGAGACACTCTTTTCTGAGTTTGTTAAACTGGGGGCAGACATAGATATTCAGGGAGATTATATGATTATAAAGGGTGGAAAGCTTCATGGCGGATACTGCAATACACATGGCGATCACAGAATAGCAATGGCTCTTTGTATTGCCTCACTTAACATAGATGAACCTCTTTATCTTGATAACATGGAGTGTATTTCAAAATCCTACCCGGGCTTTATAAGCAATTTTGTAAAATGAACAGATTTGGCAACAGATTCAGAGTATCAATATTCGGAGAATCACACGGAGCCGGACTTGGTATTGTAGTTGATGGCATTCCTTCCGGGATACCACTGTCAGCAAATGATTTTATTGCAGACTTGTCAAGAAGAAGACCTGGTGCATCAGGAACAACATCCAGAATAGAGGCAGATCAAATTAATATTATTAGTGGTTTGCATAACGGCTTCACAACTGGCTCTCCACTTTGTCTGCTTTTCTCTAATGAAAACACTAGACCATCTGATTATGAAAAGTTCAGAAACCACCCCAGGCCGGGTCACGCAGACTTCAGTTCACGGGAGAGGTTTGGAGAGCACGCAGACTTAAGAGGAGGAGGACATCACTCAGGGAGAGTTACAATAGGGATCGTAGCAGCAGGTGTAATTGCCAAAAGAATAATTGAACCGGTATCTGTACTATCATCTATTCTTGAAATTGGAGGGGAGAATCCGTGGAATGATGCTTTAGAGAGGGCAGCTAATAAAGGGGACTCACTTGGAGGTGTTATTGAGTGTATAATATCTGACCTTCCTGCGGGAATAGGTAACCCATTTTTTGACTCCGTTGAATCCGTTATTTCACATCTGATTTTTGCAATCCCGGGAATCAGGGGGATTGAATTTGGCGATGGATTTGAAGCATCCAGAATGCTTGGGTCTCAACATAATGATGCAATCAGAAATGCCACCGGGAAAACATTTAAAAACGGATCTGGTGGTATTAACGGAGGTATAACCAACGGAAATGATATCATCTTCAGAGTTGCAGTCAAGCCCACTTCAAGCATTAGTATCCCCCAGAACACATTTAATTTTGATTCCGGCAGAGTTGAGGAGCTTGTCGTAACCGGAAGGCATGATACCTGTTTTGCACTTAGGGTTCCCGTTATAGTTGAAGCGGCGGCGGCTGTTGCAATTGCAGATCTTCTTCTTTAACAGACTCTCTCAATGATTTAATATAGCAACGCCTTTTTGAGTACACTTTTCCGGGATAGTAATCAAAAATGCTCTGAACAGCTTTGTTTGTCTCCAGTTGAGGATTTGCAATAACCTTTTTTACACCCAGTCTGATAAAGTTTGAGTTTAAATAATCAAATATAACAGCATTAATACCTTTGTTTTGATACTCAGGAATTATTCCAATCATATAAAGATCTACTAGTTCAAAGCTTTTAAGAGCTTTAAGCAGTTTAAAAAATCCAAATGGGAACATCCTCCCCTTTGACTCTCTCATAGCCCTTGAGAGGCTAGGCATTGTGACAGCAAATGCGACTACTTTATCCTCTTCATTAACGACAAGGCAGACAAGGTCCATATTTATCAGAGGGAGAAACTGATCTACATACCACTCAATTTGTTTTTGGGAAATTGGTGTAAAACCGTATAAAGGGACAAAGGCCTTATTAAGTGCGTGAAAGAGACCTAATGCATAGACCCTTAACTCTTTCTTTGATTTAGTTTCAAGAATTGAGACTCTGTATTTTTGTTTTACTATTCTTGAATACTGTTTTAGTTTTTCAGGGACATCCTCAGGAACATCAAATTCACGCTGTATCCACTCGGCGTCCTTTATATAACCCAGCTTTTCCAAATGATCAGGATAATAAGAGTAGTTATAGAGAGTTGTAAATGCCCCCATATTTTCAAAACCCTCTGTAAGCATCCCCTCCCTGTCCATATCGGTAAATCCAAAGGGGCCATTAACTGCCGTCATCCCCTTCTCATATGCCAATTCTTCAACCTTACCTAGTAATGCCCCTGAAACCTCAATGTCATCTACGAAATCAAGCCAGCCAAATCTCATATTTTTAACTTGCCAGTCTCGGTTTGCATTGTGGTTGATTATTGCGGCTACTCTTCCTGCAATTTTTCCCTCTCTCTCAGCTAAAAAATACCAAGCTTCACAATATTCAAAAGCAGGGTTCTCTGACTTTAAAAGAGTTTTGTATTCATCGCTCCACAATGCATTTACCCAGTAGGGGCAATCCTTATAAAGCTTTTCAGGAAAGGAGATAAAGGCCTTTAATTCTAATCTGCTCTTTACCTCCTTTATTGTTACGCTCATCAGTAAATATTATTTAATTACGGAGCCGGCTACCGCATTTGCAACGAGCGCGCGAAGTCTTACAACACTCCCTTTATCAACCGGGTGTACTCTGTGTGCAAGAAGTATCACAGCTGTTTTTGAAACAGGGTCAACAATGAATGAAGTACCTGTATATCCTGTATGGCCAAATGTTCTGTCCGGATGGAACAGATTTCCGTTATTTGAAGCATACGAGGAGAAATTATCCCAACCAAGAGATCGGCCTTCACTCATTACCTGAGCCGGTACTCTTGTCATAGTCTCTAATGTTAGCTTACCTAATACTCTTTTTCCGTTATACTCTCCACCATTCATAAGCGCTGCTGCCAGAATTGCGAGATCCTCTGCATTTGAGAAAACTCCTGCGTTTCCTGAGTTTCCATCGTTAAGAATATTTGCGATAGGATCATGTACCCTTCCTAAAAGAACTGACCCGTCTTTTTGTTTTTCTGTTGGAGCAACCAGTTTAAGAAGCTCGCCTGATGGATTATAAGTAGTATTCTTCATACCAAGCACATCAAAAACATTCTTCTTAGAGTAATCCATCAACTTCATTCCTGTAATATTCTGAAGAATATTCTGAAGCGTTACAAAGTTCAGGCAGCTGTACTGAAAATCAGAAGTAGGCTTAAAGTCTCTTTTACAGTTTGAAATCCAGCTCATCAATGCTGTTGGATTTGGGGCTCCGCTTTGCTCAACAATAGTGGCTACCGGAGCGTAAGGAGGAAGTCCGGAGGTGTGTGTAAGCAGATCCACTACCCTTATCTCAATTTTTCTTCCCGTTACGGTATCTGTCCAGGGTTTGAAACCGGGTATATACATTGATACATTATCGGTCAATCTAACTCTGCCTTGCTCTACCAGTTGCATAAATGCAATAGCTGTACCTACAGGCTTACTTACTGAAGCCAAATCAAAAACGGTATTTACGGTCATCTTCTCCTGAGAGGGATAAACTGATTTATTTCCATATGCTTTTAAGTAGGCCATTTTTCCATCTCGTACAACAGCCAGAACAGCACCAGGTATCTCTCCTGTTTTTATTGACTCTTCAATTATTCTGTCAACCTGAGACAATCTTACAGGATCCATTCCTGATTCTTGTGGAGAAACCCTCTTAAGAGGCTGAGCAATAACGGATACTGAAACTAAAAAAATTGAGAGAAACAAATAGAAATTTTTCATAAAATATTGGGGTTATATGTAAAACAAAAGTACAAAAAAGTAGTGTAAATATTACTACATTTGTTGCACGACCCGTTTTACCAAAATCTTGTAATAAGGCTTTTCTCAATAATATAATGTATAAACACTCATCATGGTTGGTACATATATTTCTTCTTTTAACTACTTTGTATTTATCTGTTCCTGAGTCTAAAGCACAAAGCAGAGACAATATTGTTATTACTGGAAATATCGACATTTACAGCAATTACATATGGAGGGGAATGGATATGGGACACAGGCCTTTAATTCAACCGGGACTTGCAGCCTCATATAAAGACTTCTCTTTAGGTTACGCAGGTTACTATAAACTGGCAGGGGATGGGGAAAATGAAGCCAACTTCTTTTTATCCCAATGAGATGGTATAGTTTTTAAATGCGAGAAAGGGCTTGACGACTCAACAACTATTATGACTGACAGAGATAAGCTTTATGCTATCCTGATAAATTTACTGAAGAATGCTTCAAAGTACACTCATAACGGAGCTATAAAATTTGGCTATTCTTTAATAGATCATAATCTGCATTTTTATGTTTCCGATACCGGTATAGGTATATCAAAAGATAGGCAAGATGCAGTTTTCGGAAGATTTATTCAAGCAGATGAGAGCATTTCGAGAGATTATGAAGGCACAGGGCTTGGTCTCTCAATTACTAAAGCCTATGTTGAAAAGTTAAACGGTAAAATCTGGCTGGAAAGTGAACCTGATAAAGGATCTACATTCTTCTTTACGATACCTCAATAAAAAAAGGCTAACCAAATATTTTTTGGTCAGCCTCTTTAATAAATAACTTAACGATCAAATACTACCCCTCATTGGAGTCTCTTTGTGGACGCTGTCCGCGAGAGTTATTTGATCTGCCTCTGCTTCTGTCACCACCTCTGCCACCTCTGCGATCTCCGCCACCGCGACGATCACCGCCTCTGCCACCTTGGTGACCACCACCTTGAGATGATGCAGCATTAGCTGCCATTCCAACATTAGGAGAAAGATCTCTCTTTCCGTATACCTCACCGTTGCAAATCCAAACTTTTACTCCCAGAACACCTACCTTGGTATGTGCCTCTGCATGAGCATAGTCTATATCTGCACGGAAAGTATGAAGTGGAGTTCTTCCCTCTTTGTATAGCTCTCTTCTTGCCATTTCAGCTCCACCCAGACGGCCGCTGATAAGAACTTTAATTCCCTCTGCGCCCATCCTCATTGTTGAAGCCATTGCCATCTTAATAGCACGGCGATATGAGACACGACCCTCAACCTGGCGTGCAATATTATTTGCTACTATATTTGCATCCAGTTCAGGTCTCTTTACTTCGTAAATATTTATCTGAACCTCCTTATTGGAGATCTTCTTTAGTTCCTCTTTTAGCTTGTCAACCTCCTGTCCACCTTTTCCGATAATAATACCGGGACGGGCAGTATGAATAGTAACAGTGATTAGCTTAAGAGTTCTCTCAATAACTATTCTTGATAGTGAAGCTTTAGCAAGACGAGCGTTCAGATACTCGCGTATCTTAGCATCTTCCAGAATTTTACCTGCGTAGTCAGTTCCACCGTACCAGTTAGAGTCCCAGCCACGGATAATACCAAGTCGGTTTGATATAGGATTTGTTTTTTGTCCCATCTTATTGCTCCTCTTTTACGGTTTTACTTTTCTTCTTTCCAAGTACAATGGTAACATGGTTTGAACGCTTACGAATTCTTGCTGCACGACCCTGAGGCGCAGTTCTGATTCTTTTAAGAGAACGACCTTGCCCAACCATAATAGATTGAACGCAAATGTTTCCATTTTCCAGTTCCTTGCGGTCTGCTTCGTTTTTAGCCTCCCAGTTTGCAATTGCAGAACGAAGAAGTTTCTCTAAACGAATTGATGCCTCCTTCTTGGTATACTTAAGTATATCCAAGGCGCGGTTTACCTCTACACCTCTGATGATGTCTGCCACAAGGCGCATCTTCCTTGGTGAGGTAGGAACATCATTCAGCTTGGCAAAAGCTGTCTGCTTCCTTATTTCTTTATGCCTTTCGGCTGCTTCTCTTTTTCTAGCTCCCATTATTGTGGTTTTTTACACATTAATTAATTAGCGATTACCAGAGTGCCCCTTGAAGGTTCTGGTGGGTGCGAACTCGCCGAGCTTGTGTCCTACCATATTCTCTGTAACATATACCGGAATAAACTTATTTCCGTTATGAACTGCAATGGTGTGGCCCACAAAGTCGGGTGAAATCATGCTGGCTCTTGACCAGGTCTTGATAACCTCTTTTTTGCCTGCTTCATTCATTGCCAACACTCTCTTCTCGAGAACGGCTTGAATGTAAGGACCTTTTTTTAATGAACGACTCATACTCTATTCAGTTTATTCCGTTATTTTTTCCTTCTTTCAATAATGAATTTTTTGGTAGTCTTTTTAGGATTACGTGTCTTGTAACCCTTAGCTGGAATACCTTTTCTTGAACGAGGGTGTCCTCCGGATGCCCTGCCTTCACCACCACCCATAGGGTGATCTACCGGATTCATCACAACACCACGAGTTCGTGGTCTGCGACCCATCCAGCGCTTACGGCCGGCTTTACCATCCGATTCCAGATTATGATCTGGATTGGACACTGTTCCAACAGTAGCGCGACAAGCGGTGAGAACCATCCTAGTCTCTCCTGAAGGGAGTTTAAGGATTGCGTGGTCACCTTCGCGAGCCAGCAGCTGAGCATATGCTCCTGCACTTCTTGCCATTGCGGCACCCTGACCGGGACGAAGTTCAATGTTATGAACAAGTGTACCAAGTGGAATTTCTGAGAGAATAAGAGTGTTACCAAGCTCCGGAGCAACTCCGGGTCCCGATGCAATCACCTGACCAACTTTAATTCCGTTAGGAGCTAAAATATAGCGTTTTTCTCCGTCTCCGTAAACAACAAGTGCAATCCTTGCACTTCTGTTTGGATCATATTCAATAGTCTTTACAGTGGCTGTAAAATTGTCTTTATCACGAAGGAAGTCGATAACACGATACATCCTTTTGTGACCACCACCAATATAGCGCATTGTCATTTTACCCTGTCCGTTACGACCACCGCTTTTACGCAATGGCTGAAGGAGTGATTTCTCCGGTGTAGAACAAGTAATCTCGTCAAATGCGCTTATAGCCTTATGTCTTGTACCGGGTGTAGCCGGTTTGAATTTGCGTATTGCCATAGAAATTAAATGTTACTGTAGAAATCAATCTTATCTTCACCTGCCAGGGTCACATATGCCTTTTTAAAGTGGTTTGCGCGACCAGACAATAATCCCGCCTTTGTAAAGCGGCTTTTCTTCTTTCCGTGGTAATTAACGGTATTTACATCCAATACCTTTACACCATACATCTCCTCAACCGCAGCTTTGATCTCAATCTTGTTTGCTTCGCGGTCAACCTCAAATGCGTAACGATTCAACTTTTCGCCTTGAATCGTCATTTTTTCTGTTACTATAGGCTTAATTAATATTCCCATTTCAATGCGGCTTATTTGCGTCCGTACTGTGCCTGCAGGATATCCTGAACACCATCAATGAACACTACGCTGGTTGAATTAACCAGGTCATAGGTACTGATTTCGTTCACAGTGATAACCTTTACATTTTGCAGGTTTCGTGAAGACATATAAATATTCTCAGAGTTTTCAGGAAGCACAAAGAGAATTTTTCTGTCATTAACCTTAAGGTTCTTAACAATTCTAATCATCTCTTTTGTCTTTGGAGCCTCCAGATCGAATGACTCTACAATGGTAAGAGCACTCTCTTTCACTTTATACGAAAGTGCAGAGAATCTTGCCAGCTGCTTTAGTTTCTTGTTTAACTTGAAACTGTAGTCTCTGGGTTGAGGACCAAAAGCCCTTCCACCCCCAACAAATGTTGGAGACTTAATACTGCCGTGACGTGCACCACCGGAGCCTTTCTGTCTTACAATCTTTTTAGTACTGTAAGCAACTTCCCATTTCTCCTTGGTTTTGTGTGTACCCTGACGCTGATTTGCAAGATACTGCTTTACATCAAGGTAAATAGCGTGATCATTCGGCTCTATGCCAAAGATACCGGAATCAAGAGTCACCTTCTTGCCTGACTCAGATCCATCTGTTTTGTAAACTGATAATTCCATAGACGCTTAATCCTCCACGATTACATAAGAACCTTTAGCTCCGGGAACTGATCCCTTTACAATAAGAAGATTGTTCTCAGGGATAACCTTGATAACCTTCAGGTTCTGAATTTTTACCTTGTCACCGCCCATCCGGCCGGCCAGTCTCTTACCTTTAAATACTCTAGAAGGCCAAGATGAGGCACCCATTGATCCCGGAGCACGAAGTCTGTTGTGCTGACCGTGAGTTGCGCCGCCTACTCCGGCGAATCCATGGCGTTTCACAACACCCTGAAATCCCTTACCCTTAGATATTCCTACTACATCTACCCACTCCAGAGGATCCTTAGCGAATACATCTGAAACGGTGACGGTGTCACCTAACTGAAGATCTCTTGTGAAATCCATAGGGAATTCAACAATTTTTCTTTTAGGTGTGGTGTCTGCCTTTTTGAAATGGCCCTTAAGCCCTCCGCTGGTGTGTTTTTCTTTCTTTTCGTCATAGGCAAGCTGTACAGCGGCATAACCATCTTTCTCTTCTGTACGAATTTGCGTAACAACACACGGACCAGCCTCAATAACGGTGCATGGAATGTTTTTTCCATCGGCACCGAAAACGGATGTCATTCCGATTTTCTTTCCAATTAATCCAGGCATTGGTTGTTAATTTGGTGTATTATAATTAATTACTAACCCGCATAAAATTTGCGGGCTGCAAATATACGATAAAAACTTGAAAATACAATAGTCTTCAGTAAGATATCAACAGGATATGCACAATATCCGGGTCTCTCTTTTTATAATCCCACTCTGGTAAGCAATGCTCTCTTTGCCGATGACTCTTTTAACATTTTTACAAAATAAATAGCATCGGCCCTGTCAGTAACCTTTTTGGTTTTCTCATACTTCTCTACGTAATGAGTTGCATGTTCCATCAAAAACTTTCTGCAGTCAATATTAATCATGACACCATCTTTATAGTCGGCATAAGACATCCCTTTAACCTCATCACCAGATGTGACGGATTCTATATCCGTCATTTTTAGGCCCTTGACATTTATTGTTACAGATGGATAATAGAAATAATCGGATGAAGGCAAAAAGACCTCCAGCTTGACTGTTTTGTTATCTTTTATCACTTTTACATTGCCGTTCAGCCGGTAGTAATTATACTCATAATACTCTTCAAGGCTGGGAGCCCACATTGAATCATCACCATCTTTGCCGTAGGTATTATTAAGCCAAAGAAGATGATTAGCAAAGTAAGTGCCTGTTTGATGGACAAAAACAGCAACTGCCTCCCTTTGTTCTTTGGGTAGTGCGAGCTTTTTCTCAATATAATTTCTGAAATTTTCTTCAACAACAGGCTCTCTTCTTAAAGGGATATTGTAAAGAGCTGACGGATTTTGGAAAGGATATATTGCCTCCACTTCTGTCTGCGCGGTAATTACCTGAATTTCCGGAATAATCTTAGCAGCTTCTATATAGACTTTATTCCCTTCTGGTTCTGCTAATGTTTTACATCCCCTGCCTTTTAAGGTATCTAGTAAAATCTTTTGAGATATCTCTAAATGTTTTTTCACGCTATCTACGATATCAACTGCAGTTGTCTTCACATCATGAAAAGCTATACCAACACCACTATTTAACATCTCTTTAACATTGCTGAATGTAAGACACTCGTTCATTTTGAAACGATCTTGATTAACATTATAGCCTGGTAAAACATTAGGTTTCCTATTCATCGAATGCTTTTCAGGCGCAACTGTAATCAAAAAAGAGAATCTAACTTCATTTCCCGCCCCGTCAGTACTGCCGAGAGTTTTTCCCAAAGTCATTATACCGGGAGGAAAATCTTCAGCCTCTAAGTGCTCAACATCATAGTAATGCTTATCAACAGGTATTGGTTTCCCATGAATAGCAGCCCATGTTACGCAAAAAGATTCGTGTCTTGTATCATCCTGAGAAAGTAGAAAAAGCCACGATTTATTATATTTCAACGGTGGAATTTCTGCTCCAATTTCATTAACAGTGGCATCATTTTTAAGGTTAATACTAATTGATGCGGTAATATTTTTTTGTTCTGAAGAGAATGGGTAAAGATACCTATTGGCCTGAATATATGGATTTGGTATGGGCTTAGGAAACTTAATACAAGAGGAGTTAAACACGAGAACAAAAATTATCAAAAAACTAATGCTTGAATAAAAAATCCTAAGTCTCCTATGTTCCATAATTTATAATTTTAAGATAATAGAGTATGTAAATTTGACACTATTAGTTTCACAGCAATCGCAAGCAGAATTATTCCAAAGAACTTTCTCATTACATAAATTCCTCCCTTACCTATCTTCTTTGATATTAAATCAAGATTACTTAGTACCAGATATACAATAAGTATATTTATAAATAACGATACAATAATATTTTCAACAGCATATTCTGCCCTAAGTGACAAGAGAGTTGTAAATGAGGCTGCGCCTGCAATCAATGGAAATACAATAGGGACAATTGTTGCCGAATCTGTTGGCCCGTCATCTTTGAAAATCTGAATACCAAATATCATCTCAATTGCAAGAACAAGAAGCACCAGAGCACCAGCAACTGCAAATGATGAAATATCTACCCCAAAAAGGCCCAGCATAGCCTGACCCACAAAAAGAAATGCAACAAGAATTGCAAATGAGATTACAGCTGCATTAAGCGGGCTAAAGCTCTTCTTCTTCTCCTTCATTCCAATTATTATTGGCACGGAACCTAAAATATCAATAACTGCAAACATAACAATGAATGCACTAAAGATCTCTTTTATGCTGAAATTCATATTAATAATTTATGTAAATATATAATTTTCTTTTTATTTATTGCAAAAACAGAGTTGTTAAATTGAACCAAATCTGAATGGTAAAAATAACTAAAAACACCTTGTTTCCGGGCCTTTGCCCTAGAAACAAGGTGAATTTAGTGCTCGGGACGGGAATCGAACCCGTACGGACATTACTGCCCACAGGATTTTAAGTCCTGCGTGTCTACCTATTCCACCACCTGAGCGATAGTGTCTGAACCATCAAAAAAGACCTCTCATAGCGGAGAGGTCTTGTTTGATGTAGAGCGGAAAACGAGACTCGAACTCGCGACCCTAACCTTGGCAAGGTTATGCTCTACCAACTGAGCTATTTCCGCGTTTTGGGACTGCAAAAGTAATAATTTTTTCTCTCCTTCCAAAAAAATTATCAAACTACATTCTCAAACTGTTTAAGAAATCTTAAATCATTCTCAAAGTAATGCCTGAGGTCCTTAACTTGCCACTTAAGCATTGCAATTCTCTCAATTCCCATTCCAAATGCAAATCCACTATATTGAGTGCTATCTATTCCATTTGCCTCTAAAACATTAGGGTCTACCATCCCGCATCCCATAATCTCAAGCCATCCTGTACCCTTACAAATATTACACCCCTTTCCACCACAAATATTGCAACTTACATCAACCTCTGCGCTCGGCTCAGTAAACGGAAAATAAGAGGGCCTTAACCTGATCTGGGCATTCTCTCCGAACATCTCTCTGGCAAACAGTAACACGGCCTGCTTAAGATCCGCAAACGAAACATCTTTATCAATGTACAGCCCCTCTACCTGATGAAAAATACAGTGCGCTCTGGCAGATATAGCCTCATTTCTGAAGACCCTGCCCGGACAAACAATTCTAATTGGAAGAGGCATTTTTTCCATTGCCCTGACCTGTGCCGAGCTGGTATGTGTTCTTAAAAGCACAGGATTATCCCCTTCCGTTATAAAGAAGGTATCCTGCATATCTCTTGCAGGGTGTTCAGGAGGGAAATTAAGGGCTCCGAAAACATGCCAGTCATCTTCAATTTCAGGTCCTTCAGCAACCTCGTATCCATATTTACTGAAAATTGAAAGAATCTCCCTTCTGGTAATGGATATAGGATGTCTTGATCCAAGATCCAAAGCATCTCCCGGTTTAGTCAAATCAAAGTCTGCCCCCTCGCTTTCTAAACTTTCATCCAGCATTTGTCTCAGCTGATCAATTTTATTGGAGGCAGCAACCTTTAAAGTGTTCAACACCTGCCCGAGCTCCTTTTTTTGTTCAGGAAGAACATTTCTGAACTCCTCAAAAAGTTGTGTAATTGAACCCTTCTTTCCAAGGAGTCTAACTCTTATCTCTTCAATCTCCTGCTCTCTCTTAGCCGCCAGTTGTTCCACCTCGGCCAGGAGCTTATCAATTCTCTCTTTCATTTTTTGTACAATTCAAGCCTACAAAGGTAATAATTCTTTTATTGCCCTTTCAAGTTGCGGGTCTTTTGACTCCAATCTGTCTCTGAAAGTATTTCGTATACTTATATCCGGCTTCACCCCGGTAGCCTCCATATTTTTTCCGTCCAGTGTGTAACAACCCCAGGCAGGTAACCTCACGGAAGATCCATCTACAAGCCTTACTCCAGATGTAAATATTATCCACCTGTAGGTTTCAGTCCCAACAAGTTTAGCGATTGACAACTCCTTAATACCATTTGAAGTTACCTCTGCATCGCTGAGGCTTCTCTCATTAATAAGAACCACTATAGGTTTATCACCTGGTGTTACATGTGGATGGGTAGATATTGCCCCCTCTCTGTACTTCCAGTTAAAATGTCTTTTCTGAGAGAGAAATTCTATAACCTCGTTATGCACATTCCCACCATTGTTAAATCTCAGGTCAAGAATCAATCCTTCCTTGTGAACAGCATATGTATTCATGTCTATAAGAAAGTTTTCCAGTGAGCCGGAAGACATATCTCTCATATGAACATATGCAAGCTTCCCTTTAGATGCTTCATCTACATACTCTCTGTTATTGTCCTCCCACTCTGTGTAAAGAAGACTTCTTAAAGCAGCAGTAGATACAGTATGGAGTCTTATATCATACTCCTCTTTTAATGAGGCCGATGAGCCGCCTCTGGCAAATCTGAGAACTATCTCTTTCTGAGGAGTTGGAGAGACAAAATAACTCTCTCTGTTGACTTTCTTATCAATCTTTATGCCGTTAACTGCAACAAGTTTGTCCCCTGATTTTACAGGATTACCTGAGTAATCAGATGGAGATCCCGGAATAATCCTGTCAACAATGTATGGATCGCCCTCTTTAAACATTATACCTGTTACAGCAGACGCGCTCCTTATCTGAAGCTCCTCCTCCTTTCCAGCTGAACTAAAGCCCATATGAGATGAGTTAAGCTCATTTAACATATCATTAATAAGTGTTCTTACATCGTCCCTGGTCCCGGCATATGGAAGGAATTCAGAGTAATAATCTCTTTTTGCCATCCAGTCAACCCCATGGAATTTTTCATCGTAGAAATTCTCTTCCAGAGTTGCCCAAACTTCATAAAACATCTGCCTGAACTCAGAAGAAATATTCTTTGTAAAATTTGCAGCGATCTCAATCTTGGTTGCTGAAGCAGCGGCAGCATCAATTTTAAACAGGCCATCCCTGCCAATAATAAACAAATCTTTACCATTTGTTATATATTTTCCCGCAGATGTAACTCCAGCCAGTTTTTTTGGCGGTTTCTGGTCCCAATCCTTTAGTTCCTGAATATAAATTGCACCTGATCCTTCGTGGCTGGAACCAAAGAGAAGCCAGCTTTTATCTTTCAGAGTAAATATGAACGGAGAGTTTTGAACTCCCCCCCTTACTACCTGATTAAATCTTCTTTGAATATAATTCTGATTAACAACCACAGATGAATCTTTTTTCGCTCCCCCCTTGCCAAATAACTTATCAAACTCCTCTCCCTCCTGCGGTCTCTTTACCTTCTCAAGCTCCAACCTGTATAACATTGGAGAGGCGCCCCTTGGATAAGAGGAGGAGAACCTGTTTGTTGTAATATACATAAACTTACCATCCGGGGTAAACACAGGATCACTCTCAGAAACAGCGGAATTTGTAAGGTTAAGTACCTTTTTATCTTCAAATGAATATATGTATATATCCAACTCAAACATATTCATTGCTGTGAATGCCAGATGTTTTTGATCAGATGAAAAATTCATGCTGTATCCCTGGTAGGCCCAAAACTCCTGGTCTGAGATCTTTTCAACACTCTCCTTCTCTGTGTCCAGAACCATTATACTTCTTTTCCCGCTTATAAAAGCTATCTTGTCTCCTTTAGGGGATAATGTAAGACTTCTGGCCCCTTCACTGGCAGAATAAATTGGTTTTTCAACAGAGAGTGTATCTGCCCTCTTTTTAAAAATATTATAATATCCTTTGTTTGTCCTTGTGTAAAAAAGGCTTTTATTATCCTTTGCCCAAACTACTTCTGAGACCCGCTCCTCATCAGATGTCTCAATTTTTCTTATAAAATTCCCTTTAGAATCACTTACAAACAGCAACCCTCTGAAGACAAATGCCAGTTTCTTACCATCCGGGGAGATTGCTGCATCCTCAGGTATCTCAACCTTAAAGTTCTGATCATTAGTTTTTTTAGAATCAGCTATACGAATTACGGGCTTATTTACCGAACCGCTTTTAACATCCAGAATATTGATCTCATATCCCTTCAAAAAAACAATTTTTGAACCATCTCTGCTAATTGATGGATATTGAACTGACTCTTTATAATTTGTCAGGAAGACCCTTTTATCACCCTCTTGCTTTACAATATTATCATTACCACCCCTTTCATCAGAAACATAGTATAAATTTCCTGCTATGTCAACCATAGGCCACTGATCCTTCCCAATCCAGTTTGTCACCTCCCTGTATTCGCTTTTTGATGGGTTCCATGAGATTATATTTGCATTATGCTCTCCTTTATAACCTCTTCTGGTGGCAAATCTATAACTCTCTGCAGACTCTGTAAAGTAAAACTCACCCGATACAGGATTTTCAACCAATGCAGAAATTGTATTAAAGTAGTTTTGAAAAAGTCTTTCAGGGGTTCCTCCCTCTATTAAAACAGAATATACACTAACAGAGTTGTATCTGTTTGATTCAAAATATATTTTTTTTGAATCTGAAGACCAGGATACAGGTATGTCAGAACCATCGTGGAAAGTAAGCTGCTTTACACTCCCTCCTGAAAGTGGAACTATATATACATTATAGTTTCCTGTTTCGTTTGACGCAAAGGCTAGATTCTTCCCATCAGGAGATACAAGCGGAGATGTTTCAATGCCTGACATTGATATCATCCTTAAAGCCAACCCCCCTTGATTAGGAACTCTAAATATATCACCAGACCAGGAAAAGAAAACTTCAGATCCATCCGGAGAGAGAGAGGGGCGAGAGGCAAAGTAAAGACTTTGTGCATTCGCAGCTATTCCTGCAATTGCAGATAGCACAAGGAGAAATATTTTTTTCATGAAATTTAATTGAATTATTTTGGCCAGTTAACAGATTGTCTTCTAAGAGGCATTGTCATACACCTGGCACCACCACCTCCCCGGGGAAGCTCAGAGCCATCTATCGTAACAACGCATTGTCCCGTTTTGGATAAATCCCTTTTCCCATTTACAATATCCCAGGCAGGGATAATTTCAAAATCCATTTTGCTTAATTCATTAAGCGTATGAATATTCCTTGCATATGACATAACCTTTCCCGGAGCAAAGGCAAAGAAGTTTGCACCACTATGCCACTGCTCTCTCTCCTGATTCCACTCATCTGCATTTCCACCGCAAATGACAGGCTCCAGCTCCATTCCTAATTTTTTAAGTACAGAGAGAATGTTATTAACCGTTTTTATCTTTGTAACCCTGCCACCCTCAATAGTCATATGAACAGTTTGATACTGGTTATCATTTAATATTAAAGGTTCAAAAACCATTGCCTTGTCTACATCAAGAAATGTAAAAACCATATCAAGATGGATAAACGACTCAGGTGAGTCCGGTAGCTGCTGAACAATAACATGCCATTTATCCTGACTGGTTGATCTGCATAATCTGTTTATCAGCTGATCAATTCCAAGACTACTTGTTCTCATTCCGTTACCAATAATTAATATATCTTCTCTTGCTATTAAAATATCTCCCCCCTCCATAAATATTTCATCATTGCCCGGCTGAAAATCGTGAGCATTCAGCAAATTACAATCAAAAAACTGAGGATTTCTAAAAATAGCTTCTGTTATGAGCGATTCCCTCATCCTTACCTTGCTTGCCATCTTACAAATTAATGCCCTGTTCCCGATAGAGACAGAGGCATCTCTGGTAAAATAGAAGTTATACAATGGCAGCAATGCATAATAATCATCCTTGAGATATGCAGTAAGGGTGTTTATCTTTGCAGGAAGGCCCTCTATAAGAACAGCAGCAAGATTTTTTGAAGACATATCCATCAGATATTCAAAATAGTCAGTAACATTTTCTGTTACGCAAATCTTGCCAATAAGTGCCTCTCTCTCCGCGTGATTATCAAGAATCTTAATAAGAAGATCTCTAATCTGATAGGTTTTAGCAACCTTGTTCAACACCCCGGAAACCTGCTCGTACTCTTTTTGTGCAATTGAAAGATTTAGAATATCGCTGTAAAGAGCTCTTTGAGCATTTCTGGGTGTCATATTCTCAACCTCAGCTCCGGGAGAGTGAAGAAGAACAGCATCCAATTTACCTATTTCAGACTGAACCTCAATTGTTAACGGTGCGCTTGCCATATTTAATATTATTGATATTTCATAAATTCATTTAAAGGGAGATCTGTTAAAATACCTTTAAAAGCTGCCTCATCCCTTGGACAAATCAGCAGCACATCATCTGTATTAATTACCATATACCCATCCAACCCCTTTAAAACAACCAGTTTATTCTTCTCTTGTGTCACCACTATACACTCCTTTACATCTGAAACCATTGTCTCATCACCAACTATATGGTTGCCGAAATTGTCCTTTGCTGCCTCAGAATACAAAGCATCCCAGGTTCCCAAGTCTGACCATCCAAATGAAACAGGATAAACAATAGCTTTTTCCGTTTTCTCCATTATTCCATAATCTATGGATATGCTCGTGCAATCTTCGTAAACAGATTTTATAAATTCTTGTTCGGCAGGAGTATAGTATGTGCCCTTTCCTTTGCTGAACATTGAGGATATCCCCTTCTGATGAACCTCTAATTCAGCTTTAATTGTTTGTAAATTCCATACGAAAATACCCGAATTCCAGAGGAATTCTCCTGATTTAACAAATACTTCTGCTAACTCCTCGCTTGGTTTTTCGGTAAATGTTTTAACCAGATATGCTCTGTTGCCTGCAATATCAAGTTTAGAAGACTTATTTACCTGTATATAGCCATAAGCTGTTTCTGCTCTTGATGGATTAATCCCCAGTGTAAGAAGCACATTATGTCCACTTGCGTACTCGATTGCATTTTTAATAGTTCCAAGAAACTCATCATCATTAACTATTAAATGGTCACTGGGGGCAACAACTACAGTTGCATCAGGATTTCTATCCAGTAGTTTATATGTCGCATAAGCAATACATGGTGCTGTATTTCTACGGTAAGGCTCAAGCAAAACATTCTCCGGATTTATCCCGGGTAATTGTTCAAATACAATCTCCTTATAAAGAGAGGATGTTACAATTACAATATTTTCCTTGTCTATTATTTTAGAAAATCTCTCATAGGTTTGCTGCAGAAAAGACTTTCCTACGCCCAGAATATCAAGAAATTGTTTAGGTTTTGAGTTCCTGCTTACAGGCCAGAACCTGCTGCCGATTCCACCGGCCATTATAATGCAATAATTATTCTTGTTCATTTGCCATTATTTTGTTTACCATCCGGGAGTGAATGCATTACAAAAATACTCTATAAAAACTTCTCCATCAAAAAACTGGACGGATACCACATCCAGAGAAATCTCCTTATTAATATGTTTTAATGCCATATACGCAGAGGCTGCTACCATCAGGTTTCTTTTTTTGTTAAAACCCAGACTCTCGTATGGCTTAATCAGAGATGGAGCTGTTAATGATCTGACCTCAACAAAGTGAATTGCATCCTCTCCGGCCATAATTAAGTCCACCTCCTTATGACTATACCGCCAATTTCTTTCCAGAGTCCTCAACCCTCTCTTTAAAAGAAAGTCCTCAGCCTCTCTCTCACCAATTCTTCCTGTGTTAACTTTTGACTTCCAGGTATGCATCTCCCTCAACATCTTAAACAAAGTTAGTAAAATTAAAGCCAATAAAAAAAGCGGGATTCCTGAAAACAGGAACCCCGCAAATTTTAGTGTCAAACTCGTTTTTTAGAATACTAAACGAACACCAAGTTGCATTCCCCAGGTACTACCTGTGGTAAGCTGATTAATTAATT
>JAGPLK010000026.1 GCA_018053445.1 Bacteroidales bacterium | reverse complement strand
ATTTTTCTATTGAGATTAATCAGGGAACTCTTAAAATCTCATCAGAGAAAAAGAGTGAAGTTGACAATAATGATGAATCATATTCCAGGAAGGAGTTCAGTTACCAGTCTTTTTGCAGATCATTCAGCTTGCCACTAACTGTTAACAGCGAGATGATTGAAGCTAAATATGACAAAGGGATTCTATCAGTTGTAATACCTAAACGCGAAGAGGCTAAACCTAAGCCTGTTAGATTGATAGATATTAAGTAATTAAATTTTCATATCTCAAAAGAGGAGGCCACTGTTGCCTCCTCTTTTTATTTTCAAATCATCGTTAACTTGACTGGCTATCAAATTAACGGAATATGGGTATGCAAACTCTCTGAGGTCAGTGCCCTGTAACCAACTCTGCTCATCCATTTTTTTCAGGATAACCGGCATCCTTTTTTTTGTATTGTGAATTTCGCTCATTAGCTCGTTTGCAGCTGTGGTTAAAATCGAAAATGTACCAATATTTTCATTACTTTCAGCACTATACCAGAAAGAGTATATACCTGCAAACGCAAAAAGATTATCTTCAGCAGATGTAATCAGAAATTTTTGTAATTTATTACCTGCCAATGTTTTTAAGTGCTTCCATTCATAGAACCCATCAGCAATAACAATACATCTGTTATTTATGTGATTTTTAAAAGATTTGACTTTATCTGCTGTCTCTATCCTTGCGTTTAGAGTTTTCTCTCTGATTGATTTATCTGAAGCCCATTGAGGAATTAACCCCCATGATAGCCGGGTAATGCAAGAAGGGTTAGTTGAAGTTATAGTTTCGCAAAGTGGATGAGAAAATGCATTATAAATTACAGGGTTAACATAAGTATCAGTTTCAGGAATAGTGAGTTTAAACCTGTTTGCCACCTCTAGAGCCTCTTTAGATTGTTTAAAGTAGAAACACATTATTTAATTGTGAAACGCTCAATTAAATTATATAAATCCTCCTTCTTAATAGGCTTTGAAATGTAGTCATCAAAGCCTGAGTCTAAAATCTTTTCTCTGTCTCCTGATATTGAATATGCAGTTTGTGCAACAACAGGAATATCTGGTTTTAATTTCTTAATCTCTCTTGTTGCTTCATAACCATTCATGTCAGGCATGTTAATATCCATCAACACTAGAGCAATATGTTCATTATTCTGGACAATTTTTAAAGCTTCAGATCCGGTTTTAGCCCTAAAAATGTCAATATTAGTTTTCTTCATTATTGCCTTTATCAGTAAAAAGCTAGGATCGTCATCCTCTGCCAGGAGGATACTTATTCCTGAAAAATCATAAATTCGTTCGTTCACTATATTGTCCTCCTCAATTTTATAAAAATTATTTTTCTTTTTTAAGGGTAATGTAAAATTGAAAATACTGCCTCTATTTTCTTCAGATTCAACCCATATCTTTCCTCCAAGACTCTCTACCAATTTTTTTGCGATAGCCAATCCCAGACCAGCTCCTGCAAATGCTTTTGTATGATAAGTATCTCCTTGCTGGAACTCTTCAAAGATTAAATTCAACTTCTCTTTTGGTATACCAATCCCAGAGTCTTTTACAAAAAACTTAAGTAATCCTGAGTCATTATCTATTATTGATTCATATCCATATTCGATAGATCCCTTTTCTGTAAATTTAAGTGCATTTTTAAGCAGATTTACAAGAATTTGTTTTAACCTCTTCTGATCTGTTGAAATAATTGTTTTGTCCCTCCTGGATTTTGATGGAGTAGAGATACATAGCTTAACAGATTGCCGCCCCATTAATTTCTGCTCTCTTGATATAACAGCGAATATTTGATTGATTAAATCAGCGAGTTCTACATCCTCATAATTAAGCTTTATCTGTCCTGACTCAATAAGGCTGATATCAAACAGCTCTTCAATCAAACTCAAAAGGTGCCTTCCACTTTTATTTATAGTTGTTGCATATGAATCAATATCATCTTTTGTAAGATCATCAGACAGCAAATCTGAAAAGCCAATAATAGCGTTGAGTGGTGTTCTTAACTCATGGGACATAGTTGCGAGAAATCTGGTCTTAATTCTGTCGCTCTCTTCTGCTCTGTTCTTAGCATTTATTAAATCCTCAATTAGCTGTTTCTGGGTAGTTATATCATCTTTAATCGCAACGAAGTTTGAAATCTTACCTTTATCGTCTAGAATAGGAGCAATTGTAACATTTTCCCAAAATATTTTTCCTTCTCTGTTTTTATTTGCAATTTCACCTCTCCAGCTTTTTCCGGATAAAATAGTTTCCCAGAGATCACTGTAGAATTTATCTGAATGAAGGTGGGATTTGGTTATGGATGGCTTTCTACCTGTTACCTCTTTAATATTGAAACCAGATATTTTTGTATATGCAGGATTAACATATTCTATAGAGCCATTCTCATCAGTAATTATTACGGATGAGTTGCTCTCATTAACAGCTGCAGATAGTTTAGAGAGAAGTTTTGTTTTAGCTTTTGCCTCAAGAAGTTCAGTGATCTCATTTGCAATAACGAGTCTAGACTCCTTCCCATTGTATAATAATCTGTGTGAATTGATTTCAACATAAATTATTTCTCCGGACTTAAATTTATGTCTCCAGCAATTTTTGGAAATATTAATTTCATCAGAGGATTGTTGAATATCTTCAATCAGAGAGTTAACATCTTCATGGGGCCTGATATCTTTGATAGTCATTTTACTGAATTCATCTCTTGAGTACCCGTATTTTGCTATTGCTGCATTGTTTACTTCCAGGAAACAGAGAGTATAGATATCATAAATCCACATGGGTTGTGGATTGTTTTCAAATAAAAATTTTGATAATGCTATTTGATCCATACTGCGCAAAAGAGATATCCGGCGCCAAATGTATAAAATTATTCTGTAAAAGATATGACTCTCAGTGTTTTTTCAATTGCTCTTCTTATAATTTCAATAGATTTGTCTTCATTAATTATATATCCCTTTTTCCACAGAGATGTTACAAATTCAGAGTGGCTTCTTCCTTTCCGATAATCGGGCTCCTTGCCTGGATGCTTAAGATACCTTGAAAAAAGTGCCGGGTCTTCAGAAATATTTAAAACGGCATGATAAAAATACTGATTATCTTTTAGATACATTGATGAACCCATGATTTTCTGATTTTCAATTGACAAATCAGAGATCCCTTTTGAATATACGCCCTCAACTCCAGCTGATATGAATTCCTCAATAAGAGAGTTATTAATTGTCTTAAATAGTATCTGCGGATCAACCCTTTTTAACAAGGGGAATTTTATTGAGAATACCAATGTTGAAGGAGTAAGGATAACTGTTTCACCTCCTGATGGCCTCTGCATCACTATGAGATCATCTTGTAATACATTTTCTTTAATAAGTGCATTCTCAACATTGTTTGACCGACCAAGAACAATATAAATTCTATCCGGTACCCATATCTTATATCTGTTGCTATTGTCAGGCAACAATATATCTGCATCAGGCAGAGAGTAGGGGAGTGCTGTGATTTGGTTTGGCATCATTAATCAAGCAGGCCCTAAAAGTGGGCCTGCTAAAAGTGTTATTATCTATTTATGAATTGCTCTGTCTACTGCTTCAAATCCAGCTTCCATAAATACTTCAGAAACAGTTGGATGAGTATGGACAGTTTGAGCTATATCGTATACAGTTGATTCCAGTTGAATGTATGCAGCAGCTTCATTAATCATATCTGTCGCATTTGGGGCAACAATCTGTACTCCTAAAACCTCTCCAAGTTTATTGTCTGATAAGATTCTTACAAAGCCCTCAGCAGATCCCTCTGTTTGAGCCTTTCCATTTGCAGATAGAGGAAATTCACTAACCTTGTAGTCTACTCCGTCCTCTTTCAGTTTATCTTCTGTAAAACCAATCTGAGCGGCCTCCGGAACAGTATACATATTCATTGGTAACTTGTTTATATCAAGTTTCCCTTCTATTCCCTTAAGTCTGTTTATTACAAACAGACCCTGAGCAGATCCAATATGGGCAAACATAGCAGTTCCGTTTACATCACCTACTGCAAATATACCCTCAACAGATGTTTCACAATTCTCGTCTACTGATATGAACCCATCTTTGACAGAGATATCAATTTCAGTTGGAATGATATTGCCTTTTCTGTCATTTGCATTTATTATCAGGTCGCAGTCAATCTCTTTTCCTGCAAGGAATAACTTATTGTCTTTCCATATTTCAGATAATGAGGAGATTGAAGTGTTATATATTATATCAATTCTATCTTTTTTTAATTTGCTCTCCATATAATTTCTGACATAAGTATCGGCTTTAGGCATGATAAAAGTGGTATCCGATATCAGAGTAACTTTTCTATCCATCATGTTAAAGAGTTGTGCAAGCTCAATAGCAACTGGAGATTTGCCCAGTACAACTATATTCTGAGGGACCTCCCTTTCTGTGAATAGCTTTTTTGGTTCAATTACTAAATCATCGTGTTCTGTTTCGATTTTTGGAGAAGAGGATCCGGTTGCAATTATTATATTTTTAGTCTCCAGTAATCTATTGTCTACAAGTACTGATTTAGAGGAGATGATTTTTGCCTCTCCGTTGATAATGTCAACTCCATTTTTCTTTAACAGAAATTCAACTCCTCCTGTAAGTCTTTTGACAATAGTGTCTGCCCTTTTAATTCCCTTGCTCCAGTTGAAAGATACGCTCTTTTTATCTATACCCTCAATACCAAATCTTGCAGAATCTTTTGTTATTCTTTGATATAGTTTTACGCTTTCCATCATGGATTTAGAGGGGATACATCCCCAGTTCAGGCACATACCTCCAATCTGGTTCTTTTCTATGATTGCTGTCTTAAGGCCAACTTGCCCGGCTCTAATGGCTGCAACATAACCTGCAGGACCTGAACCTATTATTATTAAATCATACATAATTATCTCCTCTTTGGTTATTCCATTATTATACTTACAGGATCTGATAGATAACCCATTATTGTGTTTATAAACCTTGCTGTTTCTCCTCCATCTGCTATTCTGTGATCTACACTTAGCGAAAGAGGAAGAACGAGTCCTGGGACAACATTCTCTCCCTTTACAACAGGTTTCTTATCAATTCTTCCAATGCCTAGAATTCCGGCTTGTGGATAGTTTATTACCGGAACGGCAAATAATCCTCCAATGCTGCCATAACTTGTTATTGTAAATGTACCATCTTTCATGTCATCAAGAGTAAGTTTTCCATCTTTAGCTTTGTCTGAAAAATTTTGAATTTCTAAAGCAATCTCTTTAATAGTTAACTTGTCTGCATTTCTAATAACTGGAACAACCAGTCCTTTTGCGGTATCTATTGCAATTCCAATATTATAGTACTTTTTATAGATCATATTTCCTCTCTCCATATCCATCTCTGCATTGAGAGCTCTGAATTTTTTGAGAGACAAAGCTGTAGCTTTAATTATAAAAGCTAAGTATGTAAGCTTTACACCACTTTGAGAGTATACCTCCTTATATCTCTTTCTTACTTTATCCAGCTCACTTATCTCAACCTCTTCAAATACAGTCATATGAGCTGCATTATGTTTGCTTTGAATCATGTTCTTTGCAATAGTTTTTCTAATCTGAGATAAAGGTTCAATTTCAACTAAAGGCTCTGTTAATACTGCTTTGTCATTAACCGGTGAGTTTTTAGAAGAAATTTTTGACTTGGATGAATCCGAAAGTTCTCTTAAAATATCATCTTTTGTCACACGACCTGCCGGACCAGTACCTTTCACATTGTTGATATCCAGGCCACTATCTTTTGCCAAAGCTCTTGCAACTGGTGTAGCCAATACTTTTTGGCTTCTGGATAAGGTTGCAGATGAAGTTTCTACACCCTCTTTACTTGCCGATAGAACGGCATTATTGCCTGCTACTTCAAGAGTACCTACTACTCCAGCCCCCTCTTCGTTAACAGCTTCTGTTTTAGCTGCCTCTTCAACCGCGGCCTCTCCTTCAACACCTGCAATATCAATCTCAACAAGAGCAGAGCCAACATGTATTGTTTCTCCAACTTTGCCGAATTTGGCAGCTATTACACCATCTCTGGGGGAGGGGATGGCTGTGACTACTTTATCGGTCTCCATTGTTACCAATGAATCTCCCATTTTAACTCTCTGTCCCTTCTCTACATGCCACTCAACAATAGTCCCCTCTTCAAGACCCTCGCCTATATCGGGAAATTTGAATATATATCTCATAATTTCAATATTTTACAATTTTTTCAATCTCATAGAAAATTTTAAGAGGATCCTGCATATAGTGATGCTCTCCTTTAGGAAGTGGTACAATCACATCGTAACCTGATACCCGGGCAGGTGGTGCCTCAAGGTGAAGGAATGCCTCTTCAATCGCAATCTGGCTTATCTCAGCCCCTAACCCAAACGACTTTGGCCCCTCTGTGACTGTAATAATCCGTCCTGTTTTCTTAACCGATTTGGCAATTGTCTCTTTATCTATTGGATAGATTGATCTAAGGTCAATTAATTCAACACTTATTCCAGCCTCTTTTGCCATTACCATTGCTTTCTGAACCTCTCTTATCATCGCTCCAAATGAGACTACTGTAACATCCGTCCCTTGAGAAAGTACATTTGCTTTTCCAAGAGGAATAGTAAATTTGCCTTCCGCAACTTCTTGTTTAATAGCTCTGTATATTCTCTTCGGTTCCATGTAAAGAATTGTGTCATTGCTTTCTATGGCAGAAATCAGCATACCCTTGGCATCATGCGGAGTTGAAGGGGCAATAACTTTTAGCCCGGGAATATGACCAAAAATTGCTTCCATACTCTCACTATGATGTTCAAGTGCATTTATTCCTCCACCATATGGCATTCTGATTACCATAGGAGTTTTGTGTTGCCCTCTTGATCTGTTATGCATTCTTGATGCATGGCTGATTATCTGATTAAAAGCTGGATAAATAAATCCACAGAACTGCATCTCAACAACTGGTCTCATTCCGGCAATTGCCATACCGATAGCAGTACCCACTATACCTGACTCAGCCAGAGGAGAGTCAAACACCCTCTCTGCACCATGCTTTAGCTGCAAACCCTCTGTAACCCGGAAAACACCACCTTCAACACCAACATCTTCTCCGTAAACAACAACGCTCCTGTCTTCACTTAACTTAATATCCAATGCATCATTAATAGCATTGACCATATTCATTATTTTCATTACTCTTTCTCTTTTTTAGGTATGTTATTATTTAACTTTTGATGCCTTCCATTCCAGAAACCTTTCATACTCCCTCTCCTGATCTTTCAAATCATCGGGCATCTCGGCATACATATACTTGAATATATCCTCTTTAGGATACGGACCATAATTTTCTGCTTCAATGAATTGTCTGTCAACTTCAATCTTAAACTGTTCAACAATCTTCTCCTCTTCTTTTTCACTCCACAGTTTCTTGGTAATAAGATAACTCTTAAGCCTCTTTAACGGATCCTTAATATCCCAAAGTTCCTCCTCCTCCTTGGTTCTGTATTTAGTAGGATCATCTGATGTAGTGTGTGCTCCCTTTCTGTAAGTAACTGCTTCAATAAGCACGGGACCTTCACCTTCTTCACAGATTCTAATTGATTCCTGAATAGTTTTGTACATAGCAAAGTAGTCATTACCATCTACTTTAATGCCTTTTACCCCATATGCAACTGCTTTTACAGCCAGGTTTTCAGATGCTGTCTGCATCCGGGTTGGGGTAGATATACCATACTGATTATTCTGTATGATAAAAATAACCGGAATTTTCCATACACCTGCAAAGTTTATTGCTTCGTGAAAATCTCCTTCTGATGTTCCTCCATCACCTACAAAAGCATAGACAAGATCTTTTTCTTTGTTGTATTTAATAGCATAACCAAGTCCCGCAGCATGCAAAAACTGAGATGCAATAGGGACGCTGATAGGTAATGTTTTTTTTGCCTTACTATAGTTTGAGCCATCTTCGTATCCCATAAAATATAAAAACAACTCTTTTAATGTCACTCCTTTTGCCAGCATAGCACCCATCTCTCTAAAGGCAGGTACTAACCAGTCATCTTCGCGAATCAGTGCTCCAACAGCCCCTGAAATAGCCTCTTGACCATAATTTGGAGGATAAGTGTAAATTCTTCCCTGTCTTTGATATGAGACTATCTGCAGATCTGCAGTCCTTGCAAAAAGCATATCCTTGTATGCCTTTAGAAGCTTATCATCATCTATAGCAGGCATCAGATCTTTAGCCACTATCTTTCCCTTGTGGTCCATGATCTGAAACTCCTTGTTTTTGATTGGATTATATTCGTTAAACATATGTTTTAATTATTGATGTCTTTATAAAACAAATAATTGTACATATTGTTGACTTAACAATTAATCAAAAAAAAAGGGTGGCAATTTGCCACCCCGGTTATCAATTTAATCAATATTAAAGATCGTGTCTGACGAATAGTTCTATTGCCTGGTATTCTGCCATTCCCAACTTGTCAAAAAGCAAGGCTGTGTTATGGTTTCTCTCTTCTGCCCTCTGCCAGAATTCTCGTTTATCAGATCCTGGAAAAAGAGGTCTGTCTTTTTGAGACTGGTGTTTGAAGATTGCCTCCCTTTTAATGAATACCTCTTCCGGACTAAGGGGAACTGCCATATTGGAATCAGCAACATCCCACTCTTGCCATGCACCGCGATATAGCCATACTCTACAGTCTTTCAACCACTTTTCGTCCTTAAGTTCATCTAAAGCAGCAAGTATAGCTTGAAGGCAAACTCTATGTGTTCCGTGAGGGTCACTCAGATCACCGGCAGCATATATCTGATGAGGTTTAACCTGTTGAAGGAGATTCTTCACAATCTCAATATCAGCGTTACTGATTGGTTTTTTCTTAACTCCACCGGTTTCATAAAACGGAAGGTCAAGGAAGTGAACTCGGTTCTCTGGAATTTTAAGATATCTGCAGGCGGCTTTGGCTTCACCTCTTCTTATCGCACCCTTTACAGCTCTTATATTAGGAGTGTCTGGTTGCCCTGGGTGTTTAACACTAAGTTCCTTAAGAGCAGATTCGTAAATATTTTCACTTTTAACAGTGTCATAGTCAAATATCTTAGAGCTGTCTCTTATAAAATCCAGGAATCTGACAGCATCATGATCAAAGACAGCGATGTTTCCTGAAACCTGATATGCTATATGAACCTCGTGGCCGTGCTCAGAGAGCCTTGCCATTGTTCCACCCATTGATATTACATCGTCATCTGGATGAGGGCTGAAAATTATTACTTTCTTAGGAAAAGGCTTGGCTCTTTCCGGTCTGGTAGAGTCGTCGGCATTTGGCTTTCCTCCCGGCCATCCGGATATAGTATGCTGAAGATCATTAAATACCTTTATGTTAATCTTGCTGGCTGGTCCATTTTCAGTTACAAGATCACTCATCCCATTGTCATTGTAATCTCGGTCAGTTAATTTTAGAATTGGCTTATCAAGTTTTTTGCAGAGCCAAAATACTGATTTTCTTATCATAAAATCAGTCCACTCTACAGAACCGGTTAGCCAAGGGGTTTTAACCCTGGTTAATTCAGCAGCAGCAGGCAAGTCAATAATCACCTCCAGGTTATCGTGCTGCTGTAAATAGGATAGGGGAGTCTGTTCGTTTATCGGTCCCTCTACCATTTTAGCAATAGATGGTGCCTTACCTTCTCCCCATGCAAGGAAGAATATTTTTTTTGCGGAAAGAATAGTCTCAATACCCATTGTGAGCGCATGGAAAGGCACATATTCAACACCAAAGAACTCTGACGCTGCCGAGACTCTGGAGGAGTAGTTGAGGGTAATTAGCCTTGTTTTTGAGTTATAAGGAGATCCAGGCTCGTTGAACCCCATTCCGCCAGTAATAAGGGCATCAATACCTCCTAGTTTTTTTATTGAGGATTCATAGTTTTCGCAGTAATCATGAACTTTTGATTTTGCGACTTCTCCATCTAAAAAATGGATATTCTCTTTTGGTATATCAATGCCTTCCAGAATATATTCCTGAAAAAAACGGTAGTGGCTTTGTAATTCATTTTTATTCAGAGGCCAGTACTCTTCTACGGAAAAAAGATGAACATTCTTAAAAGAGAGATCTTTTGTTTTATGAATGTTAACCAGTTCTTCGTAAACTTGAATGGCTGAAGAACTTGCGCTGAGTGCCAGAACACAATTCTGTCCTTTTCTTGATTTGCTTCTTATTAATTCTGCAATAGTTTCTGCAACGAGAACCGAAGCTGCGGAAGAGTCTTCGTAGATATCTACAGGAATCTTCTCGTACCTTTTTGTGAAATCACCGTGAATTATCATAACATTAGAATTGAACTGCAAAAATAGTTAAAATTGTAATCAGTATTCATACTTTTTCCAGAGACGGCCAAGTGTAGAACTTATCTCTCTTTCTCTGGGATTGTTAGCGGGAGTATAAAATTTTCTTCCGGACATCTCTTCTGGGAGGAATTCCAAATCTGTAAAATTTCCCTCGTAAGAGTGGGCATATTTGTAATCCTCTCCATATCCAATGCTCTTCATTAATTTTGTAGGGGCATTTCTAAGATGCAAAGGGACAGGCCTGTAGCCATACTTTGTTATCTCTTCTAACGCTGCGTCAATTGCCAAATATGCAGAGTTACTTTTTGGTGATGTGGCAAGGTAAATTACAGTGTGAGAAAGAATTATTCTTGATTCCGGCATTCCGATTTTACTTACAGCATCAAAGCAGGAGTTTGCAAGCATTAATGCATTTGGATTTGCAAGGCCGATATCCTCAGATGCCAGAATTATCATTCTCCTTGCAATAAATAACGGGTCTTCGCCTCCGGAAATCATTCTTGCAAGCCAGTAAATTGCAGCATTTGGGTCTGAACCTCTTACACTCTTGATAAATGCAGATATTATATCATAATGCTGCTCTCCATTTTTATCATAAATAGCAATATTTTCCTGTAGCTTTTCAGTAACAAGACTATTTGTGATTATAATCTCATCATCTTTATTGTATGACGAGGTTATCAACTCAATTATATTAAGTAGTTTTCTTGCATCTCCCCCAGAAAATCTAAACAGAGCATCAGATTCTTTTAAGACAATTTTAAAATTTTTAGTAATATTATCATCCTTTAATGCTCTGTCAGTCAGCTTAATTAAATCATCTTTTTCCAGAGATTTTAGAATATAAACCTGACATCTTGAAAGGAGGGGAGTAATAACTTCAAAAGAGGGGTTTTCAGTTGTTGCTCCAATCAGAACAATTGTTCCATCTTCAACTGCACCTAAAAGTGCATCTTGCTGAGATTTACTGAATCTGTGTATCTCATCAATAAACAGTATAGGCCTGCCTTTGGTAAACAGAGATCTTGATTTGGATTTATCAATTATTTCCCTCACATCTTTAACACCGGCATTTACAGCAGAAAGGGTATAAAATGGCCTCTCAAGTTTATGTGATATTATCTTGGCTAGGGTTGTTTTACCAACACCAGGAGGTCCCCATAGAATAAATGAAGATATATTTCCACTCTCAATCATTTTTCTTAACACAGCATCTTTCCCAACTAAATGCTCTTGCCCGACATATTCGTCAAGAGAAGTAGGGCGCAAGCGCTCTGCTAGTGGTGCTGTAACAAAGTTTTGATTTTCTTCGGAGCTATTTAACATAATATAAATTGTATTACAGTTATTAGAGATCTTTATCTCTTTTATTTAACTGTCTGATGATTCTAGATATAACGCTTTCAATTGAAGCATCGGGTTCAATGATATTATATGCTCCCCAGAAATTTTCATCAGTGAAATCTTGTACTTTATTAGACATAATGTCTTTTGATTTAATCCTGTTTAGATTTTCAATTTTTCTTTGCCTGTCCGAAATTTCTGTAGATGCTAGTTCTGAGGTAATTGTATAAGTATTACGAAACCATCTTTTATCCCATTTCGCATTAAATTTCACTTCTGTTCTTGAATAATCAAAATGCCATATTCCATTTATCTCTTTGTAATTTACAAGATATGCCGCAGATACAACATCCATTTTTAGATTTGATGGTTTTTTCCTGATAAAAAATGAGTTAGCTCTTGGGTTATCCTCTACATTCATATTGAATTCAATTCTTGCAAAGGCCATGGACTCTGATTCAATATATAATCTGCCTCTGAATAGAATATCTGTGAGATATGGTTTTTGGTCAAATTCAATTACATAAAAATACTTATTATCGATTGTTACCGGAGCTACCATCTTAAAATCATAATATTCTTTAATAACAATTGGTTCCACTCCTAGAAACGGGTCACTTGCAACATCTATCTCAAGTGCTGAGTGAGGTCCACCCTGAAATTTTACCATCAGAGTATCTATTCTGTTAGAATCATAGTTACCTCTTGCCTTGTATATTCCAATTTGATCCATTCTAAAACTACCATAAGCAGATTTATTGATATCCAGAACAGCTTCATTTATTGAAACATAAGTCCCCCCTTTCTTAATCATCTCCCTATAAAACGCAGTTACCTGCATGTGATCAACATGATAGTTTCGGTCAATTCTGTTTATAGCCATCATTACCAACTCATACGGATCCTGAGGTCTTATCGTTATTGGTTTAAGATCTATTTCTGATGGATTAAGCATTATATTGATTCTTTGATCAATACCAGGTTTTAAAACAATTTTCTGCGTCTTATATCCAAGGTATGATACTAGTAGTGTATCCGACTTAAGATTTACAGGCACTTTTAATATAAAATTACCTTCAGAGTTTGTTACATTGCTGATATTTGTTGAAATCAACTGTATAGAAGCATAACTTAATTGTCTTTTGCTGGAGGCATCCAGCACTTTGCCTGAAACGGAGTAAAACTCCTGGGCGTTCATAATATTGAAACTAAATATCAATATTATGGTTATTAGTCTGTAAAAAGCCTTCATATTTAATTATTATTAAATGTTTCTTTCACGAATTTACGAAAAACCTTAATTTCGCGACATATATTAACAAACAATGAAGAAAAAAGTTAGAGAGGTATTAGAAGGAGTGGTAATTGAATCTGTTGCTGCTGAGGGAAGATCCATTGCCAGAATAGACGGGAAAGTTCTTTTTGTCCCTTTTGCCATTCCGGGAGATGTTGTTGATGTTGAGATACAGAGAAAAAAGAGTGGGTGGATGGAGGGTGTTGTTAAAAGAGTTGTTAAACAATCACAAGATAGAATAGATCCATTTTGTTCTCATTACGGCCTTTGCGGAGGCTGTAAATGGCAACCTCTACCCTACCACCTTCAGCTTTTATTTAAACATCAACAGGTTGCTGATCAGTTAAAAAGAATTGGAGATCTTGATTTACCGGAGATTTTTCCAATACTGGGCTCAGAAAAAACAATCAATTACAGAAATAAGTTAGAATTTACTTTCTCTAACAAAAGATGGATTAATTCTTTGGCTGAGGCTGATAAACTATCAGATAAAGAGAGATATGGATTAGGTTTTCATATTTCCGGAATGTTTGATAAAGTAGTTGATATTGACAAATGCTACTTGCAGGAGGAGCCCTCAAACGATATAAGAAATTTTATAAGAGATTTTGCTTTCAAGAACGATTATACTTTTTTTGACCTTAGAGAGCAGCATGGTTTGCTGCGTACTTTAATAATCAGAACATCTTCAATAGGTGAATTAATGGTTATTGTTGTATTTTTTTATTTTGATAAAGATAAGATAGACAGTTTAATGGAAGCCCTCATATCAACTTTCCCTGAAATAACATCACTAAACTATGTTATTAATGGTAAAAAGAATGACACTATTAATGATCTTGATGTTGTTAAATATTGTGGACGAGATTCAATTTATGAAGAGATGGAGGGGTTAAGATTCAAAATTGGACCTAAATCATTCTTTCAAACAAACAGCAAACAGGCATATAAGCTTTATTGTGTTGTCAGAGAATTTGCTGAATTAAATGGTAGTGAGATTTTATATGACTTATACACTGGAACAGGAACAATTGCACTTTTCTTAGCTTCTAAAGTTAAAAAAGTGATTGGTGTAGAGTATGTCCCCGAAGCTATTGAAGATGCGAAAATTAATGCTTCAATTAATAATTTAAACAACACCCGTTTTTTCGCAGGAGATATGAAAGATGTAATTTCAGAGTCATTTATAGAACAAAACGGTAAACCAGATGTGATTATTCTTGATCCACCTAGAGCTGGAGTTCATCCGGATGTAGTTGATGTAATAGTTAAAGTAAGACCTTCTAAAATAGTGTATGTAAGCTGTAACCCTGCTACTCAGGCTAGAGATATTTCAATAATGAAGGATCTTTATCAAATTACTAAAGTTCAGCCTGTGGATATGTTCCCACACACTCATCATTTAGAAAATGTCGTTTTACTTGAGTTGAAAAATGGATAAAAAAGAGATTGTTTCGCTATTCTATAAAAATAAAGATGCTGACAGAGGGCGGGAAATGTCTGCATATATGAGAAATCATTTCCCTTTTTTAGGTATTGGATCACAAAAAAGAGCAGATTTATCCAGAATATTTTTATCAAAAATTGATAAAAAGGAGGAAATTGACTGGGAGTTTGTGTGTTACTGTTTTAATCTTCCTGAGAGAGAGTTCACTTACTTAGCGATTAGTTATCTGGATAAACTGAAAAAGAATATATTACCGGAAGATCTTTCTAAGTTTGAACAAATAGCTTTAATCCGTCCATGGTGGGATAGTATTGACTCTTTGTCTCCGCTGATTGGATTTGTTTATCTTAAATATCCGATTTATTCTGAAAAATTTATCAATAAATGGATGAACTCTGATATATTTTGGCTTATAAGAATATCAATTATATTTCAACTTAAATACAAGAATAATACCAATATAGAATTATTATCTAAATCAATACTTAATAATAAAAACAGTAATGAGTTTTTTATTAATAAAGCCATCGGCTGGGCACTGCGAGAATATTCAAAAACCAATCCCTCATGGGTTTTAGAATTTGTTAAGAGTAATAAATTAAGTAACTTAAGTGAGAGAGAGGCTTTAAGAATTATTAATAGATAGTTTTATGGATTACAATAATAACTTAAAAAAGGGTGATACAATTTGTGCTATTGCTACCTCTGGCGGTAGCACAGCTATATCAGTAATCAGGGTAAGCGGAGATTTAGCGATAGATATTTCGAATAATATTTTCAGACCTATCTCCGGCCCATCTTTAACTAACAGTGCGCCCAGAAAAATGAGATTTGGGAAAATTGTAAAGGGAGAAGAATTAATTGATGAGGTTCTTATTGTTTTCTTTTCTTCTCCAAATTCATACACAGGAGAAAATCTGGTGGAAATTTATTGCCACGGATCTCCATATATTAGAAAAGAGATAATGATGTTGCTCTTTTCATATGGTGCACGACAAGCTGATCCCGGAGAATTTTCTTTAAGAGCATTTCTTAATGGTAAGATGGATCTCTCACAAGCAGAGGCTGTTGCAGACCTAATCTCATCTGAAACTTCAGCTGCTCACAAAGTTGCAATAAATCAAATGAAAGGTGGGTTTTCAAAAGAACTATCTCAAATGAGGTCCTCTTTATTGAATTTAGTATCGCTTATGGAGCTTGAACTTGATTTTAGCGAAGAAGATGTTGAATTTGCAGACAGAAATCATTTAAATAATCTTTTAAAAGATGTTAAGAATCACCTCGAAAAACTTATCGACTCTTTTTCTTTAGGTAATGTAATTAAAAATGGTGTACCTGTTGCAATTGTTGGTGCCACAAATACAGGAAAAAGTACACTTTTAAACTCACTCCTTGGTGAGGATAGAGCCATAGTTTCAGATATACATGGAACAACAAGAGATTTCATTGAAGATCTTGTTAACATAGGTGGTACATCTTTCAGGTTTATTGATACAGCAGGAATAAGAAATACTGAAGAAAAAATTGAAATACTTGGCATAGAAAGAACTTTTGAGAAGATAAAAAGAGCTGCTTTAGTTGTATTGCTTCTTGATTCAGAGAGACCTGACGGGTTTCATGATAGTTTACTTAAAATAAAAGAATCCTTAGATTCTCTGTCACAACCACTAATAATTGCTATTAATAAGACTGACTCTTTACAAAATGAAGAGGCCTCTAAACATATAATTAATAATGTAATTGAAATCTCAAAAAAAATTGGGTTATTACCTGTATCGGTGTTGCCTCTCTCTGCAAAGAATAAAACAGGAATTGACAAACTTAAAGAGGTTATCTCCTCTGCCGGCGAAATTAAAAATATGCCATCAGATTCACTTTTAGTAACAAATATTCGCCACCATCAGGCGTTAATTTTAGCGCTTGATGCTTTAGTAAGAGTTGAAGAGGGCATACTGATGAATATATCGACTGACCTCTTAACACAAGACATAAGAGAGTCTCTTTTCCATTTGGGTGAGATTGTTGGTGAGATTAATTCGGAAGAGATTTTAGGCAATATTTTCAGTAAATTTTGTATCGGGAAATAATTGATAACTTTAACAGACTCTTTAAAATCATTATTATGGAAATAATTGTGTTTATATTATCCGGAATACTTCTTGGCGGTTTAATCGGCTGGTTTCTCGGAAATAATAATATTTCAAATAAATGCAATAAACTTGAACAGGAGTTAGCTTCATCAGTTACTGAAAACAGAGTCCGGCTTGAAGCTGCTGATAAAATAATTACCGATAAAATTAATGATTTAGCCCTTTTAAAAGAGGAAATTAACCAAGTAAAAGAGAAGCTATACTTAACAAATGAGAGACTTGCCGCATCCCAGGCAGTAAATAGTGCTTTAAACGACAAGCTCAAGAACCAAAAAACTGAAATGGATGAGATGTCAAAAAAGTTCAATCTCGAGTTTGAAAATATTGCAAATAAAATTTTTGAAACAAAGAGCGAGAAATTCACAGAGTTAAATAAGACAAATCTCAAAGCGATACTTGACCCCTTAGGAAAAAACATAGATGAGTTTAAGTCAAAGGTAACCGAAGTATACGATAAGGAATCTAAAGAGAGATTCTCTCTTGGTGAAAAAGTCAAAGAGCTCGCTCTATTAAATCAGACAATCAGTGAAGAGGCTAAAAACCTTACTAAAGCATTAAAGGGTGAAGCTAAGACACAAGGAAGATGGGGCGAAATGATTCTTGAGAAAATTCTTGAGATGTCCGGTTTAAGAAAAGATGAAGAGTACACTATTGAAGAGCAACTTACCGATGATTCCGGTAAGCCATTAAGATCAGAATCATTAGACTCAAAAATGAGACCAGATGCAATAGTTAAATATCCTGACAACAGAAATGTAATTATTGACTCAAAAGTTTCGTTAAATGCATTCATAAGGCATATTGAAGCATCGGATCCACTTGTTCAGCAAAAGGAGTTGGATGACCACATAAATGCCGTTAAAAATCATATAATTGCATTAAGCAATAAAGGATATGATGATTATAAAAAATCTCTTGATTTTGTAATGATGTTTATTCCCAGCGAGCCTGCTTATATTGCTGCAATAAAAGGAGACCCGGATTTGTGGAGTTTTGCATATGAAAGAAGAATCCTGATAATGAGTCCTACTAATCTTATAACTTCATTGAAACTCATCGTTGATCTTTGGAAAAGAGAGTATCAAAACAGGAATGCGATTGCTATTGCTGAAAGAGGGGCAAAGTTATACGATAAATTTGTTGGTTTTGTAGACAATCTCAAGGATATGGGAGTATATCTTGAAAAAGCTGTTGAAAAATACGATGAATCATATAAACAATTAACAACAGGTAAAGATAATTTGGTCCTTCAGACTGAGAAGCTGAAGAAACTGGGTCTTAAAACAAAAAAAGAGATTAAATTTGATATTGAAGAGTATGATTCAGACGAATCAGATTAGTTCTAAAAGGGATAGCCAACACCAAACTGCAAACTATATGTATCTTTTTTAAACCAATTAAATGGTTTAATCCAGTTTTGCTTAATAGGATCGTAAGCAACCATCCCTAAATCAAGACGAAGAATTACAAAATCTAAATTCAATCTTGCTCCGAATCCCCAGTTAAATGCGATGCTTTTATAAAAGTTATTGATTCTGAACAAACCCTCTTCCCTGCCCTGTTCTGCTTTGATTGTCCATATATTACCCAAGTCCGTAAAAAGAGCACCCTCTACCTTCCAAAACATTAGAAAACGAAATTCAGCGTTAAATTCAAGTTTAATATCTCCTGTTTGATTTGGAATTGAAAAAGTTGTATCAACAACAGAAGATCCAGGACCTACCGATCTTGCCTGCCAGCCCCTTAAACTATTGGCACCTCCGGCGTAAAAGAGTTTTTCAAAAGGTAAGGATTTTGAGTTACCATATGCCACTCCTAAACCACCATTTAATCTTGCTGAAAAAGCGTTTTTATCATCAATTTTCCAGGTTTTGGAAATAGTTAAATCAGTTCTAAAATACTGAGAATATGGAGTATTCCAAATTTTTCTGGCACCAGTTGTGTCAACAGGCAATTTATTGTTAAATAGACTAAGAAGATTTCCTGATATATCGTTGATCCATCTGATATAAAAGAAAGATTGTTTAGGATATGGAGAGGGATCTGTTGTGTAGTACAATGTAGCTCCTGCACCCATATCAAAGTGATTCATATATGAATTTCTTAAAAAGGGGTCAGTCAGATTGTTATAAAATTGTTCGGAAACATTATTAAGTTTAACAATATTCAATTGAACCGGATTGACTCTATAATACATTTTTCCATTATTCCAGTTGTATCCGTAATTAATTGAAATCAAATTCCTTGTAAATTCAGGTCTGTTTTGATAATTGTAACTTAGGTTTATTTCAGTTCTGGGAACTGAATATTTAAATATTTTATCTGGAAGTAACAAAAAATTTGGAGTTGAAATACCTGCTGAAACACCTAATTCTGTTGATTTTATTGGATCATTGAATTTAAACTGAAAATTTCCCATAAATCCTAAATTGAGCCACTCTCCACCCCTGAAAATATTTTTATGATAATATGAAATGGCGGGAGATATACCTAAAAGACCATTCGAGTTACTTGATGCCTCTATGTTTATCTTATAACCTTGCATTTTTGAAGGAGTAAGCCTGATTGTGCTGATTACTCCAAGATTTCCCAGGGAATCTCTGTCTTCTTCAGCTAGTTCATCAAATTGAATGTTTACACCCGAAAATAGTCTTAATGCAACCAACCTGTCATAGGTGCTATTAACTTTATGCTCATTATAAAGGTCTCCGGGCCTTATTTGGTTCATCTTATATAGGACAGAAGGCTTAATTATTGATTCTTTAGGCGTTATTGTTTCTACTCCATTAATTATTACTGTGTCACTAATGCTTGACATAACCGATGATATCTCTGTTGGATCGTAAGAGGGGTAGATTCTAACTTTTCTGATTGAATACTTATTATGCTTTCTGGAATCTTCAGGTTTTTCGTTTCTTGTATAATTCAAAACTTTTATTGTTAACCTTGCAGAATCTGAATGAATCAGAGTGTCTGCAATATAAGAGAAATAACTTTTTGTAAAATTATAGTATCCTAAATCTCTGAGTTGTAGGGTAACTCTCTCACTTTCTGCTTCCAGGTTTTTTTCGGAGAGATAATTCCCTTTCTTAACCAGAGAGTTAATTGAGTCTGATAAAATAAATAATCTCAGAGAGTCATCAGTTATATCGTAAGATATACTTGATATAGAATATCTTTTTCCTGGATATACATAATATGTAACATCAGCTAGTTTGCTTTTTAATCTTACCGAATCATTCACTGTGCTATTATAGTAACCGAGTGATTCAAGATGACTTATAATATTATCATTGCTTTTATCAACCAAAGTACTGTCATACAAGACTGGAGCTTGACCAAGTCTGGTTACAAATCTATCCCAGCCATTACCAGTCCCGTTACTCCAGTTATATATGCTTAAGAAAGGGTTCCATCCAAACAGAAATTCACTATTAGGCTTTTGTCTTATATATGGCACTAATTCTGATTCTTTAACCCTTGAATTTACTGGAATAATAATTGAATTTTTCTTTAACCGATATTCTCCTTCAGGAACTACTTTTACAGTGCTGCACGATGATAATGAGATAATTATCATAAATGTAAAGAAAACTCTAAAAAAACAGCACTTCATTCTGGAAATCAATTTTATGCAAAATTAACTTAATTTATATTTTTTTCGATAGAGAAAATATAAAAAAGAAATATATTTGCAGCATGTAAATCCAAATTACTTACATTAGGTATATTTTACCAATCTAACTTAGTTACATTATAAGAATGAAGAACAAATACATTGATTTGATTGAGCAGTCATTTGAGTTTCCTCAAGACGAATTTAGAGTAGAAGATGGAGAACTCTACTTCCACAATATTCCCGTGATGGATTTAATTGAGCAATATGGGACACCATTAAAAATCACATATCTTCCTAAGATATCATCGCAGATACAAAGAGCTAAAAGAATGTTTAATGTAGCTATGGCAAAGGTGGATTATAAGGGTGATTATAACTATTGCTATTGTACCAAAAGCTCTCATTTCTCATTTGTTATGGAGGAGGCGCTCAAAAACGATATCCATATAGAGACATCTTCAGCATTTGACTTGAATCTCATTGAAGCTCTGCAAGAGCAGAATATCGTTAGTAAAGACCATTATATTATTTGCAACGGATATAAAAAGGATATTTACATCGAGAACATTGCCGGGTTTATTACTAACGGGTGGAAAAACACAATTCCGGTACTTGATAATATGAACGAATTTGACCAACTTGATGCTGCCATAGAGAGTAATATTAAGATAGGCATAAGAATAGCTGCAGAAGAGGAACCTAAATTTGAATTTTACACATCCAGGTTAGGTATAAGGTACAGTGACATAATACCTTTTTACGAAAGTAAAATCAAAAAGAACAAGAAATTCTCGCTAAAAATGCTTCATTTCTTTATAAACACAGGGATCCGAGATAATGCATATTACTGGAATGAATTAAGCAAGTGTGTTTCTGTATACTGTGATTTAAAGGCTATCTGTCCTGAGCTTGATTCCCTTAATATTGGTGGTGGTTTTCCGATAAAGAATTCTCTTGCGCAGGATTATGACTATGAGTATATGGCTGAGGAAATTATTGCTCAAATAAAGAGTATTTGTCAACAAAGGAATATTCAGGAGCCCAATATTTTTACAGAATTCGGGAGCTTTACCGTTGGTGAAAGCGGGGCAACAATATATCAGGTAATGGGTCAAAAGCAACAAAACGACAGAGAGAGGTGGTATATGGTAGATAGCTCTTTTATGACCACTTTACCTGATACATGGGGTTTAAAACAGAGGTTTATTCTGTTGCCAATCAACAAGTGGAACGACGAGTATCAGAGAGTATTTCTTGGGGGGCTAACATGTGATAGTCAGGACTATTATAATGCAGAGGCCCATGCCAATGCAATCTTTCTTCCTGTAATTAACGGAGAAGGTCCGCTTTATATCGGCTTCTTCCATACAGGAGCATACCAGGAGTCTATTGCAGGTTTTGGAGGGATTCAACATTGTTTACAACCTGCCCCAAAACATATAATTATTGACCTTGATGAAAATGGCGAGTATTTTACGAAACTTTTCAGCAAAGAGCAGACGTATAAATCAATGTTGAAAATTTTAGGCTATTGATGATTTCAAAACAGGAGCTTAAGTTTGTAAGATCTCTCTCTCAGAAGAAATTCAGAGATGAAAACTTAATGTTTATTATTGAGGGAGAGAAGATGCTGATTGAAGCAGAGAAGTCAGGGGCAACGATTCTTAAAATCTATTTAAAAGACCAAATTGGAGTTGATAATATGGAGAAAATATCTCAGCTATCTTCTCCACCACCTGTACTGGCTGTTGTTAAAATGCCTGATTCCTCTTCACTATTACCTCCAAATCCCGAGAAACTGCAACTTGCCATTGATAATATTAAGGATCCCGGAAACCTGGGCACAATAATCAGAATAGCTGACTGGTTTGGAATTGATGATATCTATCTCTCGTCAGAATCTGTTGAAGTATATAATCCAAAGTGTGTTCAATCAACAATGGGCGCATTGTTCAGAGTAAGAGTACATTATGTAAATCTTTCCAAGCTTATAGAAAATTGTTTCAAGTCAATGCCGGTGTATGGAACATTTCTGGGATCACCATCAATTTACGATTTAAATCTTGAACCCCGAGGAATTATTGTGATGGGAAGTGAATCTGATGGTATATCAAGAGAAGTAGCGCGATTTATTGAACAAAAAATCACAATACCTCCTTTTCCATCAGATTCTCAAAGAAGTGAATCTCTAAATGTTGCAGTTGCAACAGCAGTTGTATGCTCTGAATTCAGACGATTGTCGCTTTCTGACGCAAAGCCTCGAACATTATAACAGAAGCAGCAACTGATATGTTAAGTGAGCCTATTTTACCTGCCTGAGGTATTTTGGCCTTATGTTCTGATATTGCAAGAAGAGAATCAGATATCCCTCTCTCTTCTGATCCCATAA
>JAGPLK010000084.1 GCA_018053445.1 Bacteroidales bacterium | reverse complement strand
AGTCATGCTCCTTACAGGCAATCACAAAGAAAACCTCTGTACAGGAAATATGCAGAGGAGCTGGTTGAAAAGGGTTTTGCATATTATTCATTTGACTCATCTGAGGAGCTGGATAAATTAAGAGCAGAGTGTGAATCAAGAGGAGAGACCTTTACATACAACTATCAGGTCAGGGAGAGCCTGACAACCTCATTAAGACTCTCTGCTGAGGAGACATCAAAAAGAGTTAAAGAGGAGAATCACTGGGTCATAAGATTTAAAATGCCTGTAGACAGAGTGGTTAAAATGGTTGATATGATCAGAGGAGAGATTGAGGTGAACACCAATACACTTGACGACAAAGTGCTGTGGAAAGCCGCAGATGAACTTCCAACATATCATCTTGCCAATATTGTTGACGATCATCTTATGGAGATTACTGATGTAATCCGCGGGGAGGAGTGGCTCCCGTCACTGCCCCTGCACTATCTACTTTATGAGGCCTTTGGCTGGGATAATGAACAGCCAAAATTTGCACATCTCTCTCTTCTTCTTAAGCCGGACGGAAAAGGGAAATTGAGCAAAAGGGATGGAGACAGACTCGGCTTTCCTGTATTCCCGCTTGAGTGGATAAACAGCGAAGGGGAGAAGTCTAGAGGATACAGAGAGGATGGTTACTTTCCTGAAGCATTTGTAAATCTTCTTGCATTTCTTGGATGGAATCCGGGTACAGAACAAGAGATTTTTTCACTTGAAGAGTTAGCAGAGTCCTTCTCTCTGGATAGAGTAATAAAATCAGGTGCAAAATTTAATCCTGACAAAGCTCGCTGGTTTAATCAGGAGTATTTAAGAATGAGGAGTCCGGAAGAGTTAGCCGGTGCCTTCTCCGCTCATCTGTCAGAGAAGGGTATCTCCAGGAACATGGATTATATTACCAATGTAGTATCCCTTCTTAAGGAGAGAGCTGTTTTTACTAAAGACTTCTGGGATCTTGGAGAGTATTTCTTTGTAAGGCCGGAAGAGTATGATCAAAATGTAAAAACAAAATTCTGGAAAGAGGAGACCCCCGGAATCCTTAAAGAGATTTCAGTAATACTAAACACTCTGGATGAATTTAACAAAGAGAACATTGAGCACACACTGCCCGTGCTTATAAAAGAGCGTGGCTGGCAAATGGGGGCAGTAATGAATACGCTAAGGCTGGCACTTGTAGGTGCTTCAAAGGGTCCCGGTGTTGCCGACATCATTTCTCTGCTGGGAAGGGAGGAGAGCGTAGCCAGAATTGACAAAATTATCAAACTTTTTGCCTGATCTTTTTCTCCCAACCCCAGGCAGATCTGAAAACATCTTCAAGCGGAGTGTCGGCTTTCCAGCCTAACACTTCGTTTGCTTTTAAAGGGTCTGCCCACACTTTTTCAATATCGCCTGCCCTTCTTCCAACAATTTTATAGGGCACCTTAACACCTGTAGCCTCCATAAATTTGTTTACCACCTCCAGAACAGAGAGACCTCTGCCTGTTCCAAGATTGAAATACTCAATCTCTCCCGGCCTTTCACTATTCTCAATAATTCTTTCTACAGCTTTTACATGTGCCTTGGCAAGGTCACATACATAAATGTAATCTCTTATACAAGTTCCGTCCGGTGTATTGTAGTCATCTCCAAAGATGCTCAACTCATTTCTGACTCCAATTGCTGTCTGGGTTACGAAAGGGAGTAAATTCTGAGGAATCCCAATAGGCAACTCCCCTATGAGCGAAGATGGATGAGCTCCTATTGGGTTAAAATACCTTAATGCTATTGCCTTTAGCGCCCCCTTTGAGGCTTTAACAGTATCGGCCAGAATATCTTCACATATCTGTTTTGTTCTTCCGTAGGGTGAAGTAGCCGGCTGAAGCGGAGCGCTCTCGTTTACAGGCAGATGCTGATTATCCGGCTGTCCGTATACAGTACAGGAGGATGAAAAGACAATACCTCCATCTCTCCCCTCTCTCTGCAATTGTTCAAGAAGATATACAAGTGATCCTATGTTGTTTCTATAATATTCCAGCGGTTTATCTACACTCTCCCCTACTGCCTTAAAGGCTGCAAAATGGATTGCAGCCGTGATATCAGGATGTTCAGTGAAGAGCTTTTCCATATCACCTCTGTCAGCGCAGTCAAGCTCCATAAAAGGGTGTCTTTTCCCTGTGATTCTCTCTAATCCGGCAAGTACATCTGAAGATGAGTTGGAGAAGTTATCAACAATTACAACACTATATCCTGCTGCATCAAGTTCAACAACAGTATGAGCACCAATATAACCGGTTCCTCCCGTAACAAGTATCTTTATTTTATCCATTATTGTCTGCAAAAGAAGTTTTTAATACTATCTGCTATATATTTAATAACCGGGGATTTAAGCTCTGTATGCATCGGAAGAGATAGAACCTCCCCGGACAATCTTTCAGCCACCGCAAGATCACATCGGATTGCAACCCTCTCTGCAAAAGCCGGCTGATGATGGATTGGAAAAGGGTAGTATATCATTGTTGGAATCCCTTGTCTCATAAGGTGTTCCTTTAGCTCATCTCTTCTGCTGCACCTTATGGTAAACTGGTGATATACATGAGTTGAGTAGGGCATCTCTTTGGGTATGACTATCTCTTCAACTCCATTAAGTAATTCACAATATGCCTTTGCAGCCATATTTCTTGATGATGAATACTCATCAAGTTTTGAAAGCTTTACCTTAAGTATTGCGGCCTGAATCGTATCAAGTCTGGAATTACAGCCAACCACATCATGCCTGTATTTAATCCTCTGACCATGATTAGCAATCATTTTTAACCTCTCTGCAATCTCCTGATTCTGTGTAAACATAGCCCCTCCATCTCCGTAGCATCCAAGATTCTTAGATGGGAAGAAGGATGTACACCCAATATCCCCAATAGTTCCACAATTAATTCTCTCTCCCTCATCTGTCAGAAATTTTGAGCCAATTGCCTGGGCGTTATCCTCAATAACCTTCAATCCATATCTTTTTGCCATCTCCATGACTTTTGCCATCTCTGCGGATTGACCAAAAAGATGAACGGGCATAATAGCTTTGGTTTTTTCAGAGATAACCTGTGGTATCTGAGAGGTATCTAAATTAAAATTGTCCGGATGAACATCAACAAGTACAGGAGTGAGGCCGAGAAGGGCTACTACCTCAGCAGTAGCGGCGTATGTAAATGCAGGTATAATCACCTCGTCCCCTCTTTCCAAGCCAAGCGACATAAGAGCAATCTGCAAAGCATCCGTACCATTTGCACAAGTGACTACAAACTTTGAAGAGAGATATTCAGAAAGAGCTGTTGCAAATTCAGAGACCTGGCGACCACCAATGAACTGAGTCTCTTTCAAAACATTTTCTATCTCCAGATCAATCTCCTCTTTTATCTTTATGTATTGACCCTTAAGGTCAAGCATCTCTATTTTCATAATGGTACAAATGTAATAATTTAAAATGCTAACTTTGCCCGCGAAAAAATAGAATTTATGAAAATAGGTATTGCTTCTGACCACGCAGGATACGAACTTAAAGAGATTTTAAAAGAAGAGCTGACAATATTGGGCTACCAGACTGAAGACTTTGGAACTAACTCTCCGGCGAGTATGGACTACCCGGATGTAGCTCACCCTCTTGCAAAAGCTGTTGAAAATGGAGATCTGCCACTGGGAATTGCAATTTGTGGTTCAGGGAATGGTATAAGTATGACAGTTAACAAATACCCGGGTATAAGAGCCGCTCTATGCTGGAACGAAGAGCTGGCAAAACTTGCAAGAAATCACAACAATGCAAACATCCTTTCACTTCCGGCAAGATTTATTACTCATCAAGAGGCAATAGCAATTCTTAAATCTTTTCTTGCAGCATCATTTGAAGGAGGAAGACACGAAACCAGAATTAACAAAATTCCCTGCAGATGAAAAGTCAGGAGAATTTTCACATACTTGACAAAAGAAATATTAGTATAAAACTTTCAAGAAACCTGGAGGATTATCCCGGAGGTATTGTTCTTGTCCTTGATAAACCTTTGAAATGGACATCGGCAGATGCTGTAAGGAAATTAAAATTCAGACTCCAGCGATTTTTCAACCAGAAAAATATTAAGGTAGGGCATGCAGGCACTCTCGATCCGCTGGCAACAGGAATTCTCCTTATTTGCATCGGGAAAGCAACGAGAGCAGCAGAAACTCTTCAGTCAGAAGAGAAGGAATATATAGCTGATATATGTTTTGGAGCAACTACTCCATCCTATGATCTTGAGAAAGAGATTGACGCCACTTTTCCATTTGACCATATAGACCAGGAACTGGTTGAATCTCTGCTTGAAAATCTCAAAGGAGAGATTGATCAGATACCCCCTATTTTCTCTGCAAAACTTATTGATGGCCAAAGGGCATATGATATTGCACGAGCAGGAAAAGATGCAGAGATGAAGCCTGCCAGGATAAAAATTCATGAACTGGAGGTGATATCATTTAACAAACCTCTTCTTAAGATTGCGATAAGCTGCAGCAAGGGTACATACATCAGGTCATTTGCCAGAGATATCGGAGTTGCTGCGGGAAGTGGTGCACACCTTACCGCTCTTGTAAGAAGTGCATCCGGACCTTTTAGAATTGAAAATGCACTTAACATGGACGAAGCTGAAAGAATTTTTGAAATTTTATAATTTTCTATCAATTTTTGAAACTTTTTTTAAAATAATCCGTATAAGAAAGAGTCGTCAACTTTTTTTTATACAATTATGAAATTATCCCAGTTTAATTACAACCTTCCGGCAGAAGCAATTGCCAAATACCCTTCAAAATACAGAGACGAGTCCAAACTATTGGTAATGCACAGAAAGACAGGAGAGATAGAGCATACTACCTTTAAAGAGATTCTAAAATACACAGATGAGAATGATGTATTTGTCTTTAACAACACCAAGGTTTTTCCGGCAAGGTTATATGGAAATAAGGAGAAAACAGGGGCCGAGATTGAAGTATTCCTTCTGAGAGAATTAAACAGTGACCAGAAATTGTGGGATGTTCTTGTTGATCCTGCAAGAAAAATCAGAATCGGAAACAAACTCTACTTTGGAGAGAATGACAGCCTGGTGGCAGAGGTTATTGACAATACAACCTCCAGAGGACGCACATTAAGATTTCTTTTTGATGGCACTCACGAGGAGTTTAAATCTACACTCTTTAGAATGGGTGAAATGCCTATTCCCAAATGGATAAGAGCTAAGGCTGAGAGCGTAGATTCCGAAAGATATCAGACAATTTACGCAGAGAACGAGGGGGCAGTTGCTGCTCCCGCTGCAGGGCTTCACTTTAGCAGAGAGCTTATTAAAAGAATGGAAATAAAAGGTGTTAATACAACAAGTATTACTCTTCATATGGGTCTGGGAAACTTCAGAACTGTTGATGTTGAAGACTTAAGCAAGCATAAGATGGACTCTGAGCAGATGGTAATTTCTGAACAGGCTGCAAATGATATAAACAGCGCAAGAGAAAACGGGAAAAAGGTATTTGCAGTTGGAGTTACGGTTCTGAGAGCAGTTGAAACATCCGTTACTACACAAAACAGAATTAAGCCGTTTAACGGATGGACAAATAAATTTATATTTCCTCCTCATAATTTTGCCGTTCCTGATGCCCTCATTTCCAACTTCCACCTGCCTCAGTCAACAATGCTTATGACTGTTGCAGCGTTTGGAGGATATGACAATGTTATGAAGGCATACAATGTAGCCCTGAAGGAGGGTTACAGATTTGGCACATACGGTGATGCCATGCTGATAATATAAGGTATATCTGATAAGGGAACTTTTCTTTCCAATTATTTGTCAAAATTATCTATTTCCTTACAGGAAGAGTATTTCATCGGGATTACTATAATCTAACTTTATAAAAAAAGTTGAGAATGTATCCCGATGAAATTATTTATGCAATTGCTCTAAGTTCAATTTTCAGGTACAAGGTTGAGATGCCAAGAAAGATTATTGACACATTTGGCTCAGCCGCCTCTCTGTTTACAATGAACAAAGATGAGCTGGAGGACTTATTCGGAAAGGGGAGCAGATATGCAGGGGAGATTATAACAGGCAAAGAGCTTGATAGCGCAGAAAAAGAGGTGTGCTGGTGCAAAGAGAAGGGGATAAAAATTCACCTGCTTGGATGCCATAACTATCCTGAACAACTACTATCCTGCCAGGATGCCCCGGTTGTTTTCTATTCAATAGGTACCGCAAATATCAGCAGTGATAAAATCATTGCTGTAGTTGGGACCAGAGAGGCTTCTGCAAGAGGGACAGAGGAGTGTAGGATGGTTGTAAAGGGGCTTTCAGAGAGCGGACTATCCCCTGTTATTGCGAGCGGACTGGCTTACGGTATTGATATTACAGCTCACAAAAGCGCTCTTGAATTCAATCTTGAAACAATAGCAGTTCTCGCAAATCCTCTGGATAGAATCTATCCCAGGGCTCATACCTCATATGCCAGGGCAATAATAAAAAATGGAGCTCTGGTCACTGAATTCCCAAGGGGAAGCATAGACTTTAAAATAAATTTTGTACAGAGAAACAGATTGATTGCCGGATTATCAAAAGCCACAATAGTAGTTGAATCAAGAAAAAAGGGGGGTGCTCTTACCACAGCTGAACTTGCAGATTCATATTCCCGTGAAGTCTTTGCCCTTCCCGGAAGAATAAC
>JAGPLK010000083.1 GCA_018053445.1 Bacteroidales bacterium | reverse complement strand
AGATTATTTGAAGCAGAGGAGGGCAACGTCTCAAAATTATACAGGGAAAATGGTTATCTCTTTTTCAATGTGTCACCTGTTGAGGTTAGAATTGACGGAGATTCGGTAGATGTAGAGATGAGAATGGTTGAGGGAAAACCGGCAACATTTAACCGTATTGTTATCAATGGAAACAACATAACTAACGAGAAAGTTGTAAGAAGGCAGTTATGGACAAAACCGGGCTATCTCTTTAGTCAGTCTGAGCTGGAGCGTTCATTAAGAGATCTTGCATCTATGGGGCACTTTGAACCTGAGAAAATAATGTCTCCATCCGGATACAATATTATGCCTAATTATAATGCTAATACAGTTGATGTTACATATAATGTAGAGGAGAAGCCAAACAGCCAGCTGGAACTGGCCGGAGGTTGGGGTGGAAATACATTCGTAGGAACCCTGGGATTGAGTTTCAATAACTTTTCCATAGGGAGGGTTTTCAAAAAGAGTTCATGGAGACCTGTTCCGCTTGGTGATGGTCAGCAATTATCTGTAAGATTCCAGACTAACGGAACATATTACACTGCGTTTTCAGCAAGTTTCTCTGAGCCCTGGCTTACCGGGAAGAAACCAACATCGCTTAATATCTCAGCATACTATACAAGACAAACCAACTCCTACTATTTTTACCAGAATTCAGGTCAGAGTATGGAGGTATATGGATTTGGCGCCGGGATTGGTACAAGATTAAAATGGCCCGATAACTGGTTTGTTTTCTATAATGAACTAAGCTGGCAGACATACAGGTTAACTGACTGGCAGTACTATTTCCTCTTTACAGATGGTCTATCCAACAATATAAGCTGGAAGATTAATCTTTCAAGGAATTCAACTGACCAGGCAATCTATCCCAGAAAAGGCTCTGATTTCCAGATGGGACTGCAGTTGACTCCTCCATACTCACTCTTCCGCCCAAAGGATACCAATTATAAGGGTATGACAGATGCTCAGAGGTACAAATGGATTGAGTATCACAAATGGACATTCAAAGGGGCTCTTTTTACACCAATTGTTGGAGACCTCGTACTTATGACCAGAGCTCAGTTTGGATATCTGGGATACTATAACAGAAATCTTGGCTATTCACCATTTGAAGGTTTTATAGTAGGCGGAGATGGTATGTCGGGTTACAATACATACGGATCAGATATCATCGGTTTGAGAGGATACGAAAACAACTCACTTACCCCAAGAAAGAACAATGGATATGTAGGCAATGTATACGATAAGTTTACGGTTGAACTTCGTTATCCGCTTGTTTTGCAGCCACAATCAACCATATATGCGCTTCTCTTCCTTGAGGGTGGTAACTCATGGTCAGATCTTAAAGACTTTAACCCTTTCCAGATCAAGAGATCTGCCGGTGTGGGTGTAAGAGTTCTTCTTCCAATCGTAGGGATGCTTGGTATTGACTGGGGCTATGGATTTGATCCTGTAGGAGACAAGAGAAGGGGAGGAAGTAATTTCCACTTTGTAATTGGACAACAATTTTAAAATTAACATCTACAGATATGAAAAGAATTTTGATAACATTCGCATTTGTTCTGGCTTCTGTTTTTACAGTAAATGCTCAGAACTATGGATATCTGAACACTCAGGATATTCTTGACAAAATGCCCGAGTATAAAACAGCACAAAGCCGCCTTGACCAGGTTAGAGAGGGTCATGAAGCCGATATTCAAACAGACAAGGATAGAATTGAGATGCTTTTCAGGAAATATCAGTCTGAGAAGTCAAGACTAAGCGACAATTTACGCCAGGCAAGGGAGAACGAGATTATCACGATGGAGAGGAACGCAAAAGAGAGACAGAAAGAGATATTTGGCCAGGATGGATCCTTTTCAAAAATGACAATGGAGCTTATGGAGCCTATACAGAGAAGAGTGCAGGGGGCGATTGATGCCGTTGCTGCCGAGATGGGACTGGGCATAGTTTTTGATATCAATGTGGTACAGGGGGTAGTTTACAAAAACCCAAGAGTTGATATTACTGACAGAGTAATAAGGAAATTAAACCTGAAATAACAAACACAATAATTTATAATTCTTTTATGAAACATTTATCGAAAATACTACTGGTACTATTTCTTGCAGTATCCACGACTTCGTTTTCGCAAGCTCTGAAATTTGGTCATTTGAACACACAGGAGTTGGTTGCGTTGATGCCAGACAGAGATAGTGCTGCAGTAAAACTAGAAAAATATTCTGCTGACCTTAACGAAACAATGGAGGCTATGCAGGTTGAGTTTAATACTAAACTGAATACATATCAGCAAAAACAGGCTACCTGGACTGCTGCTGTATTGGAGGCAAAACAAAAGGAGCTTCAGGAAATTCAGGCTAGATTTGAACAGTTTCAGCAAAGTGCAGGTCAGGAGTATCAGCAAATGCAAAACTTACTACTTGCTCCGGTCTTCAAAAAAGCAAATGATGCTATTCAGAAAATTGGCAAAGAGCAAGGATTTATTTACATTTTTGATACATCAACAGGAGCAGTGCCTTTCATTAATGCAGAACAGAGTGTTGATGTGATGCCTATGGCAAAAAAGGAACTTGGAATCCCTGCAGATAAAAAACTTCCTGCTCCACAGCAACAGTAGAGAATATTTTTTTATAACTTTACAATCGTCCTGCAAATCAAATTGTAGGGCGATTTCCTTTTTTATATGGATTCTCAAAACAAACAAAATAACATCGTAGGTATCTTTGACTCCGGAGTAGGCGGATTATCAGTCTGGAGAGAGTTGATTAAAGTTATACCCGGTAACAGGATGATTTATGTTTCAGATAATGCTTTCTCACCCTATGGACCCAGGCCACAGTCTGAGATTATTTCCAGAGCAATGAGCATTACTGATTTTTTAATTAAAAATGGTGCCGGAATCATCGTTATTGCTTGCAATACAGCTACTGCAGCGGCCATTGAGGAGCTAAGGTGGAAATACGAAATTCCATTTGTCGGAATGGAGCCTGCAGTTAAACCTGCAGCAAAGATGTCAAAAACAAAAGTTATAGGAGTTCTGGCAACAAAAGGGACATTTATGGGAAGGCTTTACAACAAGACTCTAAGAAGATTTGCAACAGGACTGAGAGTTGTTGAGAAGGTAGGAACCGGCCTTGTTGATATTGTTGAAAACGGTAAGGCCGATACTCCGGAGAGTAAAAAATTATTGTCCAAATATATTACCCCAATGATAGCTAAAGGGGCGGACTATATTGTACTTGGTTGTACTCACTATCCTTTTCTGAGTGATCAGATCAGGGAGATAGCAGGAGAGGGTGTTACTCTTGTTGATCCTGCGCCGGCTGTTGCAAAACATACATATGAAATAATGGAGGAGAGAGGCCTGATTCAGGAGGGAACTCTAAATCAGGAAGAGCAGACCAGGTTCTTTTCAACAGGTTCAGAAGCGAACCTTAAAAGAGTAGCCAGGACCATTTTGCCCTCAATAGAAGAGGGCTTTTTTGAACACATGGATTAACCAAACTTCAAATTATGAAAACTGAACTTCTTTTCTATCTGGTGCCGCTAGCCTCACTTGCAGCACTGATTTTTGCCCGCTATTTCTTTAAAGAGATGATGAAAGAGAGCGAAGGGACTCCGCGAATGATGGAGATTGCCTCCTATGTACGCAGCGGAGCAATGGCGTATTTAAGGCAGCAGTACAAAGTTGTTACTATAGTTTTTATTGTTATTGCAATTTTCTTTGCGATTCTTGCCTATGGTTTTGGTGTCCAGAATGAATGGGTTCCGTTTGCATTCCTTACAGGCGGATTTTTCTCAGGGCTTGCCGGGTTTATTGGAATGAAGACAGCAACATACGCATCGGCCAGGACTGCAAACGCATCAAGAAAGTCATTAAACGGGGGGCTCAGAGTAGCCTTCAGATCTGGTGCCGTAATGGGACTTGTTGTTGTAGGGCTGGGACTTCTTGATATCTCTGTATGGTATATTCTTCTTGATAATTTTATCGAGGCAACTGAGGGACAAAAGCTAGTTATTATTACCACCACAATGCTGACATTTGGAATGGGGGCATCTACTCAAGCCCTCTTTGCAAGAGTAGGAGGGGGTATATACACAAAAGCAGCAGATGTGGGAGCGGACCTTGTTGGTAAGGTAGAGGAAAATATTCCTGAAGATGATGCAAGAAACCCTGCAACTATAGCTGATAATGTTGGAGATAATGTAGGAGATGTTGCCGGAATGGGTGCAGATCTTTATGAGTCTTATTGCGGGTCAATCCTTGCAACTGCCGCCCTTGGAGCATCGGCATTTTACATAAATCCTCAGCTTCAGATGAAGGCTGTTTTTGCACCAATGCTTATAGCTGCTGTTGGTATCCTTCTCTCAATTATTGGGATATTTCTTGTAAGGACAAAAGAGGGTGCCGGAATGAAGGAGTTACTCAAATCTTTGGGCGTTGGGGTGAATGTCAGCTCAATATTAATAGCGGCAGCAACCTTTGGAATTCTTTACATTCTTGGTCTTGAGAATTGGGTTGGTATATCTTTTTCTGTAGTTGTAGGACTTGTAGCCGGAATAATAATCGGCCACTCAACAGAGTACTATACCTCTCATTCATATAAACCAACCAAGAGTATATCAGAGAGTGCTCAGAGCGGTCCGGCAACCGTTATCATATCCGGGATAGGAATTGGGATGGTATCAACTGCTATACCGGTACTTACAATTACAGCCGCAATCATACTTGCTTTTTTATGTGCAACCAACTTTGATGTTCAGAATATGCTTTCAGCGGAGAACCTTAGCCTTGGGCTTTATGGTATTGGGATAGCTGCTGTGGGAATGCTCTCTACACTAGGAATTACTCTGGCAACAGATGCTTATGGCCCAATTGCTGATAATGCAGGAGGAAATGCTCAAATGAGTGGTCTTGAACCCGAGGTGAGAAAAAGGACGGATGTTCTGGACGCTCTCGGAAACACAACTGCTGCAACAGGCAAAGGATTTGCCATTGGTTCAGCTGCCCTTACAGCAATGGCACTTCTTGCATCATATATTGAAGAGATAAAAATAGGATTGATCCATCTTGGTCAGAATACAATAGATATTGCCGGTCGGACAGTTGAAGTAGCACGGGCAACTATCCCTGATTTTATGGAGTACTATGAAGTATCTCTTATGAATCCAAAAGTTCTGGCAGGTGTTTTTTTGGGCTCAATGATGTCTTTTCTTTTCTGTGGCCTTACAATGAATGCAGTTGGAAGAGCTGCACGCCAGATGGTTGAGGAGGTAAGAAGGCAGTTCCGTGAAATCAAAGGTATTCTTGAGGGTAAAACAACTCCTGATTATGCAAGATGTGTTGAGATTTCAACCAAAGGGGCTCAGCGAGAGATGCTTTTTCCCTCTCTTTTGGCAATAGCAGTACCTGTAGTAACAGGCTTGGTTTTTGGTGTTTCAGGAGTGATGGGTTTACTTGCCGGTGGTCTTGGTGCCGGTTTTGTACTTGCAATATTCATGGCAAATGCAGGTGGAGCTTGGGATAATGCAAAGAAATATATAGAGGAGGGGAACTTTGGCGGGCCTGGTTCACCCAGCCATAAGGCGTCAATAGTTGGCGATACTGTTGGGGATCCCTTTAAGGATACCTCAGGTCCATCACTTAACATACTTATTAAGCTAATGAGTATGGTTGCTATAGTGATGGCCGGCTTGACAGCAGCATTCAGTTTGCTGTAGCTTGAACATATACAATTCCGCTGTAAATCTAAAACCCGGCCTGCGTGAAGTGGCAGCCCCGTGCGGCTGTATCTTGCTTGCTGTAAGTGCGTTAACACTTAATCCCGCGGATCATCCGCGGGATTAAGTGTTAACTTAAAGGTATATAGCGTGTTACAAGGGCACGGGTGTAGAATATAAAACGGTTTTTTGATGTGGGAAACTTTAGATGGCTTCGCCACTATAACCGTCCGGCAGCATCAAAGGGCAAAAAAAAGGGTGTCCAAAATTTCTTTTTGGGCACCCTCATTATTTTAAGACTCAAGCTTTATTTAGCTGTAATTCCGAGTTGTTCCTCAATGAAAGATACAAGCTCCTCTTCACTTACTTTGCGTTTGATAATTTTACCTTCACTGTCAACAAATATATTCTGTGGAATGTATTTAACATGGTAAAGTTTTGCAGCTGCGCTGTTCCAGTACTGAAGATCAGAAACCTGAGGCCAAGTTAGTTTGTCATCCTTGATTGCGCTGTTCCAAAGTTCTGCGTCTCTGTCAAAAGATACACCAAATACTCCAAATCCAAGTTTGTTGTACTTTTTGTAAATCTCAACAAGAGTTGGGTTGAAACGACGGCAAGGGCCGCACCATCCTGCCCAGAAATCAATCATAGTGATTTTGTTGTTAGGATACACAGATGAAAGTGCAATTGGATTTCCCTGAGGATCATTCATTGTAAAATCAGGAGCTACCATTCCAACCTCAAGAGTCTTAAGGGTTGCAAGACTCTCTTCAATCTGAGCAATATATCTGTTTCCTTCAAATTCAGGAAGAGCTTTGAAAGAGGCAATTTTTGCCTCCATCTCTGCCATTGGAAAATCTTCTACCTTTTGAGTAAGCTGGATAAGAGTATAAAATGAGTTTGGATTTGCAGCCTGGAATGCAGAATCAACAGCAAAAGCCTCTTTTTGTGATTGATTGTATACAGCAATAATCTCAGCCTTTCTTTCAGGAGTTGTCTCCTTGTTTCCGTA
>JAGPLK010000082.1 GCA_018053445.1 Bacteroidales bacterium | reverse complement strand
GATGTACAAGCCAAACGAGGTACTCTCCAGAATATCTATGGCAAAAAACAACTTGATAACTGCTAAGGCATACCTTGCAAATGGGGAGCTGATGCAGAGGGATGCAATTGCCAGGAAGCCTAAGATAGGTGAGATTTATGCTCTCTATGAGAGGAAATGCAGGCAGGCGGGTGCAATGGATTTTGATGATATTTTGCTCTATACTAATATAATGATAAGGGACTTTCCTCAGGTGCTGGAGAAGTTACAGCAGAGGTTCTCTTTTATTCTTGTGGATGAGTATCAGGATACTAACTTTTCTCAGTATTTGATTGTAAAGAAGTTGTCTGCTAATCACAGGAATTTGTGTGTGGTGGGGGATGATTCTCAGAGTATATATGCCTTCAGGGGGGCGAGAATTGAGAATATTCTCAATTTCAGAAAGGACTATCCGGAGGCTAAGGAGTTTAAGCTTGAGCAGAATTACCGCTCAACGCAGACAATTGTGAATGCTGCAAACTCTCTTATAGCAAAGAATTCCAACAGACTTAACAAGGAGTGTTTCTCTGAGGCTGAGGCGGGGGAGAAGATTGAGGTTATAAGGGGCTATTCGGATCAGGAGGAGGCCTTTACAGTTGTCTCCTCTCTTATGAACAGAATATACTCGGATAGAGCGGAGTATTCTGATTTTGCAATTCTTTACAGAACTAATGCTCAGTCCAGGGTGGTTGAGGAGGCGTTGAGAAAGAGGTCTGTTCCTTACAGGATTTATGGCGGCCACTCCTTCTATGAGAGGCAGGAGGTAAAGGATGTACTTGCTTATATGAGATTGCTCGTTAATCCTAAGGATGATGAGGCTTTCAGACGGGTGGTAAATGTTCCTGCAAGGGGTATCGGGGATACGACAATGGGTTATCTGGCGGCGGCGGCGGGGGCGGCCTCCCTCTCTATGTGGGAGGCCTTTCACGCCGGTGATCTTGATGCCTTTGGCATCAAGCCCGCCGCCGCCGCCCGCCTCTCAATATTTACGGCTCTGATAGCCGAGGTTGGGAGCAAGGCTTCAACGGCTACTGCCTACGATATTACAATGGAGATACTGATGCGTTCCGGTTATATGGAGCATCTCAGGGCCGATAGCTCGCTCGAGGGTCAGGCTCGTCTGGAGAATGTTGAGGAGCTCTTTAATTCAATAAAGGAGATGGAGGGAGAACTTTCAGGCGGTGAGATTTCAGATGGCGATTTGATTGCGGATGAAGATCCTGGCCTTATGCCTGACAGGGAGTCCGGACCGCTTCTTCTTGAAGAGTTTCTGGAGAAGATATCTCTTATGAGTGCTGTAGATGAAGGGGCAGACAGCAAGGAGGAGAATAATAAAGTAAGTCTTATGACTGTGCACTCAGCCAAGGGTTTGGAGTTTCCTTATGTATATGTTATAGGTATGGAGGATAACCTCTTTCCAAGTATTAATGGTGTGAGCAGTGATCAGGAGATAGAGGAGGAGAGGCGCCTGTTTTATGTAGCCCTTACCAGAGCTAAGAGGGCAATTACTCTCTCATACGCTCAATCAAGATTTCGCTGGGGACAACAGGTGAACTATCCTCCAAGTCGTTTTTTGAAGGAGGTGGACCGCAAGTTTCTCAACTGGCCCTATGAGGATGGAGTTATGTCCATCTTCAGGACCGATAGCTCAAACTCATCAGGACTCTTTTCGTCAGGTACGGGCAGAGGAGTGGGGGCGGCCGGGCGAAGCGAGCGTCCCGCACGCTCCGCCCAGCCGTCTGCCGGCGAGGCCTTCAGAAGGCCCGCCTCCCCGGCAGCCGCCGGCCCGTCTGCGACGGCCCCGCCCCCCCCTAGACGCGAAAACTTTTTCCCTGACCCCGTAGAAAAGTTGCGGGTAGGAATGAATGTTGAACATGAACGATTTGGTTACGGAAAAATTATTTTATTAGAGGGTGATGTCCTCAATATGAGAGCAGTAGTCGCCTTTAACGATGGCGGACAGAAGACACTTTTACTAAAATTTGCAAAACTTCGCATAGTTGAATAAACTTTGGCACAAGATTTGAATATTCAGTAAGTGAAGTTTTTCATAGTTTAAGTTTAGGTTAAGTAGTGAGGTTTTATCCCAATAAGGATAAGGCCTCATGAAGTTTTATACCGGTCTCATTCCGATCTCAAATTTCACACTTTCTCCACTTTCTTCTCTCTCATATTCTTCTTACTCTTTCTTCACTCCTCTTCTTAACCCGCACCGCTGCAATACACTGATTACCTACACATAAGCAATCCACCTGACAGGTGATCTGTCAGGTGGATTGTCTTTCCGCTGTCAATCAATAATTTACAGTTGCACGGGTATGCCCGTGGCGGTGCGGGTTCACACGGACCTGAACCGGTCTCCAAAAATTATCTGCCGAATGGCCAACTCAGGCCGGGCGGGCGGGTAACCGCCAGGCCTCACGCCCGGCACCATATAATTGCCTCCTCCCCGCAGCAGAATTCCTCCGCAGCAGAGACAAAAGAATTGGGTTGACAGGGATATTCGTTTATGTTGCTAGAAAACAAGTAGTTACAAATCATGTTTTCGAAAACTTTTTAAAAAACTAAATTTTAACTATCTAATTATCAGTTAGATAAACGAATATCCCTGTCAACCCAACTAAAGTTTCCCACATCAAAAACCAGAAGTAAACTATATACCCGTACCGCTATAACTCACAGTATATCTTCAAGTTAACACTTAACCCCGCGGATGATCCGCGGGATTAAGTGTTAACGTACAATCAGTAAGCAAGTTGCAGCCGCACGGGTCTGATACTTCACCGCCTTCTGCAAAGTTTATATGGTGCTTCGCAGGTTAAGCCATTCGGCAGTACATGTCAGCTGTCATTATGATTTTTTATGACTAGTTAATCAAAGAGTTACAGCGCTAAGCGTTTTAGATTTTCATGGTAATTCGTTCGTAAATTATACGAATAATATCATAATGCATATGTGGGAAACTTTAGCTCATACCACTTTTCCCACATCAAAAACTAATTGTATATTCTATACCCGTGCTCTTGTAACACATTGTATTTTTGCTCATTAACACTTAATCCCGCGGATAATCCGCGGGATTAAGTGTCTAAGTGCTATCTAACAGAGACTTACGGCTGTGCGGTTCTGCGCTATGATTCTGCGTTATTTAAATGCTTGCTCGCTGAGACCTTTGCCGCTTAGTTTAAGGTCGTGGAAGTATTCAGGAACCTCTCGTCCCATTAGGTAATCTACATATAGTTTTGCGATGTACTGGGAGAGCATGAATCCGTGGCCGCGCATTCCGGTGAAGAGTCCAAGTTCCGGATCTACAATATATCTTGGTTCAATGTAGTAACCGCTCCATACTGCCTGGAATCCAACTCCGCTAAGCTGAGGTATCCAGTTTGTAAAGATCTCGGTTGCTATCTCAATGAATTCCCGGCTGTTTATCTTAAGGTTTTTATCGGTCTCGGTAGCATCAATTGCTGGGGAGGCGCATCCAATGATTTGTCCTGTCTCTGCAAGCTGTTGTCCGTACACTGCAGAGAAGCCTTTGTATTTGCGCCTGTCAATAAGCATATCAAGATTTGCTCCATCTTTGCCGAGCATTGGTAATCTCTTTGTGATAAATGCCTGGTGTTTGACAGGGAAGAGACCGGTCTCTATACCCAGCTTCCTTGCAAATTTATCGGCTTCAGCACCCAAAGCGTTTATAAACACCTCTGTCCTGTATTCGGCGTACTCTTTGTCAGGGGTGAGTACTATTACTCTGTACTCTTTTCCATCCCGTTGCACATCAACTAATTTTGTGTTTTCAAGTATTTTTCCGCCGTTCTGACGACCCATCTCTCTTACAAGATCAAGGGTAAGTCCGGGATTTGCCTGCCAGCAGTCGTTTGTAATGAGAGCGTGGCTGTATGTGTCGAGTGAAGGGTTGAAGTATGGAGAAATCTCTTTGCGGAAATCTTTTTTCTCAACCATTCTGGCATCACTCCAGTTACGGGACATGTCTAGTGAGTCGTATGTTGCCTGATCGTGGACAAAACCTACATATCTTATAAGTTTGAAGTCAATGGAGTGTTTGTCGTTAAGTTTCCTGAATATTTCCAGGTTATGTTTTGCTATATCTGCAAGTGCAGGCAGTGAGAATGCCGGGCGCCCCCCTGCTATATTTCTCCACGAACTGCCGAGTCCGTCGTTAATAAGGTATGGTTTCATACCCGCCTCGGCCATATATCTGAAGAGTGAGCTGCCGGCTATACCGCCACCGGCAATTATTGCGGGAACTTTTTCTACCCATTTGCTGCCTTTAGGAAGTATGATGCTTTCGCTTTTTCCCACAGGGTTCATATCTCCCAGTGTAACCAGGTTTGACATAGGCCCGCGAGGAGTCGGCTCTCCAATAACCTCTATTCCGTATGGTTTAAGGTACATTTTTGCTCTTGGTACGCATCTGTTTCCGCGACAAGGACCCATACCTATTCTCGTAATGTGCTTGAGCTCATCTGATGATATTACCTTTCTGTCACCAATTGCTGCAAGCATCTTCTCAACGGTTACATCTTCGCAGTGGCAGATGTATGTTTTAGCATCGTGCTCTCCGTCAAGTTGTTTTATTTTTACAGGCTGTGGATACTTCTCTTTGATAATAAATCCTCTGACTGCCAGAAGAGCCTCCCCTTCGAGGTCTTTAGCCTTTACTCTTGCAACATTGGTTTTATTATCCTTTTTGAGGATCTTTTCAATAACTCCCTCGCCAACCTTTTTCCCGTTATTGTCAACCAGGAAAACATCGGCACCCTCATCGGCCTTGTATTCGATAGGCAGGAAGATCCAGTTTTTGTTGAACTGGTAGCCGAATATTGCAAGCCCCGGGCACTGGTAAACGCACCTCATACAACCAACGCACTTGTCAAAATCAATTCTTGGAACAGTGGAGGTTGATGATTTTGTTATTGCTCCGTATTCACAGGCAAAAGAGCAAGGGTTGCAGGCAAATCCGTAGAGACAGTCAATCTGAACAAAGCCTTTCTCTTTCATCCTTTCAGGTGTTGGTCTGAATGGCTCATCAATTACTTTTACAGGGTGCTGCTGAGAGTCTATGTACTCTTTTGAAACGGCCAGGTAATCATTGTAGTTGTATCTGAATCCCAGATCCTGCTGTATCTCATAAGCACACTGCTTACCTCTTAATACGGCAGATGTTCCCTCTCCAATCCTTACTGCATCGCCAACTCCGTGGCAATGTCTTCCGTAAATCTCAACTCCCTTTCTGAATAACTGATTGTCAGGAATGAGTCCTGTGCATATATTTATACAGTCAATATCTTCAATTATCTTCTCTGTTCCAGGTATTGGTTTGAAGTTTTCACATTGAGCGATAATAGCACCTGTTACACCTGTTCTGTCTGCGTTTGGAATTGCCTCCAGCAAAATATGAGAAGTCATAACAGGAATGCCGAGTCTTCTGACTCTGTTTGCCTGAACAGGGAATCCCCCTTCGCGTGGCATTGCCTCTATTATAGCTTTAACCTCTGCACCGGCCTGCATAGCCTGGTATGATGTGAGGTATCCAATATTTCCGGCTCCTACCGTGAGAATCTTTTTCCCCAGTAAAGTAAGCTCCTGATTCATCATCCTCTGTACAACAGCAGCTGTGTATACCCCCGGCAGGTCGTCATTTTTGAATGCCGGCATAAATGGAACAGCTCCTGTAGCTATAACAAGATGCTCGGCATCAACATAGCTGATCTCCTGTTTTGCGATATCTTTTATAACCAGCCTCTTGCCTTCAAGTATATCCCAGACAACAGAGTCAAGGAGTATGCCGCTGTGGTCCTCACCTGCAAGGGTGTTGGCAATGTCAAATCCCCTCATCCCTCCAAATCGTTTCTCCTTTTCAAAGAAGAAGAACTGGTGGGTCTGCATAAGGAATTGACCACCAATTTTACTGTTATTGTCAATTACCAGATTCTGGATTCCTGCTTTGTTAAGCTCCTCCCTTACGGCAAGACCTGCAGGGCCTGCACCAATAATAACAACTGTTGTTTTTCTGATTTTAATCTCCTTTCCATCTTTTTCAACAAGAACAGTCTCTTCAGGAAGGTATGACTCCTCAATCCGGTTGACATTTTTAACATCGTCAACTTTTGTAATGCAGATACGCCTTACTTTGCCGTCAACCAACATTTCGCAGGCGCCGCATTTGCCAATACCGCACTCCATAGTGCGCTCTCTGTGCTCTAAACTGTGTTTGTGGACAACTTTTCCGGCCTGATGCAGTGCTGCTGCGATGGTAAAACCCTTCTGACCGGTGATTTTCTGACCCTCAAAGGTGAACTCTACGCTATCTTCCGCAGGAATTGGGAGGATAGGGTGCTCGGTGATTCTGTACATAGTTAAGTTTAAATTTGTTCAAATTTAAATAAAATTCTAAATCGTAATTTTAAAATTGAATATTTTTTAAAGTTTGTATCAATTTACACTCTTTTGCTTGCGAAGTGTTATATTTTTGGGATGAAAACCAATTAAAATAGAGTGAGATATGAAGAGAGTGATCTTTTTGGTTGCTATCCTGGCAGCGGGCTGTCAGGGGCTAACATTAACAGATGGGGGAGAGGCTACTCTCCGCCTGCGCATCACGAGTGAGGATGTGCTGACTAAAGCGTCTTTAAGACCCTTGCCGGACACAAATTTGATGCGCCTTATTGTCCGGAGCTCCTACGATGACACCTTATATAATGGACTCTACGGTGCCAGACCTGAAGAGATGAAACTTGAGGCTGGAGAGTACTTTGTTGAGGTCTTTTCCCACAAGCACAAAGCTCCTGCCTTTGACTCTCCTTGCTGGGCAGATGCCCGCCAGGT
>JAGPLK010000025.1 GCA_018053445.1 Bacteroidales bacterium | reverse complement strand
AATTAGAAGGGAATGATCTCTCTAAGAGAGAAATGAATCAAATTAGAGGTGGGGAGAGAGTTTGTTCTTGTGGATGTGCGTATGCTGGAGAACCAGGAGGATCTTCTACAAGCGACAATGGCAATGCAAATGTTCAAATTGGTGAAAATGGTGGCTGGTCTCCGGGTGTACCATATGAAGACCAAATTCTTTTTTATCCGTAGACAGAAGAAAGTTATTATTTCAACGATTTTAACACGTTTCGTGTTGTTATACTTTCATGAAATTCGAAGATTAAATAAGCTTGAAAAAGGATGTGTTTGATTGCTAAACACTCCACGAAAAGCGAGTGAAAAGATTAATAATGAACTGGATGTTTCACAACGTTAGTAAATTGTTTTAAATTGGAGTATTCTCCACTCTTATTGTTTTCTCTAAAGTTCCTCTAACATAGAAGACAAACAGGAGGAGAATGAAGAATGCTCCAATTTTCATATTGTTGAAAAACGACCTATATAATAGTTTAAATTTTAAGCGAGACACTATTGATTCTAAATATTTTATCATGAAAAAAGTTCTGATTTTTATTACTTTATTAGTTTTCTCTTTTACCCTTTCAGCTCAGATCCCATACTGGAGGGATTCAGAAAAGAAAATTATTATTGATACCTGTAGATATTCTATTGTGTATAGATATAAGTTCTACCGCGACACATCCAAGAAGAGCGTTTTTTTTGACAAATATGTTCTTGAGATAGGAAGTCGTTTGAGCAAATATTATAGTCTTAATGCTGACAAAATGGACTCTGTTATGTTCAAAGCAAAAAAAGAATCTCGCAGAGGAGGAATAAGTCCCCATCAGGTTCTGGGGCTTCATAAAGATGAGACAGCTACTTATGAAGATTATTATAAAAACTACCCCTCCAAAGGTACGCTTACTGTATCTGCAGGAATTTTACGCGAACTTGTATATCAGGAGAGTACTCCAAAGATGGATTGGATTACTATTCCAGGAAGTGACACGGTTATTCTAGGGTATCCCTGTCTAAAAGCAAAATTAAATTTCAGAGGAAGAGAATATAATGCATGGTTTACTGTCAATATCCCTTTTAATGAAGGACCGTGGAAATTTAACGGACTACCTGGTATGATCCTTAAGGTAAAAGAACTTAGAGGTTATTTTGAATGGGATATTATAGGTATTAAAAACTCTTCCTCTCCAATTTACTCCTATCTACACGAAAATGTAAGACACCAAAAGTGTAGCAGAAAGGAGTTTTTAAAGTTCCAGAGACTCGTCTGGGAAGACCCTGTAGGATTAGCTTCCATATTTGGAAGAGAGATAAATAAGGGAGGAAAGCCAGCAAAGCCAGGAGAGATACAATTCCCTCCTATTCCGGCTTTAGAATTACACTGATAACTAATCCGTTTAAATTATGAAAGACGCGGCTTATAAAGCACTAAACATTAGGTATATACTCTCTTTTATCTTAGTTCTCTTATTGTCAAATTCGCTAACTGCTCAGATAACTATTAGCGGATTTGTAAAGAACAAGTCCACAAATGAGAGTCTTTCTGATGTCAATGTCATACTTAAAACCACGGATGGCAAATCTCACTACAGCTATACAATGACAAAGGAGGACGGATCCTATATATTATCTTACAGCGGCATTGCAGATTCGCTGATAATAAGTGTAACAGGCTTTAATATCAAGCCAATTGACATTGTTATTCTCAAAAAAAGTCAAGTCATAAATATATCAGTTCAAGAGGAAGCCTTACATATAAAGGAGGTGATTGTAAAAGCCGAATCCATAAGCAGAAGAGGAGATACACTAAACTACTATGTTCACAGTTATATTGACTCTATTGACCGCTCAATAGGTGATGTTCTTAAAAGAATGCCAGGTATTGATGTAGCCGTTGACGGCAGAATACAATATTATGGAAAGGATATCAACAAGTTTTATGTAGAGGGGATGGATATGCTCAAGGGGCGGTATGGTATTGCCACCAATAATATTCAGGCAAAAGATATTGCCACTGTACAGGTGCTTGAGAACCACCAGTCTGTAAAAGTACTAAGAGATATAGAGCCCATGGATGCAGCAGCAATAAATTTGAAACTTAAAGAGAAGGCAAAAGGGACATTCAGCTCAGTTGTACAGTTTGGAGCAGGCTACAAACCTGTAATGTGGACAGGTGAGATTACGGCGATGTACTTTGCACGAAAATTTCAAACACTCAACACATATAAAACGAATAATACGGGAGATGAAATATCCCGTGAACTAAAATCTTTCTATGGAGAGATGACAAGTGGAGTTTCTATGATGAACATATCTGCTCACGGCAGTCCTCCTCTTAAGAGTGAGCGTTTTCTCAACAACAATTTGCATACCGTATCACTAAACTTAGTACGTAAATTGGGGAATAACTACGAACTTAGCCTAAACGGAAAATATCTGCATGATATTCAGAAATCCAAATCATCTTCTGTAACTACCTATTTTTTCCCGGATACTCCAGAGCTTGTGCTAACGGAAATCAACAGCGAATCACGCAAAACAAATGATATTGAAGCCTCTCTGGAGTTACAGGCCAATACTGAAAAAATATTTCTGAAGGAAAGTATCTCTATTGGAGGGAACTGGAAAAATGATATGGGTAAAACCACTATTCCTCCGGATATGGTAAATCAGAGCTATTCAATGTCTGATGTAAGGATCAGGAATATATTCAACATAGTTAAACCACTACGAAGATTAACTTTAAACATCTCTTCCATTACTAATTTCAACTCTTCACCATCTATTCTGAGAGTGACCCCCCTACTTTATCCTGAGTTATTTGGCATAGCAGAATACCCATATAAAAATATCGAACAGAATCTTAAAACAGAAGCCTTTAACACGAATAATTCACTATCTGCATACAGAAAGATAAACTCATGGGGATTCAGTCTATCTGCCTCCTTTAATGCGGAGTTAAAAAACATAGTAAGTTCACTGAATCCGGAAGATAGTGGCGGTAACGTACTCACTCCGGCAGATTCGCTTATGAATAATATTGAGTGGCTTAAATTAAATTTTATTGTCGCTCCTGGAATAAGTTATGAGATAGGGAAGTGGCTATCGATACGTCTTTTTGCACCGATTGACAATACTAACCTCTCACTGAAAGATAATATTACTAAAGCACACAAGGAAAAAAACATTCTCTCTATGAAGCCATATGCAGGAGTAAACATTACCATCTCGAACAATCTTAAACTCTTCGTAAATGCTTCGTTGTATAGTTCGGTGGGAGGTCTGAATGAAGCCTATAGCGGGTATATTATGACAAACTACAGGATGGTAGTGAACAATTCCGGTGAATTAGGCACATCAAAAAATAGAAGCTACTCAACTCGATTGACTTACGGTAATCCTATCCTCTCTCTCTTTGGTACTTTAGATGCCGGATACTGGATAAGAAACTCTGATATAATATATGGCACCCTTTATTCCGGTACACTAAGCAAGATAGAGTCGCACTGTATAAACAATGTGGCAGACGGGTACAAATTAGACGGTAGAGTAAGCAAGCGTTTTGACGGGATAAGGAGCACCATAACTCTGTCCGGAGGATACAGCATTAGCTCTCGTGAGGTTTTAAGGCAAGGCTCAATTATTGATACCAAATCTAGAATTCTTAAGACAGGAATGGAGCTGTCAGCACAAATAGGAAATGCATTCAGACTGGATTACTCAGCGATATATACTCGCAATATGGTTGAAATGGATGCTGTTCAGCTAAAGCCGATAAATATTCTCACACAGCAGGCTAATCTGAACCTTATAATTTCAAAGAAATTGGTCATGAAGCTATCTGGAGAACACTATTTCAACGGTTATCTATCTAAAAATAGCCGTTCTATGTTTTTTTTGGATTCAGAGGTAATTCACAAAAGAGAGCTTATAGAGTATATTGTAGAGGTTCGCAACCTGTTTAATACTGGTAATTTCAACTACGCAAGCTATAGCGATGTAACCAACTATATATACTCATATAAACTCAGACCGTTGTCGGTGATGTTTAAAATCAAATTTAGTATCCGATAAATTCAGATTATGCCCTTTTATCTATATAAGCAACTTGATTCTATGGATTGCGGTCCCTCCTGCCTGAGAATGGTCGCAAAGCACTATGGCAAGACATATCGTCTCGATACTTTGCGTCAAAGGAGTGAATATACCAGGCAGGGGGTATCTATGCTTGGGATAAGTAATGCCGCTGAAAGTATAGGATTTAAGTCCTTGGGAGCTAAACTATCCTTTCAAGAATTATGCGAAGCACCTCTGCCTAGTATCGTTCACTGGAATCAAAATCATTTTGTTGTAGTCTATAAAATAAAACGTATCGGTAAAAGAATAAAAATATATGTAGCAGACCCTGCCGCCCGGTTGGCAGCGTTTACACCGGAAGAGTTCAATCGCTCCTGGATAGGTACAAAATCCGGAGGAGAGGATAAGGGTATCGTTTTGCTTTTGGAACCCACCCCTGAGTTTTACGTCGAACCAGGAGAGAAGGCTAATAGAACCGGCTTTGGATTTTTATACTCATATGTAAAGCCATATAAACAATTTATTCTGCAACTTATAATCGGATTAATATTTGGTAGCCTTATTCAATTGATATTACCTTTTTTAACCCAGAATATTGTCGATATAGGTATTGGCACTAAGAATATAAATTTTATATGGCTGGTGTTGATTGCTCAAATGGTATTAGCATTAAGTACTGTTTCTGTTAATTTTATCAGGAGTTGGATATTATTGCATTTGGGAGCTAGAATCAATATTTCTCTTATTTCGGATTTTCTCATAAAGCTGATGCGTTTGCCTGTCGGTTTTTTTGATACCAAAATGACTGGCGATCTAATGCAGAGAATTGGCGACCATAAAAGAATTCAGACATTTTTAACCGGTTCTTCACTCAATATTCTTTTTTCATTTTTCAATATAGTAATATTCGGAATTGTGCTACTATACTATAATATAGCCATTTTCTCAATTTTCTTTTTTGCCTCCGGCCTGTATATTCTTTGGATATCTCTGTTTATGAAAAGGAGGAGAGAGCTGGATTACAAATCGTTTACCCAAAATGCAGCCAATCAAAGTAGTGTCATCCAACTAATCACCGGTATGCAGGAAATTAAGCTTAATACTTGTGAAAAGCAGAAGAGATGGGAGTGGGAAAGAATTCAGGCAAAGTTGTTCAAAATTAGCACCAAAGGATTAGCATTGGGCCAGTATCAAGAAGCTGGAGGAACATTAATAAACCAATTTAAGAATATTATAATTACTGTTGTTGCAGCAAACTCAGTAATTAAAGGTGATTTGACTCTTGGTATGATGTTGTCTGTGCAATATATTATTGGACAGCTTGATGCTCCAATTTCTCAAATTATTGGATTTGTACAACAGACTCAGGATGCAAGAATTAGTCTTGAAAGATTGGCCGAAATACATGGTAAAGATGATGAAGAGGCTGTTGACAGCTCCCTGATAACTGAAATCCCAAAAGACAAAGCTCTGTTAATTAATAACCTTTCATTTAAATATGCCGGAAGTGGAGAAGAGTATGTATTAAGGGGTATTAATTTAACAATTCCCTCCGGAAAGACAACGGCTATTGTTGGAGTCAGCGGAAGTGGTAAAACAACAATAATTAAGCTATTGTTAGGTTTTTATCCTCCTTCTAGAGGAGAGCTATTGTTAGGAGAAAATAATCTGAATGAATTGAGCATGACTTCTTGGCGCAAGCAGTGCGGTGTTGTTATGCAAGATGGCTTTATTTTTTCAGATACAATTGCCAATAATATTGCTCCGGGAGCAGAGTTTATTGACAAACAAAAGCTAGGCAGAGCCGTAGAAATTGCAAATATCAAAGATTTTATTGAGTCTCTACCGCTAAAATACAATACCAAGATAGGGCAAGAGGGAGTTGGACTGAGCCAGGGCCAAAAGCAAAGGATTTTAATTACCAGAGCTGTATATAAAGATCCACAGTTTATCTTTTTTGATGAGGCAACTAACGCTCTTGACTCGAATAATGAGAAGGTCATAATGGAAAATCTTGATGAATTTTTCATTGGTAGAACGGTGATTATTGTTGCTCATAGGTTAAGCACAGTAAAAAATGCAGATAAAATTGTTGTTTTGGATAAAGGTCAAATTATTGAAGAAGGAACTCATCAAGAACTAACTGCTTCTAAAGGTGCTTATTTTCAGCTAGTAAAAAATCAGCTAGAACTTGGAAATTAATTATGACAAAGAAAAATGATTACAAAATAGAAATCCGTTCAGATGAGGTTAATGACATCCTATCCAGACCTCCGCGGTGGATAATTCGTTGGGGTATAGGTGTGATTTTTCTTGTCGTACTAATTATCATAATTGGAAGTTCATTCTTTAAATATCCAGATATAATTACTGCCCCAATAACCGTTACATCAGAGATATTACCGGCAAATATTATCTCAAAAGTCAGTGGAAGAATTAATAATCTTCTAGTTAAAGACGGAGATTCAGTTGAGGCAAATAATATTGTTGCAATTATTGAGAGCCCAACTGAGTATTCGAGTTATAAAGCTCTAAAGGATTTATGTGATGGCTTTTCGAATGTAATCACAAGAGATAAAATTATTTTTAATTATACATTTCCAGCTAATCTTAAATTGGGGAATATTCAAGCGGCATATACTCAATTTCTGAAAAGTTATAATGACTATAAAAGTTTTATGGAGGCGAATTATCATGAGAAAAAAATATTAATCATAGAGAATCAGATAGAACAACAGCGGTTAATGCTTAATTTATGCGAGCAACAGATGAAAATTTCTTCTGAACAATATTCATTATCAAAAAGATCATACAAAAGGGACTCTTTATTATTTAGCCAGGGTGTAGTTGCTCAAACAGACATTGAACAGAGCAGAACAAGATTTCTTGCTACCAATCAGCAGCTAGAAAGTTCTAAATCTTCTATTGTAAATATGAGATTATCCTTACTCCAGGCAGAGCAATCTCTTTTTGAATTGAATCAGGAAAAAGAGGAGAAAGTTAAAAGTTATGAAAATTCAATAATAGGAAATTTTGATATTTTGCTTTCCCAGATGGCGGAGTGGGAGCAGAATTACGTACTCATTAGTCCTATCCGAGGAAAAGTGTCATTGACAAGCTTTTGGCAGGAAAATCAAAATATAAATTCAGGCGAAATTGTTTTAACTGTTATTCCCTTCAATAATAAAGGAATATCAGGTAAGATATTTTTACCACTTCAGGGAGCTGGAAAAATTAAAATTGGACAAAGAGTAAATGTAAAATTTGACAACTATCCGTACATGGAATACGGGATGCTTCAAGTAGAAATCGCTAAGATTTCGAAAGTTCCTACTACAATAAATAATACCAAAGTACTTATTCTCGATGTGAAATTTCCTAATGGTTTAACGACGAACTATGGTATTAAGCTAGAACTCAAAGAAGAGATGCCCGGGACAAGTGAAATTGTTACAGAAGACCTAAGCCTATTTAATCGTTTTTTAAATCCAATCAAACATGTAATAAAAAAAAATACCTTTAATAGGGCACTGCCCCAAAAGAGGGATTTTGACACTCAGAGGGGGGCCGACACTTTTTGTATTGATAATGACATAGTGTATTGTACAACAGTAAATAATCCCCCGAAATTAGCCTTTTTTATACTATAATTAATCTAATATCTATGAAAAAAACCCTTTTTACTATTACATTTTTGTTTCTTTCGTTATACAGTTGTAATAACTCAAATGTAAAAATGATCTCCTTTACAAGAGAGGGTTTTCTAAAAACATACAATTTGACTAACCCTACTAAAATTGAATTAAATTCTTCTGACTCTGTAAGTATGCTAGTAGCATTTTGGGTAATAAGAGATTCCATTGTAATCGTTCAGAATAATACGAATGATAAATCAACAATTGATCTCTACTCACTGGCGGATAATTCATTCAGATTCCATGTTGCACCTAGAGGAAGAGGACCAGGCGAATTTATTAATGCAAATTTTACAATTAATTACAATGATGAGGATGTATTTTATTTGGATGATGGCATCAACAGGTATACTATAAATATTGACTCTACCTTAAATAAACGAAAGGCTCATATTACAAATTTCTTTTCCTACTATCGTGAAAATAACCATACACTTATTCCTGTAAATATATTGAATAAGAAAGAGTATTTATCTTATAACTTATGGTATATTAATGAAGAAGGCTACTCTAACAACATCCCTCCTTTTACTAAGCACAATATGGATGCTAAAGACTCAACAGGAAACATGAAAAATAATAATTTCAAATATTTTCCAGGGTCGGTCAACGGAGCATTTATTTTCTCAAATCGCAATAATGGAGAGATTTGGCTAGCTGATTTACATAAAGATGAAATATGTATATATAACTCATCTTTAAAGCATTTAAAAACGATATCAGGTCCTGATCATTTAACACCAAGATTTACATTGACTGAAACTCCTGAACTGTCAATGCTGACATTTGCAAATAATCAGGATTTCCGCACATACTCAAGTTATGTATTAACCGACGACTACGTTTACATAATCTATCAAGGTATAATTGGTGTTGATTATGATGAGCTTCAGCTTATGAATCTTCCACCTTCAGAAATTTTTAAATTTACATGGAAAGGAGAGCTTGCTGTCAATTACAAACTTGATAAATATGCACGAACCATCTCTATAGCAGAAAATGGTAAATATTTATATATAACATCTTTACAAGATTATGGTGCAAATCCAGTTTTATACCGTTACGAGTTATAATTTATTAACCTTTTAATTATTAAGATTATGAAAAAGAAAGTATTTTTTATCGCGTTCGCATTATTGATTGCCGCTGTAACTATTAAAGCTTATGCTGAAGAATGGAGTGTTTGGGGAAGATGTGATAATAGTGGTGGAATTTGTACCGCTCGTTGCCCTGGGTGCTCTTCTCTTTTCGAGGGACTAGATGGAACGGGTAAGGGAACACTTACAAGAGGAATCTGCCCTAATTGTGGTTATGATTTTTCAACTAATTATAATGAATCCCAATTGTCAGACTAAGCCTTTGCTATGATCTTCAAAAGAATAACGGACTGAATAATCTTTTGGCTATTCATGATACGCATAAAAGTTTATCATGTATAGCTTTTTTAATGTTCCATGTTTCTCAAACCCGATTAATTAATATAAATAATGAGAAAAACCCTTATAATATTGATATTTGCTTTTGCACTGTTTTCTTGTAAATCAAAAGAGAGTGGAGATTCCGAGAGATATATCATGCCGGAGTTTAAGCAGAAATTATCTGTAACTCCCAAGTATATAAACTATGTAAATAAGGATCGGAACTTCATGGATATTTATTTTATGTTGGTCAAAGATGATTACCTATTGCTTAAATCAGCTGATGAAACTAATCTGATACAGGTTTTTAATAAAAACACAGGAGAGTATTTAACCGGCATTGCTCCTATGGGCCGGGGTCCCGGTGAATATCCTATGACTGTCAGTTTTTTCTTTCTTGATGATACTCTCTGTATTTATGACAGGAGACAGCTTATTGCAAATTACTATGATAAAGATTTTATAAATAAGAGGATACCTTTTAAACGGATAAAGCTTGAAGGAGCGAATGGATTTATTCAAATAGTTCCCTATAGGCATGGTTTCATAACCGCACCCCTCACATACACAAGGTTCATTATACAAGACAAAACTGGTATACAGATTGGTCAGTATGCACAATATCCAAAGTTTAAGGCAATAGACGACAGTGTTGCTATAAGAGAGACTTTGTTCTTTGGTAATCAAGAAATTAACATTAAACCGGATCACGCAAAATTTGTATCTGCGACTTTTACAGGTGCAATTATTGAGATATTCTCTCTGAATGGAGATAGAATCAGCCTCAATAAAGAGATTAGATTATTACCACCCACATTACTTAGACGAAAAGATAATACATATACTACTTCAAACGAGTCTTATATGGGTTTCTGGAACATCAAGACCACAGATGATTATATATATATGATCTTCTCAGGCAAAAAATTAAAAGATTATAGAAAGAATAATACTGGTAATTATATTTATGTATATGACTGGGAAGGTAATCCGGTTAAGTCTTTTCAGATTAACGGCGGTGTATATAGATTTGCCCTTGACGAGGATGAGCAGAGAATCTATCTGATTAATTTTGATAAGGATGGGAATGAGAGGATAGGGTATTTTGATTTGTAAAAAATTTACTTTTTTAATTTGTTGAAATACAGAGTATGGGTATTAATTTTAGAATAATATACATCTTAGCTTTTTCTTTTATAATATCTTCTTGTAGCAAAGGTAAACTCGATGTATCCTCATTAACTGTTACATATTCATTTAAGGATGGTAATTTTTTTGAACGACCTTTTAATAAAGCGCTGGATTGTGATTACTACTATATTTTTATTTTACTTAATGGAGATTGCTCCTCTTGTATGCTGGAGTTGCCTTGGTGGGATTCTCTCTTGAGTAATTATAATAAATTGCATCCGATTTTTATTGTTGCTACTGATAATGCAAAGTTATTTTCTGCCTACTCCAAAGAGACTATTTTGAAAAAATACAATTTTACCATTGATGATAATAGATCATTTTATTTTATCAATAAGTTAAATGAAAGCACAGTGTCCATTATTACAGATGGGGAACTGAATATTATATACAAAGGGGATCCTATTCAAAAGAGAGACTTCCTAAGAGTATATGAAAAACTTTAGTACATATTTTATATATTTGTCATGGAGTGATTTAACTCAATTTACATAAAATGTCAAAGAAACTTCTTCTCCTTCTATCTGTCGTACTTGTTGTCGTACCGTTGAGTGCCCAAAAGCAACAGTTGAGAATGACTCTCGAAGAGGCTATTGAAACGGCCAGAGATCAATCTCCGTCTGCATTGGTGGCTAAACACTATTTTTTGGCGAGCTATTGGCAATTTAGAACTTACAAAGCTCAATTTCTTCCATCTTTAAATCTGGAGGCTTCGCTAGGGCAGTATAACAGATCACTTTTGCCTCTTCAGAACGCAGAGACTGGCGAGATAAACTATATAAAGAACAACAATCTAAGAAATAACTTAACTCTTTCAATTGACCAGAATATTGCTCTCACCGGTGGTAAGTTCTCTGTTTTCACAAGCCTGAACAGACTGGATCAGTTTTCTCCCAATAATTATGCACTATATAACTCTCAACCTTTAAATATTAACTACTCCCAGCCGTTAACTGCCTACAACTCCCTCAAGTGGGAAATGAAGACAGAACCCAAAAAGTATGAGAGTGCAAGAAGGAGCTATCTGGAGAGTATGGAAGATGTAACGATTGCTGTGACTACACTCTTTTTTGAAGTCCTCTCAGCCCAGCAAAAGCTGGAAATGGCAACAAAAAATTATCAGAATACAGAGACTCTGTATAAGATAGCTCAGGAGCGATTTAAGATAGGGTCGGTATCTAAAAGCGACCTTTTGCAGTTGAGGTTAAGGATGCTTAATGACAATTTGGCGATAAGCGACAATCAACTCACTTTGGAAACCAAAATGCTTAGTATAAGAACTTATCTTGGATTTAACGAAAATGTGGAGATTCAGCTGGTTATACCAAAGTCGGGGCCTGATATAACTTTAGATTTTACTGAAGTTCTAGAAAAAGCTTATGCAAATTCATCTTTCCTTTTAGATAACGAGTTATTGTTGCTGAGTGCAAAGCAAGAGGTAGCAAGAGCAAAGGCAACAACAGGAATTCAGGCTAATCTATATGCCCAGTTTGGTCTCACTCAAAAGGGGAATGATTTGACACTTGCATATAAAAACCCAATGGACCAGGAGATTATTGGCCTGGGATTATCTTTGCCGATAATTGACTGGGGGCTGGGAAAGGGAAAAATAAAGGTTGCACAATCCAGAGAAGAGGTTATTCGGACTCAAACGGAACAGGCATATTCACAATACAGGCAGGATATATTAATAAAGGTTATGCAGTTTAATAAACAGAGCTTCCAATGTGCTGTATCGGCGGAAGCAGACTCAATTGCTCTGCAGCGCTACGAAATAACAAAAGAGAGATTCATAAATGGCACTATTGGTGTAATGGACATTAACACTGCACAGTCCGAGAAGGATCAGGCTGCAAGCAGATATATCTCGGATTTAAGTAATTACTGGAAATATTATTACAACATTCGCAAATTAAGTCTGTATGACTATATAAACGGCAAGGACCTTTCTGCCGAGTTCGATAAAATGGTTGAAAAATAACAAAAGGCAAACCGATGAGACACTTTCTTCAAATTTCGCTCGCATTAGCTATGCTTATATCCTGTTCCGGCAAAAACTCCGGTAATAGTGAGGGCAACTCAACAAAAGCCGATTTTGTTGCAGAAAAAAACCTCGTGGACACAATGGTGCTCGTAAAAAAAGACTTTAACAAGCAAATTATAAGTAATGGAAAACTTAGAGCTGTAAATAAATGTGAACTAAAGTTTTTTACATCGGGTGAAATTGAAAAGATTTTTGTCTCTAATGGTATGACCGTAACAAAAGGACAGGTCATTGCGAAGCTAAATACTCAGTCGGCTTCCATACGATTAGAACAGGCTTCCCAGAGAATGGATAAGGCAGAGCTGGATTTTGCCGACATCCTGATAGGTTTCGGATATGGGAAAGACACTGCAAATATTCCTAAAGATATATTAAAGGTTGCCAAAGTGAGATCAGGTTATATATCTTCCATCAACGACCTTAAACTCGCAAAACTTGAACTTAATAATGCTAATCTCATAGCCCCTTTCAGTGGAAAAATTGCCAATCTTAAGGCGAAGGAGTACGAGCAGAGTTCTGGTGCCATATGTACTCTCATAGACGATTCGGCCTTCGAGGTAGATTTTAATCTTCTTGAATCTGAGATATCGTTTGTTAAGGTGGGACAAACTGTAAAGGTTGCCTCTTTCGTGAACCCGGATACATTTTACCGCGGAGTTGTTACTCAGATAAACCCGATGGTAGATGACAAGGGTCAGATTAATATTCTGGCGAAAGTGAGTAACTCCGGAGGTAAGCTTCTGGAGGGGATGAATGTAAAGGTTTTGGTAGAAAATCTAATTAAAAACCAGTTGGTTGTACCAAAAAGTGCGGTTGTAATGAGGGACAATTTTGAAGTTCTTTTCAGGTATGATGGTAAAGGAAAGGCAATGTGGACCTATGTAAATGTTGTATTTTCCAACAGCGACTCTCATGTAGTGGCGGCAAATCCCGAGAAGAATGCAGAGCTTAATGTTAATGATGTAATAATTACATCCGGAAACCTCAATCTTGCCGATGGCTCCAATGTAGAAATCAGAAAACGATAACGCTATGATTGGCAAACTCATTGAGCGGCCGATAGCGGTAACAATGTCTATCATAGCCATTATTGTACTTGGTGCGGTTGCAATTGGCCTGTTGCCCGTTTCCCTTATGCCCGATGTAGATATACCTCAGATAACCGTTCAGGTTACCTCCCCCGGAACCTCCGCAAGAGAGCTTGATGCCTCCGTAATTAAACCTCTCCGGAATCAGCTCATTCAACTCTCTTCTCTTAAGGAGATTCAAACTGAATCAAATAATAATTCCGGTACTATATTTATGCAATTTGAGCACGGCTCAGATATTGACTTTATATTTATTGAGGCAAATGAAAAGATTGACAGGGCTTTGACCAGTTTACCAAGGGATCTGGAGAGACCTAAAGTGGTGAAGGCCAGTGCTACTGATATACCTGCTTTCTTTGTCGAGATGACTATTGAAGATGTGAGTGAGGAGAAATTCATGCAATTAAGCCGTTTTGCATCTGAAGTGATATCAAAGAGAATTGAGCAGATACCGGAAGTAGCGCTTGTTGATATAAGCGGGATATCAACTCCGGAACTTTTAATTACTCCGGACAAATCCAAACTTGAATCTCTTGGACTCTCCATTTCTGATCTAGAGGGTGCAATTAGCAGAAACAATATCAGGCTTGGTAATCTTACAATAAAAGATGGATACTACCAGTGGAATATAAGATTCAGGTCAGATCTGCAAAATAGGGATGATATAGAGAACATTCGTTTAAATATTGCCGGCAGGATATATCTTTTCAAAGAGCTTGCAACCGTTACTGAGCAGCCTAAACAGCCGGTCGGACTAACACGCTCTAACGGGAAAAGGGCTGTAACATTGGCAATAATCAAGCAGGCCGATGCTAAAATGGATAATCTGCGGGAGGGATTAAATGACCTAATTAATAATTTTTGTGAGGAGTATCCTTATATTAAATTCACAACAACAAAGGATCAGACTCAACTGCTTGACTATTCAATCTCAAACCTTAAGGGCAATCTTTTAATAGGAGCTCTGCTTGCATGTCTGGTAATATTTCTATTTATGCAGGATTTCCGCTCCCCTGCTCTTGTAGTCGTTGCCATTCCTCTTTCTCTTATAGTCTCTCTTCTTTTTTTCTATCTGATTGGAATCTCTATTAATATTATCTCGCTATCAGGATTAATCTTAGGAATAGGCATGATGGTAGACAATTCAATTATTGTAATTGATAACATAACTCAACACAGGGATAGAGGAGAGAGTCTTAAAGAATCTGTTGTAAAGGGTGTTAATGAGGTGTTTGCTCCAATGCTTAGTTCTGTACTTACTACATGCTCTGTTTTTCTGCCTCTGGTCTTTCTTAGTGGAATTGCCGGAGCTCTTTTTTATGACCAGGCAATGGGGGTCTCTATAGGATTGTTTTCATCACTTCTTGTGGCAGTTCTTGTTATACCTGTTTACTACTATCTGCTCTATAAATCGAGGAGAAAAAGCACTCAGAATAGATCTCCTGCCAGAATTCAATTTGTTGATTATCACTCTCTGTATGAGAAAATGCTTAAATGGGTTTTTCGTCATCAGAGACTGGTCTGGATAATGGTTCTGATAACTCTCCCTGCAATATTTCTGATTTATAGAGTTATCGATAAATCTAAATTGCCCCCTTTAACTCACGATGATATTGTATTAAAGATTGATTGGAACAGTGCTGTATCAGTAGAAGAGAATGATAAAAGAACTGCATCAATTATTATTGAAGCTGAGGAATTTATTGATCAGACAAGTGTTTTTATTGGTTCTCAGCAGTTTTTGTTATCCCATACTCCTGAAATGTCCCGTTCTGAAGCCATTGTCTACTTAAAGGCAAAGGAGGTTAAAGATATTTCTGTAATAGAAAATAAACTGGGAAAATTGATTAAGGAGAGGTATCCGGATGCATCCTATAAATTTGAACCTGCCGGAAACATTTTTAATCTCATCTTTTCCGATAATGAGTACAATCTGGTTGCAAAGATAAAGAGCAAAGATGGTTCTGTTCCTGATCCGGATAAATTAAACCAATTTCTGGCTAAAATCAGAAACCGCTTGCCGGATATATATATAGAACCTGTCCTGTGGCAGGAGCAGATACTTTTTGTTGCTGATCAGGAGATGATGGCCCTCCATAAACTTAGTTACTCCTCAATTTATCAGGCATTACGAAATGCCACCAAAGAGAACCGGCTGTTTGCTATAAATGTGGGTGTCTATTCCATCCCGGTGATGGTTGGAGATGAATCGGACAGAACAAAAGAGCTCCTCTCTATGACAGTAAAAAATTCTGAAGGGATTGATATCCCTCTCACTTCAGTTGTTAAAGAGGGTAGGGTAAGAGATTTCAAAAGTATTGTTTCAGGAGCAGAGGGTGATATTTATCCTTTGAATATCAGGGCAGAGGATTCAGATATCCCGATGATTATGGATACAATTGAAGAAGTGCTGGATTATGATGACTGGTTTGATGTTTCATTTAGTGGTTCTTTCTTTACCAGCAGGGAGATGATAGATGAACTTATTATCATTCTGGTCGTAGCTTTTTTATTACTGTTTTTTATCCTTGCAGCGCAGTTTGAATCCCTAATTCAACCCTTTATTATTCTATCTGAGGTATTGGTGGATATTTTTGGTGCTTTTTTAATATTGTTGATATTTGGATCCGGTATAAATATAATGTCCATGATAGGCATAGTTGTAATGTGCGGAATTGTTATAAACGACTCAATTCTTAAAGTGGATACTATAAACAGGCTTATAAAAGAGGATGGGTATTCACTTTTAAGAGCAATTATAGAGGGTGGCTCCAGAAGAATTAAACCTATTATTATGACCAGTTTAACAACGGTACTTGCAGTTGCTCCGTTTCTTGTCAGAGGAGATATGGGTTCAGATCTTCAGTTCCCTCTTTCGCTTGCTTTAATTGGAGGAATGGTGTTCGGGACAATTGTTAGTATATTCTTCATTCCGATTTTCTATTATCAGATTTACAAAAAGCGCTAGATGAAACTTTCGTCATTCTCGGTTATTCTGATCTTTGTCGTGCTTATAATTGTGGGCGCAGGAATGTTGCCACTCCTTAATGTTCAGTATACTCCTTCATACAAACAGAAGAGTATTGGTCTGAATTTTTACTGGAACGGTGCATCGGCAAGGGTAATTGAGTCAGAGGTGACTTCAAAACTGGAGGGGGTTATCTCTTCAGTGAAAGGTGTGAGTCAAGTTAATTCTGTCTCCAGAAAAGATGGCGGAAGTATCGATATTACATTAAAGCCTGATGTAAATATTAGTGCTGTAAGATTCGAGATATCCTCCCTAATCCGACAGGTTTACCCAAAGCTTCCAAGAGGTGTTTCTTACCCCTATCTCTCGGTCTCATCTACAGGGGAAAAGAGTCTTCCGGTTATCACATTTACTCTGAATGCAAATCTTCCTACACAACATATTGAACAGTACGCTGATAATAATATTGTTAGAGAACTTGCTCTGATTGATGGTGTCAATAGTGTTATTCTAACTGGGGCAACTCCATACTATATGGAGATTTCATTTGATCCGGAAAAGCTGAGATCTTTTGGAGTAAGTGTGTCCGAATTAAGCTCTTCTATAAACAACAGTATAGGTGGAACTGATATTATAGGCAGCTTTGATGAGATGACCATTCTGTTGAGTAGTGGTTACAAACCTGTAAATTTTGAGTTAATTCCAATCAGTAATGTCCAGGGCAAGGTAATCCGTCTGCAGGATGTGGCAAAAATTACATATAAAGAGAGATTGCCAACTCAGTATTTCAGGATAAATGGATTAAATACCATAAACATAACTGTTTATCCGGAGAAGTATGTTAATACACTTGAACTATGTAATGAGATCAAATCAAGGATGAAAAACCTGGAAGTATCTTTCCCGGACTCCTTTTCTGCAATAATTACATACGACTCCTCTACATTTCTTAAAAAAGAGATCAGTAAAATAATCAGAAGAACGATTTTGTGTGTTATCATTTTGCTGGCTTTTGTCTATCTGGTAAGCAGAAGCTTCAGATACCTTCTTGCAATTACCATTGCTCTGATCGCTAATGTTTTTATTGCCTTTATATTATATTATGTCTTTAAAATGGAGATCCATTTATACTCAATGGCAGGAATAACTGTATCTCTCGGGATTATAATAGATACTTCCATAATAATGATATCTCATTATGGATATTATAAAAACAGAAAAGTATTTATAGCAATACTTGCAGCTCAACTGACAACAATAGGAGCTCTTGCTGTTATATTCTTTTTGCCCGATAAACAGAAAGCAAACTTGTTTGACTTTGCCGGTGTTATTATTATTAATCTGGCAGTATCAATGGCTGTAGCTCTTTTGCTGATACCTGCACTTATGGATAAAATCCACATCAAAGAGAGTCGTGTTACATCCCGATTTTCTTACAGGAGAGGGATAATAAAACTTAATAACATATATAAAAGTTATATTCTTTTTGGTAAGAGGCATAAATGGGCTTTTATATTAATTCTGGTATTGGGATTCGGGTTGCCGGTCCATATGCTGCCTGACAAAATAGGAGTTGAAAACAGCTATGAACAGAGTAGGAGTGACAGAGATACCGGTTTATTTGTAACTCTCTACAACAGAACAATTGGCAGCTCCTTTTATCAGGACAATATAAAAAATATTGCAGAAAAAACACTTGGAGGTTCATTACGATTATTTTTAAAAAATATTTCTGGAGCAAATTATTACAGAGAACCTCAGAGATTAAACTTGAATATACGGGCATCCATGCCAGAGGGTTCTACAATAAAGCAACTAAATGAAATTGTTGTAAACATGGAGAATTACCTTACACAATTTGATCAGATTGAAATATTCAAAACGGACATCTCCAGCTACAATAATGGCTCTATCAATGTGACATTCAAAAAGGAGTACGAGAATAGCGGATTTCCTTTGCTCCTCAAACAAGAGGTGATAGGAAAGGCAATTGACTTTGGAGGAGCAAACTGGAGTGTATATGGAATAGATGATCAGGGATTTAATAATAATATTGGATCAATGGGTTATAAATCCAACAGGATTGGTATTACAGGTTATAATTATGATCAACTCTATTCGTTATGTCAGGATGTAATTAAATCTCTTTCAGTGAACCAAAGGGTAAAAGATCCTGAAATTTTTGGAAGCGGGTCGTGGGGATCGATTCTATCCAGAAACGAATATTATATAGATTATGACCCTAACAGAATGGCTCTTTTAGGCCTATCCCTAACTGACGGTTATTCGGCCCTGCAGGAACAACTCTTCAGACAGAGTCTCTCTTCTTACTTTGATGGAAAGGTTATGGAAGATGTTGTTTTAGCCTCGTCAAACATAGATAATTTTGATGTATGGCACCTGAACAATGAGTATATAAAAGTTGGGGATAAATCCTTGAGGTTTTCTGAAATCGGAAGTATCGATAAAAGAAGAACCGGAAATGATATTTATAAAAAAAATCAGCAATATGCTCTAACTGTTGGATATGATTTTATTGGATCTTATAATTTATCCAAAAAGGTAATTGATAAAGAGATTGAAAGATTGAACAGCTCTGTTTTACCCATAGGCTTTAAAGCGAAGGCAGAGGATTACGGATGGGGTGTGGGTGAGAGTAAAAAAATAGTTTGGATATTGTTGTATATTATTGTTGTTATATACCTGGTTTGTGCAGTGCTTTTCGAATCATTAGTACAACCCTTTATAATAATCCTGCTTATTCCCATGTCATTTATTGGGGTTTTTTTGACATTCTATTTCACGGGATTTAGCTTTGATCAGGGGGGCTTTGCTTCACTTGTCATGCTAAGTGGTATAGTTGTGAACGCCGGGATATATATTATAAATCAATCCAATCTGCAACAAAAATACGGATATGGCAGAAACAGGTCTGCCATATCAAACTATATAAGGGCATACAATCACAAAATAGTACCTATTTTATTAACTATCATTTCAACTGTTTTAGGGCTGATTCCATTTCTCTTTGACGGTAAAAGTGAGGTTTTCTGGTTTGCTTTTGCCGTAGGTACCATGGGTGGATTATTGTTTTCAATAATCGCTTTGGTATTTTTTATGCCTGTCTGGTTACCGGAATAATATTAATGAAAACTAGAGCTTTGATCTTTTCTGTTATGTTTTCTCTTGCTGTGAATTCTCTCACTGCAAAGGAGGTTCTCTCTCTTGATCTTAACAGAGTTTTTTTTATTCCCGGAGATACAATCAGATTTAAGGCGTTTCTCATTGATAGTGATACCGAAAACACTAAAATTGTTAGTAATTATATCTATGCAGAGCTTCTGAAAGATAGTGTCATAACAAGAGTGAAGATTAAGAGGGATGAAGATGGGTTTAGCGGATATTTTCCTCTCAGGGGAGATTTGCAGTATGGTGATTATATTTTGAGAGCTTACACCCGGTATATGTTAAACGGAGCACCGGAAGATCTCTTCTTTACAAAAATATTTATAATAAAGCCTAATGAACCATTTACTCCGGGGAGGAGCACTCTTTCAATTACTGATGAGACCTCACATAAGTCAAATGAGGACAATAAAGCAAAATACTATTTGAAGGAGTCTTTCCATCATATTGAGGGGTGGGTTGAAAATGCTTCAGGCAAAAGAGTTGACAGTTATATTCTGGATGTTTTTTCTCCTCAGACCGGTTTTACCAGGCAGGCTATTGTGGAGAATAATCCATTCAATTTTCTGATTACGGAACTGGATACTCCTGAAGGGACTCAGTATATTATCAAGGCTACTGACCTGAGGGGCAAAAAGAGATATTATCCGGTTTGTCTGCCAGAGAATTTTGCACCCTATTATGATTATTTGTCTCTTTATAGTAATGAATCGGGAAATATTACAGAGAGATCAGACAATTCATCTCCGGTAATCCTGTATGACACATCGGGAGTTATAAAACTGGATGCAGTGAAGATTATTGTTGACAGAAAACAGATTAACGGACTATACAGACCAAAGATTAACCCCTCTCCATTTGGAAACGCCTTTGAGAGGAGAAGCGTAAAGGAGCGGGAGGATTTGAAGAGAGATGACCACAAATCTGTTTTGGAATACATTGTTGCAAATTACCCCTCTTTTTTTGCATTTAATGATTATCTATATTCAAGGAGATCAATTACTACAAAGGGAAGTGGTGGCTCTCCATCATACAATAAAACAATCATCTATGTTGACGGTGTCAGATATAATGATGATGATCCGGAGTTTCCTGCCTTAAGAGGGATGGATGTAAGAGATGTTGAGACTCTGATAGTCCTTAACGGCAATGACGGGCTCCTTTACAAATCGCTCTCCGGTGTTGTCTTGATCTCAACCAGAAGATACCGCCCCGGCGACTCAAACTCCCGTCCCAATTTATTTATATATACACCGCTTGGATATCAGTGATATTTAATTATCCACCTAGGATAGTCCCTTAAGTTTGTACACAACTAGAAAATTATTTAGCTCGGAGTCTCTGTCAATTATTCCATACATAGTGAAAGTAGTCTCATCAACAACAAAGCGGGATGGGCTTATTCCATCAAATATATATTTTGCAACAGGATTGCCATCCAAATCGTAAACCTCCAGTGTCGTTCCACTTAATGTCTTTCTATGCTCTTTCCAGGATTTCCCAAAAAAAACTGTGTAAAAATATCTCTTACCAAAATAGCCATAAACATAGGTGGCTTTTACATCACCTTCATTTTCCGGTGTTATATCAGCAGTATCATCAAACTTATAATTAATGCTTCTTATAAGTTTAAAGTTTGTATCCATAAAGTCAATCTTCTTTTTCCAGCCATAACACAGAGCAATACGGCTCTCATTGGCATATACTCTTCCCATATCGGGATCTGCATAGTGGTCAAATATATCAGGATTCCTGTATTGTTTGACCATTATTGGACTTTTTCTGTTTATAGACATAAGCCACACACCGGGACCCTGATACTCTGCGTTAAGTGCGTATAAAGTGTCGTTTATGAAAGCTGCCGGAAACATATTGTCTACCGAATCGCTGTGATTTCTTCTCTCTTCCAAATTGAAAACACCATTTTTGTTTATTCCGAATCTGTAAATTACTCTTCTTACAACATCACTAATCAGTATATCTCCGCTCTGTACATTATGGAGTATCGGGAGAATGAACTCACCAATTTTGTATTTCCATGGGGTTGAACTCTCTTTTAAATCTTTTCCCTTTACACCAAAGAGGTTAACAAGTTTTCTTTCAGAAAGATTGTATATGTGAAAGATACTATCCTCCTTCTCAGAGTTCATTACAACTAAAAAAGGGTGCTTAACTTCAATCATAAAAGGATCTACTGAGCCCTCCAATGGCATCAGCTCCTGAGTTACTCTCTCCTCAATAGGAAATTTAGGCTCTCTCATATTGCAAGATTGAATAACGAATAATCCGAGGAGTAATAATACTGATATTCTCATTTTATGAAAATTTATTGTTTCTATACCTAGCTAACGAATATAGTGAAAATTATTTTCAAATGTAGTTCTTAATGACAATAATACTTACACCTCCTGGATGTTGTTAACATTCATCTAAATATAAGCTTTGTACTCCTTCTGCAAACTGCCTCTGCAGATACCTCGCGCCCGAGGAGGGAGGGGACCCCGTTTACGGGGAGGCGTATATGCAGAGGCAGTTTGCAGAAGGAGTTAGAATATTCACTATTTTTGATCAACTATGAAGAGTGTAAAAATATCCACAGTCCAGTTTGAAAATCGCTCCGGCGATAAAGAGTATAACCTGGGAGTTATTGAAAAATTTGCTGCAAAAGCGGCAGCTGAAGGGGCCGATGCAGTAGCTTTTCACGAATGTTCTGTGACAGGCTATACTTTTGCCAGAAACCTTTCTCACTCGGAGATGTACGAAATCTCTGAGCCAATTCCTGACGGCCCTTCTGTTAATCGGCTTAAAGAAATTTCTGCAAAGTACGGGATAGCTGTGCTGGCAGGTCTGTTTGAACGTGATGAGGTGAATGATATTTATAAGGCTTATGTGTGTGTAGATGGAGGAGAGGTGGTTGCAAACCACAGAAAGCTGCATCCCTTTATTAATCCTGCTATCAAACCTGGAAACTCCTTTACAATTTTCAAACTGCGAGGATGGAAGTGCGGGATTCTTATCTGTTATGATAATAATGTGGTGGAGAATGTGCGTGCTACCAAACTGCTTGGTGCCGATCTGATTTTTATGCCTCACGTGACTATGTGTACCCCTTCGTCAAGGCCCGGATCGGGGTTTGTAGATGCAACCCTTTGGACGGATAGGGTGGGGAATGCCGAAATTCTCAGGAGAGAGTTTGACGGTCCCAAAGGTAGGGAGTGGCTGATGCGATGGCTCCCCTCAAGGGCTCATGACAACGCCATCTATGCAGTTTTTTCTAATCCCATAGGAATGGATGACGACCAGTTAAAAAATGGTTGTTCAATGATACTGGACCCATACGGAGAGGTTATTGCAGAGTGCCGTGAACTTGGTGATACAATGGTCACCGCTGAGTTGACATCTGATAAGCTTACTCTTGCAGGTGGTTATCGATATACTAAAGCAAGGCGACCGGAACTCTATTCTGAAATTATTGGTAAAGACCATACTTCAGAACAGAAGGTAGCCTGGATGGAGCAAAAAAGAGGCTAACCAATACTTTTGGTCAGCCTCTTTGCTTATGTAATATACTATGAGGATCTATTCAGTATAGTACTTATAAAACAAACCTATTGACTCAATTCCCTTGTAG
>JAGPLK010000024.1:5953-23394 GCA_018053445.1 Bacteroidales bacterium | reverse complement strand
TAATTGCTGCCAATGAAACACGATGTAGAGGCAGGCCAATGGCTAACATTACAATTAAAGTTCCCATGATGGTAAAAACCAAACCGCTGGAAATCAGTAAACCGGAACGAAGTCCCATTGCAAACATCAGCACGACGATTACAATTCCAACTGACACTGCCAGGTTCAACATAAAATTCCGAACAGCATCATCAACGCGATCGGGTTGATAATACACCTGATTAATTTCAATTCCTGCCGGAAGTTCTTTTTGAAGTTCAGCTAGCTTTTCATCCAGGCGTTCGCCAAGTTTTACAACGTTAATTCCACTTTCGTTTGAAAGGCCCAGTGTTAAACCCGGTTTATCATTGTAATATAACGCCTCATTTTCCGGTTGCAGATACGATCTTTTTACTGTCGCAATATCACCTAAACGGAAGTTTCCTCCTCCAGGCACCTGAATTAACAGATTCTCAATCTCTTTTATACTTGCAATTTTTTGTCCTACACCAACTCGCACCGACTCTTTCCCAACATCAACGGAGCCTGGGTTAATAATGGCAGTTTCATTTTGAATAGCTGCTGCAATGTACATCGGATTCACACTCAAGCCAGCCAACTTCTCAGGAGAAAAAACAATATCAATTGTTTGTGTATGTTCTCCAAAAATCTGCGAACGTCGAACACCGTCAACTCCCAACAACTCACGTTCAACGTATTCAGTATATTTTACCAATTCTTCATGACTGTATCCATCGGCTGTTACAGCATACAAAATACCATATACATCAGCGAAATCGTCATTTACAATTGGCTCCATGGCCCCTGAAGGCAAAGAACCTTTTGCATCATTAACTTTTCTGCGAAGGTGATCCCAAAGCTGGGGCAACTGGGGAGTTTTTACAGTAGACTGGATATTAACTGTAATAATTGATAAGCCGGGACGGGAAACAGAGGTAATATTATCTACATTCTCCAATTTCTGAATGGCTTTCTCTAAAACATCCGTTACTTCGAGTTCTACCTCGTGTGCTGCTGCCCCGGGATAAATGGTTACTACAGTAGCCGCTTTAATAGGAATTTCAGCATCCTCCAGCTTCCCAATGTTGTTATATGCGATAATTCCTCCAAACAATACTGCAAACAGTATCGTTGAAATCATCGCTTTTTGATTTAAAAGCCTCTCAAACATTACAGCAGCCCTCCAATATTAGTTACTGAAGATGCCGGCAGAGGTTTTACCTCTTGTCCTTCAACCAAATAATGTACGCCGGCTGTAACAACCTGCTCCCCATTATTAAGTCCAGATCTGATATTCACTCTTCCATCTGTTCCATCCAGTAAAATATTTACTTCACGCTTTTCAACTTTACCGGTAGAGGAATTGTAAATCCAAACATAGGTACTTGTTTTTTCATGGAAAATAGCTGTGGAAGCAACTGATAACTGATTTTCTCCTGACTGGCAATAGATGGTTACTTCGGCAGTCATTCCGGGAGCTACTTTTAAATCATCTTTGTTTTCAAAAGAAAATTTAACTTCGTATAAGCCATCTTGCTTTGCTTTTTCGCTTACACTTAGCAGCTGAACCGGAAGTTTATTTATCCCTGCATTTTTAACATGTAAATAGCTTTTTTTATCGCTTTTTATTCTGTTTAACTGACTTTCTGCAATAGAAGCAACAACCTCAAGATGAGAATTATCGATAATAGAAACAATTGGTGCTCCTGGACCAACGGTTTGATAATTTTCTACAAATTTTTCGTAAATGTAACCTGAAAAAGGTGCTTTTAATTTTGTGTCATTCAATTGGTTTTGGGCATTTTCATAAGCCGTTTTTGTCATCAGGTATCCCGATTTAATTTTTTCAAAAGTATTCTCCGGAATTTTCTTTTGCTCCACCAACTGTTTGTATCGATTGTATTCTCCCTCTGCCTGTTCAAACTGAGCTTTGGAAGTCTCTATTTGCAGTTGATAATCGCGGTTATCTATTTCTGCAATGACTTGCCCGGTTCGAACATAATCACCCTGCTTAACATTCAGCTTTTTCAATGGGCCTCCTACACGGAAAGAAAGCGAGGTTAAGCTCTTTTCCTTGATCTTCCCATTAAGAGTCATTGTGTTCTGAACTGTGTCGTCCGTAACTGTTTCTACTTTTACTTTTTTAATTGTTTTGGTTTGAGGCACTTCTTTAGTTGAATTTTTACATCCTGATAATGTAATAATTGTAAGGCCTAGCAAAAGAATAATGTTTTTGAATTTCATGTTTCCTTGTATGTTTCTGTTTTTTTTAATCATCCAAAATTAGATAGGATTAACTTTTTATATTTTTCAAAGTGTATCAACTGATATAAATTATACATGAAGTGCAGGAATAGACATCTGATATAAACTCGAATCTCTTTATATGCATTAATCGATAATCCAAATAAAAGATGAAATGGAGTTTGTCGTCTGCATGCCTTAGTTTATTTCAGTTTACAATAAACAAATTCAATAGTACTTCCAACGGTATCTAAATGAATGTAATCTTCTGGTGAAATATTAACATTGAAATACTTTTCAATATAGAAAACCAAACATGCGAATTGAAAGTCATTAAATTCATAATCTTTTTTAAATGAAGCTTTTCTGCATATTTCGTCATCAAATATTCCCATATACCTGAAAATTCTGGAAAATTTATTTTCTATATATTTCATTTGTTTTTTTTTAAACTTTTTAATTCTGATTAGTTCTGAATAAAACGAACTTATATTGTAAAAAAATTAGCGTTTGTCTTTATATTCTGTTTTTAGTTTTTCCAGGTTTTCAATAAAGAAATTTATTCCTTCTAAAACATTTTTTAAGAATTTAGCATTTCTGGAATTGGGATTCTTTTTTAGCTCTATAATTTGCTGCATAATATGTAATTTCTGCTGCATTCTTTTTTCTATTTCAGCAATTATTTCATTAATGTCACCGGAAACGAAACGGAAATAACGTTTGCGATCTCCGGGATATGTAACATATTCAATTACACCACGAAGTTCAAGATTTCTTAAAGCATTACTGGCGGAACTTTTGCTGATTTGCATTTCATCAACAATTTCATCAAAAGTGTATTCTTCCTTGTCCATTACCATTAGTAATCCAAGAATTCGGGCAGTAACCGGCTGAAACCCATCCCGCTCATTATTTCGCCCGATTCGTTCAATCAACTCTCTCTGCTTTTTTATTCTTTCTGATTCTTCCATTTTTTAACTAAAATTACGCTGCAAATATAATTAAGTTTTTTTTGTTCGCAATTAAATGAACTAAAATTTTAAATGTAGAGAAGGAATTTATACTTTCACATCACAATTGACATAATAATTATTTTCCATGAAACAATTTTCGAAACAACAGATTTTTTGGATTGGATTGCTTGTTTATTTTGTAATAAATATTCTGCAGGCGGCGTTCCTCGAATTACATTTCGACGAGGCTTATTATTGGCTTTATTCCCGCAATCTTGATTGGGGCTATTTTGATCATCCCCCAATGGTAGCCGCGCTTATTTTTGCCGGGACAAAACTGTTTGGCGGTTATTTAGGGGTCCGCTTCTTTTTTGTGTTGTTGTCATCGGTTTCCTTTATTCTTCTGTGGAACATGGTTAAACCCTATCGTAATTTACCATTGATTTACTGGTTGATGGTTTTTTCTATCAGTTTGTGGATACCTTACACGTTTTACGCCGTGCCGGATGGGCCTCTTTTCTTTTTTACGATTCTGTTTTTATGGCTTTACCAAAAATATCTTCAAAAAAGAAGCTGGGGAATTGTTTTGGCCCTTGCGGTGGCAACAGCAGGATTGATATATTCCAAATACCATGGGTTCCTGTTATTGTTTTTTGTTTTTTTGTCAAACTGGAAACTGATAAAAGAGCGAAAAGCCTGGGTATTGGTGTTTCTGACATTGATTTTGCTGGTTCCGCATTTTCTCTGGCAGTTCGAAAACCAGTTTCCAACTTTCCGGTACCACCTCGTTGACAGCCATCAAACAGGTTATAAAATTGATGTTACCATAAATTATGTATTGGGGGTAGTTTTACTTACTGGTCCTTTTTTAGGTTGGCTGTTTTTATATTCGGCATCCAAATACCGACCCTCTGATTATTGGGAGAGGGCTTTAAAATTTGTTTTTGTCGGTATTTTCCTGTTTTTTTTCATTGTAACATTTGTTGGTGATATCGAACTCCATTGGCCTTTAATTGCCTATATCCCGATGTTCATCCTCGCGTATGCATTTATTGTGCAAAATGAGCGGTGGCAAAAACTGGTAAAAAAAATAGGCATAATTGGTTTTTTTGTCTTTTTGTTCGTCAGGATCTATTTGATTGTGGGGGCTTCTTCCAGTCCGATAAAAGCTATTCGCAATATGACTGGATGGAAACCGGAAATAATTATGCTTAAAAATGAAGCTGGCGACAGGCCCGTGGTTTTTTCTGAGAGTTATCAAAAAGCGTCCCTTTATGCATTTTATGCCAATCGTCCTGGTACTACGTATTGTTTGTTGTCGGGCTTTTACAAATATTCTCAATTCGATTTTTATACCACAGAAAATGACATTCAAGGGAAAGATATACTTTTTGTATCCATGGATAGTACACTTATGAAAGATAATGTGCGTCACCTTAAGGGAAATTTGAAGAATTGGTATGTGCGCGATATTCCTGATTTTAATTCGTATAGCAAACTAGAGATAGATGCTGATACCAGCTCATTCTTACTTGAAAATAAAGTATTAAAAGTTCCACAAATAACTTTGCATAATCCGTATTCCAGAGTTGTTGAGCTGGAAAAAAACAGCCAGCTTCAGGTACATTGGCAACTTTTTATTCGCGGAAAGAAAAAATGGGAATTGGTAAGCCAAGCTGACCTGAACAACCTGAAAATTGAACCCGGAGAAACCATTTCTGTAAAAAATATTCGGTTCATTTTGCCTGATTCTTTGAACGATGGAACTCATCATATTTATTTAGGCATACAAAACGGGCCATTTTTACCGGTCCATTCCATTATTCAATTTGATTTACATGTAAATTAACTATTCACCGGCAGGTTCAATAATTTTTATAAGGTGCATGTTTTTTAGTCGTTGTGCCCTTGTGGCTGGATTTATAAATCCGGGAGTTAGCTTTGACAGGCTACGATGTTTAAACGATTGAATCAGTTTTATCTTAGCTGTTGATTGTTCTATCTCTTTTAATCCTTCATCGTCTGTAAAGATCCAGTCGTTTTTTCTTTTCAGGCATATCTCCAAATCTTCAGAATCATAAAGAAAATGCCCCGGATTTTTTGCGTAAAAAAACAATTCGCGATGTTCTGAATTGTACGTATTTAACATTTCTCCTGTATTGGCCTTTTCGTTAAAAACATTACAGGCCGGAATGACCGACTGGTAGGTAAATATCTGTGGAAAAAGATGGACATTTATCGCAAAATTTAAAGCCACAATTGATATTACACTTTGCAGTAGAATCCGGCTGAGCATGTTGTTTAATTTACCTGTAAGGAAGAACAAAAACAACAGCACTGTAATCCCCAGCCAGAAAAATATGTTTTTTGAAGGGAAGAAATAAATGCAAAGTGAGAAAAGGATGATCCATAAAATGATACAAACGAAGCGCTGGATGCCGATGATGATTTTTTGCATTTTCAGCGAGGTTTTTTCTTCAAAAAAATATAACAGCCATTTTGCAGATAAAAGCGACATAAATGGAGACAGTACCATAAAATAATGAGGCGCTTTGGCACTTGCGATGGAAATAATTATCCAGTAAAAAAATATTCCTCCAAGACTGAAAAGTTCCGGGAGCTTTGTTTTGAATAAGTTTTTAAATTCCATAAAAAGGCCGATAAAGAAAAGAATTGCCCAGGGAAGAAAAATATATAACGTCGTATGAAAATAGAATAGATAATCGGTGCTTCCCCCTTTTATTTTTCCCGAAATGCGGCCGGCGTTATTATCCCAGAAAAAAAATTTCAGGCCTTCCCACCCGAACTGTTTAAAAATCCCGGTGAGCCCAGCAGCAAGAACCAATAAGCTGATAAAAGCACCTAATACGACTTTGTAATTAAAAATCAGCTTGATTTGCTTTTTATATATCAGGTGTGAAAGCGCAGCGATGACCGGGACAAAAACACCAATGGGGCCTTTTGAAATGAGCCCGAGGCCAATTCCCAGCCCAGCTAAAAGCATATTCACCAGCTTTTTCGATTTAATATACTCAGCAAGTTGCCATACCGAAAAAATTACATTGGCCGTTAAAAGACAATCGGTATGAATATCGTTGTGGAATAAAAAGTAAAACTCAGATGTAGCTAGCATTACAGCCGCTATTTTCGCTATTCTTTTACTGTAAAAGAGTTTTGCAAACCGATAGGTTGAATAAACTGCAATACTTGAATAAAGTAATACCGGCAGTTTAAAAGCAAATGTGGTTGGACCAAAAATAAAATAAAACGGAGTTGTAATCCAAAAAATCAGAGGCGGTTTTTGAAGATAGGGTTCAAAATGAATTTTCAGGGTTATCCAATCTCCTGTTTCATAAATTATACGACTAATAGCAGCATATTTCCCTGCATCACTGGTAACTGGTACAATTAATCCCAAGAAGTAGGTCAAAATCAGAAAAAATCCAATGGAATAATTAATCAGGTTATTATAGTTAATTCTTAATTTGTTGTTCATTTTTTATTTATAGAATTACTCGTTGTTAGATTCGTTTTGTAAATAGTGCTTTTTTATATTTAGTTCTGAATTAAAAGAACTAAAATGATAAAAGTAATAAAGTTCTATTTGTTCGCAATAAAAAGAACTAAAATTTCCAATATTGTATTAAAAAATTAATTTAAACTAACTTTATTCTCCTCCCTGATTGTTTTTTAATATAACTTCAACATAAGTCACTCAATAAAAATCATTCTTTTGAAGAACATGAATAAATAGCGTTATCTGAATTTTAATTATATTAAAAGAAATAATTCAATAACCGAATGGAAGGCGATTGGAGTTTAAGATGATAATGCCGACAAATGCGGAGATGGCCAAAACTATCATTAGTTTTGCCAATGATACCGGAGATGAATATTACCTAGGCATTCAGGATAATCCTTGAAAAGGTATAGGAATTGATGGAGACTAATTAATAATCCTTGAAGAAAAAATAAGTAATATTATTTATGACTGGTGTTTTCCTATTGTATTGACAAAAATTCTATTTCTGAACTATGAACCACTTAAAACAAAGAGATTGACCCCGGGACTTTTATCCGCGTTGGCTATTCAAACGGGTAGGCAAGCTCTGAAATAATTCAGGAACTCGAACGACAAGAACAAAATATTTCTTTCGGTAGTGAATTGGCTTTCCAAAAATCGTTGAACGATATTAATTTTGATCCTTTTAAAGCATTGTTAACTGATAAAACTGGGGAGGAACTCACAAAATAGGTTTTGCAAAAATTAGTATAGTATAAATCGGAGTAGGGACGGGAATTGTCAACAATGCCCTGATACTGCTATCTGATGGCGAATTAAGAAAACAGCGATTCTCGTATGTTAAAATTGAATGCGCACGGTTTAAAGGAATCGATCCTGGAAACTTCATTGATCAAAAAAACTATAGATTCGAATGTTGGATTGCAATCGGAAGAGGCTTACCAGTTCATCTTACGTCATATTTCACAAGGAATGACTGATTATCAGGGTATTTGCAGAAATGACTGGTGAGAATACCCGATAATTACAATTCGTGAAGTAATTTGGAACGCTGTGATTCACCGTGATTATTCACTCTCTGGTAAGGTCATAAAAATTGCCATTTTTGATGATAAAGTTGAAATTACCTGTCCAGGCAAACTTACGCTAACAATGGATTTCAACGAAATGGATTCTGGTCAGTCCGACATACAAAATAAAATTCTGGCACCGGTTTTTAAACGCTTGGGAATTATTGAACAATGGGGTAATGGACTTAGGCTAATTGCCAGGGAAATGCAGTCCTATCCTGAGATAGAGTTATCGTGGAAAGAGCCGGGAATTGCTTTCTGTGTTACATTTACCAATAAAAACTATTTGCAGCAGCAAGAGTTACAGCAAGAATCTTTATTCACAAAAGTGTTGAAAATACTAAAAGATGGGACACAATCGAGAAAGGATATATCTTTAGAATTAGGGCAAAAATCTATACCCGGTTAATTTAATGAGATATTAAAAAAGCTCCAGGAAGGCGGATTAATTGGCCGGACAATAAAAGACAAACCTCAAAGTTCAAAACAAAAATTTCAGATAACCGAGAAAGGCAACTTGTTTTTAAAGCTACTGGATAGAAACCGGGAATAAAAGCTCATTCAATCCCTTTCACAAAATACCAACATTTTCAAAAAAACAAGCCCTCCGGGTTTTCAAAAGCTTCCGGCATAAACCGCTCGTTCAGAAATTGCAAGAGTTGATTTCTGCCAACGCACAAGGCAGTTTTTAAAAAAAAATATGATTTCCGTAACCTGCAATCAAACCTTTTTTGAAACCATTTATCAACACATGCAATTTCTCCACTCTCTATTTATTCCTTTTCCTTTTGAAAATTTTCCAAAAATGTAGCCGGAGGTGTTTACGGGTTTGAACGGAAAGACTTTAGAAATCATTATAATAATACTTCCATTGCTTCATCAACCAGTGAGTTATCAAGTTCTTTTAAATATGCCTGGGTTATGGCAATATTTTGGTGTCCCATCGATTCACTAATAATATCTGTGGCGACTCCTTTTTGTTTTAGACAGTTAGCATAGCTGTGCCGGGCAACATAACTTGAAACAGATTTATTAATTTCACATAAAGCAGCAATTTCTTTTAAATCTTTATTGAACTGTTTCAACGTTTTTTTCTTCCGGTTTTCAACTTGAGAGGGTGTTAGTTCATCTTTCAACAAAATGGGGAAAACATAATCAGTCCCATTTTTTCTGGTTTTATAATAGTCCAGAATTTTCTGGACAGGGGGTAATATTTTTATTCGAAAATTGGTTTTTGTTTTAGAGCGGGTATAATAAATCTGGTCATCTATAACATCTTTCCAGCGAAGTTTCATCATATCGGCAAAGTTCATTCCCCGGGTGTAGAAGCTGAAAACAAAGTAATTTCTGGCATTAATTAGTTTCGGATAAGTGCTTAAATCTTTTTTTATGATTTTTTGAACATCTTCAAGTGTAAGTGCTTTTTTTATTCCTTTCCCCTTTAGTTTTGAGATTTTGTATTTTTTGAAAGGATAAATCTCTGTTTTGATTATTTCCCGCTTTATTGCAGAATTAAAAAGGGCTCTCAATGTTCTCATCCGAACGCTAACTCCTCCGTCAGTTCCTCCATTAGCGCGAAGACTTACTTCATATTTTTCGAGAAAAGCAGGTGTTATCTGCTCAAAAGTTATAGACTTGTTATGACTGAAGTTTTTAACTGATTTTAACGTATCAGAATTAACCCTGGCATTTCCTGTTTTCCCAGCTTTTATCATGTCGGAAATAATTTCCTCCCAAAAAGCAAAAATGTTTTTGTAAACAGGGTTACTTTGAATCCGCATTACACTCTCTATATCCGTCAGGGTATAAAAGCCTTTTTTCTGTTCAAGTTCGGTTACGACATCAGTAGCCCTGTCTATGAATTTTAACAGTATTCTGTTCCTTTTCAGATAATCTGGGGCATTTTTGTTGAATTTTCCCTGTTTTTTGTTCCATTCTTTTTCCAAACAAGTATAAGGAGTACGGAAAAATACAGACTTTCTTTCTTTAGTAATCCGCAAATAAATTGGATATTTGCCAGTAGATAATTTTTTCTTTTTCAGAACGGTCTTAAAACTAATCATTTATATTATTTTTGGGTACAACATAGGTACAACAAATTGATATTTAAAGGTAAATAAATCCAACTTCATAACAAAGTTATATTTTGTAATATATTTATAATGAATATAAAAGAAATTATATGAGATTAGATGATAAAGAAATTATGCTGCTTTGGGAGCAGGGGGTCCTCCGTTCGAGTCGGAGTACCCCGACAACAAAACCTGCAGACAAATTGTTTGCAGGTTTTTTTATTACCTTTGGCCCGATGTTAAGACTGATATTAATAGTAGGAACAGGTAGTTTTATCGGAGGGGCAGCAAGATTCCTGGCCTCCCGGTTTTTTCAGAACCTGACAATATCATCATTCCCTCTGGGAACATTTCTTGTTAACATAATTGGTTGTTTTCTCATAGGCGTTTTTTACGGACTTACTGAGAGGGGAAACTTATTAAACGATGAACTGAGAATTTTTTTAACGGTGGGTCTTTGCGGAGGATTTACCACTTTCTCAACATTTGCCAACGAAAATGTATCATTGTTAAAAGATGGCAATTTCTTCCAATTTCTTCTTTACACAGGACTAAGTGTTTTTTTGGGAATTACGGCTACCTATCTTGGGAATCTTACTACAAAACTTGTTTAAAAATAATTAACCAACCTCAACAAACTACTTTGATCCAAAAGACTTCATAAACTGAACCCTCTCAAATCTTTCCGGATTTTGAATGTTTGAATAATTTAGTTTTCCTCTGAAGTCTGAGATCTTCTCAAAGCCCTGAGTCTCCATAAAAAGGCTAATATCATCAAGAGCGTGAGTAATAGCCTCTGCGCCTCTTTGGTACAAAGCAGTACACATTTGTGCCGTTGCTGCTCCGGCCAGTAACTGTTTAAGTACAATTGTCCCATTGTGAATTCCGGTGCTTGCAGAGAGGTCTATTCCAGGAACCAGTGCAGATACAATACCCATCCATCTTAGTTCCTTAAGATGCTCCTGCTCGTTAGAATATGCATCGGCAGCAATAATTCTTACCTTCTTAATATCAATATCAGGCATATAGAACCTGTTGAACATCACAACTCCTTTTGCCCCTCTGGACTTAAGACCGTTTACAAATCCCGGAAGATTTGTATAGTTGTTGGCAATCTTGACAGCAACTGGTATTGAAACTCTTTTTGCGACAGAGGCAACTACCTCAAGATAGTCATCCTCAATTTGATTGGCTCTTTTAGAAACACTTAGAGGCATAGAGAAAATATTCAACTCCAGGCCATCTGCACCTGCATCCTGAATCTCTTTTGCAAATTCCACCCACTCACCCATAGAATAACAATTAATGCTTGCAATAACAGGCACGGATACGGTATCCTTTATATCCTTAACAAGTTTCAGATATTTGGCTATTGAATTATGCCTGATATAGTGGTGGAGATAGTCAGCAGATTCCGGGTAGTCATGAGACTGATCAGCCAAAAACTCGGCCTCATCTACTATCTGCTCCTCAAAAAGCGATTTTACAACAATTGCGCCTACTCCGGCCTTATCAAAAGCGGCAACCTTGTCAAGCTGAGATGTAAGCCCTGAACTTGCCGCCAGAATAGGGCTGCGAAGCTGCAATCCCATATAGTTTACGGAGAGATTTGACATAACTGTAAAGTATTAAATTTTTTCAAGCACTTTTCTTAAACTAACCCGCTCCTCAACAATACCTCTTACCTTTTCAACCGGCACACGCTCCTGAGCCATTGTATCCCTCTCCCTGATTGTTACACATCCATCCTCAAGTGTCTGATGGTCTATTGTAATGCAATATGGTGTACCTATTGCATCTTGTCTGCGGTATCTCTTACCAATACTGTCTTTTTCATCGTACTGGCAATTATAATCAAACTTAAGATCATTCATTATCTCCCTCGCCTTCTCAGGAAGCCCGTCCTTCTTTATAAGCGGTAACACAGCCACCTTAACAGGGGCAAGAATTGCCGGCAATTTAAGAACTACCCTCTCCTCTCCGTTATCCAGCTTCTCCTCTGTATAAGCTGTTGAATATACAGCAAGAAAGGTTCTGTCAAGGCCGATTGATGTCTCCACAACAAAAGGAACATAGCTCTCATTAGTCTCCGGATCAAAATACTGAATCTTCCTTCCTGAGAACTTCTGGTGCTGACTCAGGTCAAAATCTGTTCTTGAGTGGATTCCCTCAAGCTCCTTAAATCCAAAAGGAAAATCAAACTCTATATCAGCTGCTGCATTTGCATAGTGTGCAAGCTTCTCGTGATTGTGGAATCTGTATTTCTCCTCTCCCAATCCAAGAGCCTTATGCCAGGAGAGCCTCTTTTGTTTCCAGTGCTCGTACCATTTCATCTCCTCACCGGGACGAACAAAAAACTGCATCTCCATCTGCTCAAACTCCCTCATTCTAAAGATAAACTGTCTGGCAACTATCTCATTCCTGAAAGCTTTACCAATCTGAGCAATCCCAAACGGAACCTTCATTCTGCCTGTTTTCTGCACATTAAGGAAGTTGACGAAAATCCCCTGAGCAGTCTCTGGTCTCAGGTATATAACATTAGCATCTTCACTTACGCTGCCCATCTGTGTAGAGAACATAAGGTTAAACTGCCTTACATCTGTCCAGTTTCTGCTTCCTGATATGGGACATACTATCTCACAATCAATAATAAGTTGCTTGACAGCCTCAAGATCGTTCGCGTTTAACGCTTCGTTCATCCTTCGGCTCACTTCATCAGCCTTCTCCCTGTTTCTTAGAACATTGGGATTTGTCAGTCTGAACTGCTGCTCATCAAATGCATCCCCAAATCTCTTTTTACCCTTCTCAACCTCTTTCTCTATCTTCTCTTCAATCTTTGCAATATGATCCTCCAGGAGAACATCTGCCCTGTATCTCTTTTTAGAGTCTTTATTGTCAATAAGAGGGTCGTTAAAAGCCCCTACATGGCCGGAAGCCTCCCACACTTTAGGGTGCATAAAGATTGCCGAATCAATCCCCACAATATTATCGTTCAGGCGCACCATCGCCTCCCACCAGTATCTCTTGATATTGTTTTTCAATTCAGCACCAAGTTGGCCGTAATCATACACAGCACTCAATCCATCATAAATCTCGCTCGACTGAAAGATAAAACCATACTCTTTCGCATGAGCAATCAAATTCTTGAACAACTCCTCTTGTGTCATAAATCTCAAATCTGTTTATAAACGGCAAAAATACTGCTTTTTTAGAGATTTTTGATAAATTTGCCTTTTATAAATGTAAGAAATATTAGCAACTATGCGTAAAATACTCACAACACTATTATCCCTTTTTGTTTTTGTTTCTGTATGGGCTCAACCGGTGGCAACCTGGCAATATGAACAGAAAGACAACGGAGACGGAACAATTGATTTAATTTTCAAAGCAAATATTGAATCTCCCTGGTACATGTACAACTCAGATCCAATAGCTAACGGACCTCTTCCTACAAGTTTTGAGGTTACAAGCCCTATTGGATATGAACTTGTCGGCAAGCTAAGAGACCTGGATGAGGCTAAGCCAAAAATGGACGAGGCTTTTGGCATAGAGGTCAAAGTATTCGAAAAAAAGGCCTCTTTCGTTCAGACCATAAAAAGAACATCTTCCGAGCCGATTAAAGTGATTGGTATGCTAACATATCAAACATGCAACGGAGGAGAGTGCCTTATGGATGAAATGGATGTCAAGTTTGAGATTCCTGCAGGTGAACCGGCTAATAGTACAGAAATGGACGCCCCTGCTGAAGTATCCGGGTCCGGAAACGAGACCGGAGAGTCAGAAGGTCTTCTCGTATTTTTACTTATAGCTTTTGCTGCCGGCCTGGGTGGTGTTTTTACACCTTGCGTATTTCCCATGATTCCTATGACTGTTAGTTTCTTTATAAGCGGAGGGGGGAACAAGAGAGACGGAATTGTCAAAGGCCTTGTATTCGGCCTATCTGTGACACTAATATACACACTCGTGGGGGTAATAGTTGCAATGTTCCAGAGTACTGATGCAACAGATGTTTTAGGAACACACTGGATACCAAACATACTATTTGCAGTCCTTTTTATAATTTTTGCAATATCATTCTTTGGGGCATTCGAAATAACGCTTCCTTCAGGCCTCGCAAACAAAGCAGATGCCAAAGCAGACAAAGGCGGAATAATAGCCTCTTTCTTTGTAGCCCTGGCAATGGTAATAGTATCATTCTCCTGCACAGGACCATTTGTTGGATCAATACTCGCCGCAGCAGTTACAGGGGGATTGGCAGCAAAACCTATTCTTGGAATGATGTTTTTTGGACTTGCATTCTCACTTCCTTTTGTTCTCTTCTCATTTTTCCCATCTCTAATGAAGAAGATGCCAAAATCAGGCGGATGGCTCAATGTTGTTAAAGTTGTTTTTGCATTTATCCTTCTGGGCTTCAGTTTCAAATACCTGGCCTCTGCAGATGCCTATTTTGGCCTTGGAATTATAACAAGAACACTTGTTATCTCAATCTGGATTGTGCTGGCTATTCTGCTTGGTGTTTATCTTCTGGGCAAAATTAAAACATCACATGACTCAGAGATCAATCATGTAGGTACTTTCAGATTACTATTTGCAATAGCCTCATTCTCTTTTGCCGTATACCTCGTTCCCGGACTCTTTGGAGCTCCACTGAACTCACTTTCAGGACTGCTCCCTCCATCTGATGAGAGCACATTTACAATTGGATCTGGCACCGGTCAACAATCCGGCACTGTACAAGGCGCAATAACTCAGGGTCTGTGCGGACCCGCTAAATATGCAAACAGTAATAACATTGTCCCTTACGGGCTACCTAGTTATTATGATATTGCAGAGGCAATTGAATGTGCAAAAGAGCAGAACAAACCCCTGCTCCTCTCTTTCAAATCACATACCTGCAGCGCTTGTAAGGTAATGGAGGCAAAGGTTTGGAGCAATCCTGAAGTTCAGGCAATTTTAAGAGACCAGGTGGTTCTTGTTTCGCTATATGTTGACGACAGAACAGAGCTTCCGATGGAAGAGCAGGTGACTTCAGCAATAGACGGAAAAGTGAAGAATACTCTTGGCAGAAAGCTCAGGGATTATCAGCTGACCCGTTTTGGGAAAGCCTCTCAACCTCTGTATGTAATAGTGGGCCATAATGAAGAGGTACTCTCTGCACCTGTAGGGGAATCTACAGTAGAGGAGTACCTCGCATTTCTAAAAGCCGGCCTTGATAATTACAGTAAGAGCCAGCAATAGTTATTACTTAAATTCTTCTGATGGATCAGCTGATTTTCTCAAATAGCTGCTCCATCGGCTTTCTAACCTTCTTAAGGAACTGGTTTTGGTCTTCAGGAGACCTGTATCCAACTGCACCAATGCAAACAGATGTAAGTCCCTTCTCCTTAAGACCCAGAATTTCATCAAATTTTGCCTTGTCAAAGCCCTCCATAGCAGCAGCATCTATCTCCTGTTCAGCTGCTGCAGAGAGAAGAGCGCCCAGCGCAATATAGGCTTGTTTTGAATTCCATGTAGAAATTTGCTCAGGAGTCATTGAAGAGATAATTCCGTTTAGCATATCTCTGTATCCATTGCTGTTCTCTTCAGGAATATTGTTTGTCGCTGCAGAAAGCTTTATAAATGAGTCTACCTTGTCAGGTCCATAATCAGTGAAATTTGCAAACACAAAAACATGAGCAGCCTCTGTCAGCTGTGGTTGTCCGTAAGCTGCCTCTCTTAGTTTTTCACGCATCTCCTTGCTCTCTATTTCAAGAACTTTATACGGCTGAAGACCGTAAGAAGATGGTATAAAATTTATTGCTTCTTTGAGGTAATCTATCTGATCTTTAGTTAGTTTTCTGGTTGAGTCAAATCTTTTGACTGCATATCTCCATTTAAGTCCTTCTACTACTTTCATTGTATTGTTAATTTATCTGTTTATTTAATTTAATTACCATGTCATAGGAACTTCCATAACAAGGATTTTTGAGTCTTTACTTATATCTATACTTAGTACTTCTGCTTCAGTCACTGCAATAGCATCTCTTCTATTCAATTTGTGAGCGTCAATGGTTGCCTCTCCCTCTAACAAAAATATGTAAATTCCATTTTCTCTATTCTTAGTTAAATACTCAATCGTTTGATTATCTGAAAATTCTCCAAGATAAAACCATGCTTGCTGATTTATCCAAACCCCCTCTTCCCCTTCGTTAGGAGAGACAATCTCTCCAAGCCTGTTTGTTACGCTCTCTTTGTCAATCAGTTTCTGGTCGTACCTTGGCATGACATTCTTTTTATCCGGAAATATCCAGATCTGCAGGAACTGAACAGCCATGTCCGTTCTGTTGTTCATTTCACTGTGAATTATTCCTGTTCCGGCACTCATAACCTGTACCTCTCCCTCTTTTATAACCGTAGTATTTCCCATACTATCCCCATGCTTAAGCTCTCCGCTTAAAGGAATTGAGATAATCTCCATATTATCGTGAGGGTGTTTCCCGAATCCCTCCCCTGCTGCCACATAATCATCATTTAGAACTCTCAGGGCTCCAAAATGAACTCTCTCAGGATCGAAATAATTTGCAAACGAAAACGAGTGTGAAGATTTTAGCCATCCATGATCTGCATGACCTCTGGATGAGCCTTTAATAAAATTATATTTTTTTGTATTTGTTGCCATAACTTTGCTTAATAAATTAATAATGCAAAGGTATTGACTTAGAATATTTGTGTAAATGCAAAAAACCGGGAACCTATTGTAAAAATCCTAACTCTCCCTGAATTGAGAAAAAGTTACTCCCTCTCTCTTCTTGAAAAAGTTACTAAAATGTGCAGGGTCCTGAAAACCCAAAGAGTACGCTATCTCTTTTGATGTTAATTCTGTATGGATTCCCAGACGCTTTGACTCAACAATGATTCTCTTCTGAATAAAATCTTTAGCATTTGTCCCAACAGCATCCTTCATAACTGTATTAAGATAGTCAGAAGTAATATTAAGAGAGTCTGAATAATCAGATACCTGATGCCATTCACGAAATCTCTCTTCAAGCAGTCTCCTGAATCTGCCTACAAGGTCCCTGCCGGTTTCTAAAAGTTGAGTATTGCCATTAAAACTCCTGTCTAATTCACTGTTGCACTCAATTAGAAAAAGTTTAAGCCAAGAAGCTACAGCTTCATTTACATATCTGTCGCCTCTGTAAAAAAGTGCCTCAATCTCTTTTCCCATACTAAAAATCTTAGCTGCTCTCTCCTCCGACAGGTCGAGAGGCGGAGTATCGGGTTTACAGGAAAAGAGGCCCAAATTTGTCAGGAAGTCCTCATTAATATGATATTTACAAAGAAACTCCCCTGTAAACATAATTACCAAACCCTCTGGCCTTACAGGAGTATAAACTTGATGAACCTGCCCGGGCATAAGAAAGAAAACCCTGTTGTCCTTTATCTCATAGTTACTGAAATCAATTATGTGCTCCCCTTCTCCTCTTTTAGAAAATATGATCGTATAGAAGTTATGTTTGTGAGGGTCATCAGGAGTAGCACCACTCTCGTCAAAAATCTCCTCCATAGACCTGTAGGCAAAGAGAACTGCCTGATCTTCGTG
>JAGPLK010000024.1:0-5853 GCA_018053445.1 Bacteroidales bacterium | reverse complement strand
GCTAATACAATATTTTTTTCTGAAATCATATGTTTCCTATTTATTTGCAGCAAAAGCCACAGCGTAAAACTTAATCTGTTTTATCATTGATAGCAGTCCGTTTGCCCTTGTAGGCGAAAGGTTCTCCTCAAGGCCTATCTCTTTTATAAAATTTAGGTCTGCATCAATTATCTCCTGAGGAGTTCTTCCGGAGAAGACTCTTACTAACAAAGATATTATGCCTTTTGTTATAATAGCATCACTGTCTGCTGTAAACCAAATCTTCCCATCTGAATAATCTGCAGCAAGCCATACTCTTGACTGACATCCCTTTATTAAATTTTTCTCATCTCTTCCTGACTCTTTAATGATTGGAAGAGATCTGCCCAAATCAATCAAATACTCATATTTATCCAACCAATCTGTAAAGAGAGAAAATTCATCAACAATTTGTTGCTCTGTTTCTTTAATTGACATTTATTATATTATTTATTTTAACATTCTTATAGCTCTTTGTAGTGCCAATATAAACATGTCAGTCTCTTCAATTGTGTTATAAGATAATAGCGAAGCCCTGACCATGCCTGTAACATTAAATCTGTTCATCAGAGGCTCACAGCACATCATCCCCGACCTAACAGCAATACCCATTTTATCTAACAACATTGCCAGATCTGTATGGTGTACACCCTCTACATTAAATGAAAAGATAGGGAGCTTGTTTGCTGAACTTCCGTATATAACCAATCCGTCAATATCTTTAAGAGCGTTTAGTAAATGTGATGTAAGTAATTTTTCTTGTCCGGTAATAAAATTCTTATCTACTCTTTTTATGAAGTTTACAGCCTCCCCAAGAGCAGCTGCACCAATAAAATTTGGTGTACCTGCTTCAAATTTAAGAGGGATTGGTGCATATGTAGTTTTATATAGAGAGACTGTATCAACCATATCACCTCCCCCCATCCATGGAGAGATCTCTTCCAGAATCTCTCTTTTTCCATAAAGGACACCTGTTCCTGTAGGTCCGTAAAGTTTGTGGCCGGAGAAAGCATAAAAATCACAGTCGAGTTGCTGAACATCTACATCTCCATGAACGATTCCCTGTGCTCCGTCAAGCATAACTCGGGCTCCTGCTCTATGAGCCTTCTCAATCAGTATCGATACAGGATTCTTAATCCCAAGAACATTTGATATATGGGCGACAGATACAATCTTAACTTTCTCATCCAAAAGAGAGTCCAACTGCTCAAGGTCCCATTCACCGTTCTCGTCAACGGGTAAAATTTTAAGCTCAGCTCCGCTCCTTTCGCAAGCCATTTGCCAGGGAACAATATTTGAGTGATGGTCTGCCTCGCAAATTATAACAGAATCCCCTTTATTAATAAATCTTTGAGTAAAACTAAAAGCAACCAAATTTATTGATGCCGTGGTTCCTGATGTAAATATTATCTCTTCAGAAGAGGGTGAATTGATAAAATCTTTTATGGACAATCTTGCAGACTCATATAGAGAGGTGCATCTTGCGCTCAATTCGTGTACAGCCCTGTGAATATTACCATTTGTGCCGGAATTCATCTCGTTTATGAGGGATATAACACTTTGTGGTTTCTGTGCGGTTGCCCCGTTATCAAAGTAAACCAAGTCTTTACCGTGAACCTGTTGACCTAGTGCAGGGAAATGGCTCCTCATCCCCTCTATGTTTACGATTCTGTTCATTGCGTAATTATTCAGTGGAATATTGATTGATTCCTGCAAAATTAAACATAAATTTGCAAGAATAGTTTAATTCCAGACAATGTACGATTTTATAAAAGGCGAGGTTGTTGAGATAGGACCAACTGAAGTTGTGATTGATACACTTAACTTTGGCTTCAAATTACAGATATCTCTCCAGACATACTCCAGACTCCAGGCAGGATCAAAGGCAAAGCTCTATATTCACCATCATTTGAGAGAGGATATTGAACTTATGTATGGATTCTATGACAAAGAGGAGAGGTCAATATTTCAGCATCTTATAGAGGTTTCCGGAATCGGCCCTAACACAGCCCGTATGATGCTCTCTTCAATGACATCTGAGGAGATAAGAAATGCGATTATAACCGGAGATATAAACAGATTAAAAAGCATTAAGGGCATTGGACTTAAAACAGCGCAGAGGCTCCTTATCGATCTGAAAGACAAAATTGCAAAGGGCACAGGAGCACCTGTTATAACCGGGGGTATTACATCTTTCTCAGACAGCAGACGCGAAGAGGCCGTTTCTGCTCTTATATTACTTGGATTTGGGAAAGCAAATGTAGAAAAGGTAGTGGACGGAATACTCAGGGGGGATCCTGTAATTGCACTGGAGGAGCTGATCAAGCTATCATTGAAAAGATTATAAATTCCAATTATTTTAATAAATTTGCAACAAATTTAATAACAAAATTATGAGCATACCTGCAAATCTTAAGTACAGCAAAGACCATGAATGGGTACTTGTTGAAGGTGATACAGTAACAATTGGTATCACAGAATTCGCACAGGGACAACTTGGCGACATTGTATTCGTTGACATCCAGACTGAAGGAGAAACACTTTCAGCAGGTGATGTTTTTGGAGCAATTGAGGCTGTTAAAACAGTAGCTGACGGCTTAATGCCTGTTTCAGGGGAAATTATTGAGTTTAACTCCAATCTGGAAAGTGCTCCGGAATCTGTAAACAAAGATCCTTATGGAGCCGGCTGGATGATTAAAGTAAAACTTACAAATCCTTCAGAGATAGATGAACTTATGGATGCAGCTGCTTACGAAGCATTTATTGCATAAATAATCGATATCAATTTAAAAGAGCGCCCTTTTTTGGGCGCTCTTTTTTTTGAGTTGCTCAGATAAAATTTTAAATTTACGCACACTAACAAATAATAAAAATTAGCCATAGATGAGACATAGTTTTGGAAGTGATAACCACTCAGGTGCTGCTCCTGAGATTATTGATGCAATAATTGAAGCAAATAAAGACTTTCAGGTTGCCTATGGGGAGGATGAATACACACAAAAGGCAGTAGGCGCAATTAAACGAATATTGGGGGAGTCTGCTATCCCATTTTTTGTTTTCAATGGAACCGGAGCAAATATTCTTGCATTAAAAGCAATGACAAACACTTTTAATTCCATTTTATGTCCTGAGAGTGCTCACATTAATGTTGATGAGTGCGGTGCCCCGGAGTTAATGACAGGAGCAAAGCTTGTTCCCCTGCCTGTTATTGATGGAAAGGTCTCTCCGGAAACTGTAAAAAGTGAACTTAAAGGCTTTGGTTTTCAACATCACTCCCAACCAAAAGTTCTCTCTATTTCTCAACCTACTGAGCTTGGAACTTTGTACAGCCCATCTGAAATCAGAGCCCTGGCAGACCTAATGCATGACCATAAAGGCTACTTGCATGTAGATGGATCAAGAATATCCAATGCCTCGGCTTCTCTTGGATTACCCATTAAGGAATTTATTACAGATCAGGGAGTAGACGCACTATCTTTTGGAGGAACAAAAAACGGACTACTTATAGGTGAAGCAGTTGTCTTTTTCCGGAAGGAACTGGCAGAGGATTTTCAATATATACGGAAACAAAGAGCTCAGCTATTTTCAAAAAACAGATTTATTGCAGCCCAGTTTGATGCATACTTAAGAGATGGGCTTAATATTAGGCTAGCATCTCACTCAAATTCCATGGCTAAATACCTTGAAAGTGAACTTGCAGGAATAAAAGATGTTGTTATATCAAGGCCTGTTGAGACCAATGTTGTATTCGCAATAATATCAGCGGATCTGTGCGAAAAACTTATGAAAAAGCACTACTTTTATATTTGGGATGAAGAGACAGGTGAAGTAAGATGGATGTGCTCATTTAATACTACAAAAAAAGATATTGATAATTTTGTATCTGATATTAAAGAGCTAATATAACCTAAACACAAAAAATATGGCAGTAACAAGAGTTTTTGACCTGCTGGACCAGTTGGTTGAAAAATATCCAAAAGAGGATATCCTGAGCAGAAAAAGCGCAGGTAAATGGATTAAGTACTCCACTCAAAGCTATTACGAGCACTCTCATCTTATCTCCTATGCCCTTTTATCAATAGGACTCGGCAAAGGAGACAAAGTAATTACCATTATGCCCAACAGACCGGAGTGGAATTTTCTTGATATGGGTATGATGATGGCAGGATTAATTCATGTGCCTGTTTATACAACACTTAGTAATGACGACTACCTTCACATTTTCAACCATAGTGATGCAAAAGCAGTTTTTCTGGGCACAGATACTCTTGTCAAAAAACTTGTTCCAATAATCAAAAAAGTTGACAGAGATATTAAAATATACACTATTGAAGAGAGTGACGGATTTACATCAATTGAAGAGCTTTACAAACTTGGTAAAGAAAACATTGACAAATATAAAGCAGAGGTAGATACAATAAAATCTCAGACAGGCGAAAACGAAGTAGCGACTATAATTTATACATCAGGAACAACCGGAACCCCTAAAGGAGTGATGCTTTCACACAAAAATCTGGTTTTTAACTTTATAGGAACAGCTGTCCAGCAAATCAGAGACCACACACACAAAATGTTAAGCTTCCTGCCTCTTTGCCATATTTACGAAAGAGGTATGAACTATGACTACCAATACCTTGGAATAAGCATTTACTACGCAGAGAGTCTCTCAACAATTGCTTCTGACCTGGCAGACAGTAAAGCCGACGGATTTTGTGCAGTGCCAAGAGTACTTGAGATGATGTACTCAAAACTTGAAGCAGCTGGAAAAGATCTGGATGGAATTAAAAAAATAATTTATAGATGGGCCTTCCGCATCGCTACAAAATTTGACTATACAAAAAACAGCATTTTATATAAAATGCAATATGCTATTGCAGACAAACTTGTTTACAGCAAATGGAGAGAGAAACTAGGTGGCAAGGAGATGCTTATAGTATCGGGAGGATCAGCTATTCAGGCTAAAATAATTCGCCTTTTTACAGCTGCCAAAATGTATATTTTTGAGGGCTATGGAATGACAGAGGCCTCTCCGGTCATTGCTGTAAACAACCCTAAAGAGATGATTATTAAAATAGGTACTGTTGGAAAACGGATGGAAGGTACCGAGATGATGATTGCTGAAGATGGAGAGATTTTAACTCGTGGTCCTCATGTTATGCTGGGATATTACAAAGACCCTGAATATACAAAACAGGTAATTGATGAACAGGGTTGGCTTCACACAGGTGATATAGGTGTAATGGTAGATAAGATATTTCTAAAAATTACAGATCGTAAAAAAGAAATCTTCAAATTATCAGCAGGCAAATATATTGCACCTCAGGTAATTGAAAATATGCTAAAAGAGTCATCATACATTGAAAATTGCATGGTTGTTGGTGAAAATCAAAAATTTGCCTCTGCTTTAATTATTCCTAATATTAGTAAGTTACACTTCTGGGCTGCAAAACACAAAGTACAATACACAGACAACCAAGAGCTTATCTCTAATACTGAAGTAGTTAAGAAAATAAATCGTGAAATAGAAAAGGTAAATTCAAAACTGGCAGCACACGAACAGGTGAAGAGAGTCAAATTAATAATTGATGAGTGGACACCATTAAATGATATGCTATCACAAACGCTTAAACTAAAAAGAAATAAAATAAAGGCTAAGTATGCAGATACAATATCTGAGATTTATAAAAACGAGTAAATTTCTTTAAATAATTAAAATTTGGACATCAGAAAAGCCACAATTCAGGACAGAGAAGCCATATTCAAAATATGGCTCTCTTGTTTTACTGATGATCAAGATTATATAAATGATTATCTTGATTATTGCTTTCCTTACAC
>JAGPLK010000081.1 GCA_018053445.1 Bacteroidales bacterium | reverse complement strand
CTTCAATGTAGTTATCTGTGGTTGTTCTGAACACACTCTTAGATTGGTTGAGTATATCAAATACCTTTAATCTTAGAGTTGAAGAATTTTTGAAGAGTAGTTTGGAAATCTCAGCATTCCATACAGCAGCGGGGGTGTTATATCCCTCTCCGTATCCTATGTAGAAGTTGTAGTCAAAGTCAGAAGCAAGGTTGAATCCGGCAGGTAATGTCCAGTTTACTGATCCGTTAACAGCATTATTCCAGGTAGCAGGCTGTGCATTCTGCTGAATAGTATACCATGCATAGTTGTATCTGGCTCTGCCTCCGATACTGAGCTCAATCTTTTCACCCCTGTACATAAATCTTAACATCTCACTAAAAGAGAGTGTTGTTGTAAAACCCTTCTGAAGTGTTTCCAGCGTTCTTCCTGAGAAGCTTACCCCTCTGTTAACACCGGCATTGGTAAAGTTCATGATTGAGAACTTTGATTTATTGATTGGAGTGTTGTACATCAGATTAAGATTTACTCCGTATGAACCTGATGCATTTACAGGCATTGTATATTGTACACCGGCCTCGTCATACCATCTCTGGGTTACAATTCTGTCCTGAGTGTAGTTTGCCCTTAAACCCGCATCTATAGTACGGAAAGTCTCTCTCTTTGTATCCCTGTAATTTGCCCACAATGAGTGCTCAAACTCCGGTAAAAGGTCTGTATTACCCATAGGGATAAGCAGAGGATTAGAGTTATCTCTTACAGGTTGAAGCTGATTTACAGATGGTTGTCTTGTTCTTCCGTTATACCTGAATCTTAGATTCTGAGTGTCAGAAAACTTTAAATCCAGTTGAGCAGAAGGGGCAAAATTAACGACAGATCTGTTGATAACAGTTCCATCACTCCTTATACTTCTTGTCAGAGAAGGCTGAGCATTTACACCAATTACATAGCTGTATTTCTCCTCATTCTTTCTCAGATTAATCTCTGCCCTGTGATTAATAAAGATATTCTCGAAATAGTTAGAGTAAAGAGTATCTAGTATATCATAGTTACCGGAAATGCCCTTATTATAAACTTTTTTATCTGAATCAGAGAATCTGTAACCAAATCTGTAGGCAAGCTCCATATAATAGTTCTTTCCCAGCGGCTCTGTATATGATGCTCTGGCAGATATATCGTAAGATTTTGAATCGGTTGTGTAATTCTGATCTGTTATTGTTGAGTCTGCCTTATCACCAATAATATTTCTTGACCTGTTTATTCCGTTAAAAAGTTCGTTATTTGAATATCCAAAATCCATGTTTACTGAGAAAGTTCTTCCGGGTTTTGAAAAACGATGTCTGAGCAACAGGTCTCCCTCGAATGACTGAGCACTGTTCTCACCTCTGAGAATGCTGCTTCCCTCATTGATTTTTGTGCCTGCTCCACCCCTGGTCCAGAATTCTCTGGTATCCTCAAATGAACCTTTTGTTATACTTACATTTGGTCTGAAGAGTATAGATGTCTTGTCATTGAATTTGTACTCAATATTGAGAGCTGCTCTGTGCCCATCTGAGAAATTGTTTGACACAGACTCCTCTGAATAGTTAAAAGTACTATCCTTCAGGAAATTCTGACGGAAGGTTTTGTTTTCTGAAAGTCTGTCGCTACCACTGTAAAGATAATTTCCTCCAATTTTAAGTTTACCGTCATTAATGTCTTTGTTTGCATTTATTCCACCCATCCAGGAAGTAGTAAGACCACTTCCGCCAAATCTCATTGTTGCGCCACCCATTCTTATAGCTCCTCCACCCATACCGGATGAGTTTCTCATTGCCGCCATCATTCCACCTGCAATGTCTGAGAATCCACGATTATTTGTGTTATTTATATTGGCAACTGCTGTAAGTTGACTGGTCTTTGTGAAATTTCCAACCATACCGGCAGCCTGATACCTATCCTCTGTACCATATCCGGCAGATGCGTTTCCAAACCATCCGTTCATCATACCCGGCCTGATACTCAAATCTATAACAGTCTCCTCCTCACCATCGTCTATTCCGGTAAACTCCGCCTGTTCAGATTTCTTCTCAAGTACCTTAACCTTTTCAATAATCTTTGCAGGAAGATTCTTTGTTGCCAGCTGAGGATCATTGAGGAAGAATGCCTTTCCGTCAATCATTATTTTATTAATCTCCTTACCATTTGCAGTAATCTTTCCATCCGCGTCAACCTCAATACCCGGAAGCTTTTTCAGCAGCTCCTCAAGCATATCACTGTCTGTTGTTTTAAAAGAGGAGGCGTTGTATTCAACTGTGTCCTTTTTAACAATTATCGGATTACCTACAGCCGATACTACCACAGAGTTAAGGGTATTAAGCTGCTCTTTAAGCTTAACCTCTCCAAGCTCTATTATTCTGTGTTCATCAAGAGTTATCTCTTTCAGATAGGTCTGATAGCCCAGGTATTCAATTTTTAAAAGGTATTTACCGGGAATGATACCTCTTATCTCAGCTCTTCCCCTTGCATCTGAGAGCGCATATTTAAAGGGAGTCTCCTCCCCTATCTTGGTGACGGAGGCAGTAGCAAACTCAATCGGCTCTGCTCTTAAACTGTCAAGTACCGCAACCCGTATTCTTATCTCCCTCTGCTCTTCACTGGCAAAGACATTGATAAAAAGAAGTGTAAAAAAAGTTAACAGGACAAATTGCTTAAAGGATTTCATATAGTTATTGATACGATTACTCTTGTTATTAAATATTCAACAACCCTTTGACAAACGAAAGGGCAAAAGGTTAAATGGACTTAAAAAAATTATTTGATTCTTTCAGGATGAGCCTTGACAAATGCTTCCCATCCCTTTCCACCGGAGGAGGACTTAACCGTGCGTTCAGATTCATAATAGTGACAAAGTGCAACAGCAAGACCATCTGTAGCGTCCAGATAATCCGGTATATCTTTTGTTTTTAGAATGTTTGTAAGTAAAGCAGCAACCTGCTCCTTAGAGGCTGCCCCCTTTCCAGTTATTGAGAGTTTTATTTTTCTCGGAGCATATTCAAAAACAGGCATATTTCTGTTTAATGCAGCTGCAATCGCAGAGCCCTGAGCTCTTCCCAATTTGAGCATAGACTGAATGTTCTTTCCGTAGAATGGGGCCTCTACAGCAAGTTCGTCAGGTTTATAATGCTCTATAAGCTCTGTAACCTCAATAAATATTTTTCTGATTTTGGCAAAATGATCCTTCTCCTTTCTTAAATCCACAACTCCCATAGCAACATACTTAGGAGATAAAGGGGTGGCCTCAACCACCCCAAATCCCAATATCTGCGTTCCGGGGTCAATCCCCAATATCACCTTATTTGCCATTATATATATCCGGCTCAGTCAATTATATCAAATCCGCAGTAATCCCTGAGAACCTCAGGTACTTTTATTCCTTCAGGGGACTGATTATTTTCAAGAATGGCTGCAAGAATTCTTGGAAGTGCAAGAGAGCTCCCGTTTAATGTATGCGCAAGAGCCGGTTTACCATTTTCGTCTTTAAAGCGCAATTTAAGCCTGTTAGACTGGAACGACTCAAAATTTGAAACAGAACTAACCTCAAGCCACCTTTGCTGAGCTGCGGAGTAAACCTCAAAATCGTATGTCAAAGCGGATGTAAAGCTCATATCACCTCCGCAAAGTCTAAGAATTCTGTATGGAAGCCCCAGTGATTTTACCAAACTTTCAACATGGGCAACCATTCCCTCCAATGCTTCGTATGAGTTATCAGGGTGTGAAATCTGAACAATCTCAACCTTGTCAAACTGATGCAATCTGTTAAGTCCCCTGACATCCTTTCCGTAAGATCCGGCCTCTCTTCTGAAACAAGGAGTGTAGGCTGTTACTTTTACGGGAAGATCAGCAGCTGAAAGTATCACATCTCTGAAGATATTTGTAACAGGCACCTCTGCTGTAGGAATAAGATAGAAATTATCCAACCCGACATGGTACATCTGCTCTCCTTTATCCGGAAGCTGACCTGTACCAAAACCTGAAGCTTCGTTAACCATAAGAGGGGGCTGAACCTCTGTATAACCCGCTTTTGTGTTAACATCCAGAAAATATGAAATAAGTGCCCTCTGTATCCTGGCTCCTTTACCCTTATAGACAGGGAATCCGGCTCCGGTCAATTTCACGCCAAGGTCAAAATCAATAATATCGTATTTCTTTGCAAGTTCCCAGTGAGGGATAGCGTCAACAAGATGAGGTAAAGCCCCACCCTCTTTTACATTCAAATTATCCTCCGCGCTCTTTCCTGCCGGCACAGATGAATGGGGTAGATTTGGCAGCTGAACCAATAACTCATTTAACTCATCGGCAGATCTGTTCATTCTCTCCTCGAGAGATTTTGACTCCTCCTTCAAAGAGGCAACCCTGCTCTTGGCAACCTCGGCCTCATCTCTTTTACCGGACTTCATAAGAGCTCCAATCTCCTTCGCAAGTGTATTCTGTTCCGAGAGAATATTGTCAAGTTCTGTCTGTGAATTCCTTCTTGCAACATCAAGGGTATTAATTCTCCTGATAATTTCAGCAGCATCAAAGTTTTTTACACGCAGCCTCTCTGTTACATAATCAGGCTGCTCTCTTAAAAGTCTAATGTTTAACATAGGGTTAAATTATTGAGGCATCAAAGTTATGAAAAAAAAACAGACCGACTTAATTAATAAGTCGGTCTGTTCATATAAAAAATCAGTATTAAGCCGGGCTAATAGCACCTACAGGGCAAACATCTGCACATGAACCGCAATCTGAACAGATATCCGGATCAATTTTATAGATATCGCCGGGAGAGATAGCTTCAACCGGACACTCATCAATACATGTACCGCAAGCGGTGCAATCTTCTGAAATTTTGTAAGCCATTATTGAAAATGTTTGAATTGGTTTATTATTTGCAAAGATATAAAAAGGTTGGAACAGAACAAATACAAATGTATCTTTGTTGTCTCAACCATAACAGGAAAGAGAGATGAGAGTAATAAGAATTTTCAGACCATTTGCCATTCTTGTACTGCTCTTGTTTACATTGACATCTGCAGCACAGAACAACATAAACGGCATTATTGAATTCAATAAACAGGTGCACGATTTTGGCGACATAACGCTAAGTTCCGGGAAGCACAAATACTCGTTTACATTCAGAAATGTTTCAAAGATACCTATTGTAATACAGACAGTAATTTCATCCTGTGGCTGTACTACTCCTGTATGGACCAGAAACCCTGTTAAACCGGGCGAGAGCGGGAACATAGAGGTGACATTTCTTAATGACCAAGGCCCATATCCGTTTGACAAAGCTCTTACGGTATATGTGAGCGGGGTAAACAGGCCAATTATACTAAGAATTAAAGGGGTTGTCCACGAAAAGGCCAAATCACTCTCTCAGCTTTTCCCATATAAGATTGGAGAGCTCTCCTTCAGAGGCAGTTTTGCCGATATCGGTCAGATTGCACAGGGGGATACAAAGAGGGAGAGCATAACAGTAGCAAACACCGGAGGAAGGCCATTAAGAATAGGGTTCACAAACCTACCCGGCGGACTCAGAATGTCTGCAAATCCCGCAATACTAGGCCCGGGCAAAAAGGGTGAAATTAATATTGAACTTGACACAAAAGCAGATAAGAGATGGGGATCAGTAAATCTGTCTGGAGAATTAGTACTCGACGGAAAGAGCATATCATCACCAAAATTTGAAGTAAGAGCAAGAATTCTTGACAACTTCTCATCTTTGACAGATGAAGAGACCGATCAGGCGCCCCTTCCAATGACAGACAACAATGTCTACGCATACGGAATCGTTAAGCCGGGAACAAAAATTCAGCACACATTTGAGATCCGCAATCTTGGCCGCAAACCACTTACTCTCTACAAGTACGAATCTAACTTTGAAGGAGTTTCTGTCACACATCCCACTACAATAGCTCCCGGTGCCTCCGGTAAAGCCGTAGTAGTAGCGATTACCGGCAGTGAGACCGGAGACAAACTCTATCAAATAACTTTTATAACCAACTCTCCGGGAAGACCGGCCTTTAGCCTTCTCCTCTCAGGAGCAGTAATAAGATAACGAGATTTGAGATGCAGGATAAGAACCACATAAATCACGACAGTGCACTTATAGTAAACGAAGGGATAGAGCAACCCCCTATTGTTAACCCGTATATTGGTAACTTCTACAAAAAAAACAGAGTTAAAAACCTCTCCATTGATGAATATGTTACCGGAATCCAACAGGGCAATATTTCCGTTCTGAGCCAGGCAATAACACTTGTTGAGAGCAACAGGCATGAACACAGGATAATGGCGACAGAGATTCTTGAAAGATGCCAGACCCACAAAAATGAATCAATGAGGATCGGTATCACAGGGGTTCCGGGAGCCGGGAAAAGCACCTTTATTGAGGCCTTTGGAGGCATGATCACCTCTTTGGGCCATAAACTTGCAGTCCTGGCAATTGACCCAAGTTCTGAAAGGAGCAAGGGTTCCATTTTAGGCGATAAAACCAGGATGGAGACACTATGCTCAGACCCCAATGCATTTATCAGACCAAGTCCCAGCGGAGGATCTCTGGGCGGGGTTGCAAGAAAAACAAGAGAGAGCATTGCACTTTGTGAGGCAGCCGGATTTGATGTTATTTTTATTGAGACAGTAGGTGTAGGGCAATCAGAGACCACAGTCCACTCTATGAGTGATTTCTTTTTACTTTTAATGCTTGCAGGGGCAGGAGATGAGCTTCAGGGTATTAAAAGGGGGATTATGGAGATGTCTGACCTTATTGCCATTACAAAGGCCGATGGTAGCAACATCGATAAAGCCACTTTGGCAAAAGCTCTCTATTCAAATGCTCTTCATCTTTTTCCGCCATCTGAGTCAGGCTGGATTCCTACAGCATTGACATCATCCTCAGTTACTAAATC
>JAGPLK010000080.1 GCA_018053445.1 Bacteroidales bacterium | reverse complement strand
AGGGAAATCTATTTTCTCTTCTTATTAGGCACATCCAGCGCAAGTTGAGGATTTTTATCAGAAGACCTTCCAAGAATAAACGATACAGCTATTGCAATTACTGAGAGCAGAATAAAGAAATACTCTGCATTTACAGCAGATCGCACACCTGCTTCAACAGGATCTGCTACAGACTCTGTTGTTCTTGCAATGATTATTCCAACAACTATTGGCACCAGCAACATTCCCATATTCTGAATCCAGTATATAAGTGAATAGGCAGTTCCCAGATTTTTCTCAGGTATAATCTTTGGAACAGATGGCCACATTGCTGCTGGAACAAGTGCATAGGCCACACCCATTATTGCTATTCCTGCATAACCGAATATCGGATTACCCGGAGCAAACGCAATTATAAGGTGAGAAACAAGCACAAGGAAAGAGCCCAGAATCATAAATCTTGTAGCCTTGCCCTTTGAATCAACCAGAGACCCGAATATCGGGGTAAAAATCATAGTTGAAAATGGAATTAGCGAGACCATAAGAGATGCTATCTCACTGTCAATTTCAAATCTTGGAATTATTATGGTTGTGGCAAACCTCCTGAATGATATAATACATGCATAAAAGAATACACAAAGTAGAGAAACCAGAATAAAATGTTTATTGCCCAGAATTTTGAAAATATCTGAGAATTTAAATTTATCCTCTTTTACAGTCTGTGTATTGTTTCTTTTAGCCTCATCAGCTGTCTGTTTGTCAAATTTGCTATCCATAAGGACAAAGAATCCCCACAGTACAATTGCAATAGACATTAGAATAAGCCCAACAACAGCAGGTTTGCTGGTTTCTGAATAGGGAACATAGCTTTGATTAATGTTTACAAGCCTGGGAACAACAATCAGTGCTGTAGCTGTTCCGAGTCTGGCCAATGCCAGCTGTAATCCCATAGCAAGAGCCATCTCCTTTCCTTTAAACCATTTTGCAATTGAACGGGTTACTGCAACTCCGGCAATTTCACTTCCAAGGCCGAATATTGCACATCCCGCATATGCGAGTGCCAATGATGGTTTTGAAAAGAATTTTCCCATCCATAATGCCAAAGCACTTTGCGAAAAGCTCTCAGAAATAGCATAAACTACTATTATTGAGCCAATCACCATAAGACCCACAAAGAGGGAGCCTGTAATTCTGACGCCCCATTTATCAAGGAGCATTCCGCATATAACAAGGCCTCCCCATACACACAAAAGAGAGTATGCCCCGCCGTAAAAACCATAATCGGATATACTCCATCCGAGGTCAAGCATTTGGGGATTCTGAAAAATGTGGGAGATAGTAGTAAAAAGATCATCAAAGAAATAGGAGGCAAACATAGGGATTGACAAAGCAAGCAGTACAATCCATCTTGCGCTCCTGGAATCTTTCAGTAGTTTAATTGCTGAATTCATTGGGGTTTGTTTTTGAAATTATTATTTGTTCTACTTTTCAATATTTGGTAACTCCAGACCATAGCCTTTCTTCTTGTCTTCTGCCTTAAGCCATATAGCAAGGATAAATGCAAAAACTCCAAGAGATGAGAATATCAGCATTGGTACAGTATAGTCATACTCAAGTGGATTCATAACCCCCTGATTTGTTTTTGCCAGTGCCCATCCAATTAACATTGGGAAAACCATAAGTCCAATATTCTGGATCCAGAATACTACTGAATATGCACTTCCAAGATATCTGTTTTCAACAAGTTTTGGTACAGAAGGCCAAAGAGCAGCCGGCACCAGAGAGAAACTCACACCTAAAAGAACAATAGCAGAGTATGCAACCGGCTTTGTAAAGAGAGCATCCGGAGTAAGTGCAAAAACAAGGTGACAAGCAGTCATGAGAATAGCACCCAGCATGAGCATAGTAGCACCCTTACCCTTTGTATCAAGGAAACCTCCGAGCAGAGGTGTCAGCACCATAGCTCCCAGAGGAAAATATGAGAATATATCGCTAGCCTCTGTATTTGATATGCCAAGTCTGCACTCCAGCATATTGGCTGCAAATTTCTGGAAAGGGAAAATTGCTGAATAGTAAAGTACACAAAGTCCAGATACTATAAGGAATGTTTTACTGGTAAATAAAATTCCCAGGTCACTGATTTTAAATGGCTCCTCAGGCTCATCACCTCTCTCGCCGAGTTGTTTTTCAAGTCTTTTATCAAAAAAGAAATATGCAGTAAAACAGATTAAACCAATCAGAAGAAGAATAACAACAAACAGAACAGGCGCACTTAATTCAGAATAGCTCTCGGCAATTCTGGGAGATATCCTGAATACTGCAAATACCCCAAGTCTTGCTATGGCCATCTCAATACCCATTGCAAGAGCCATCTCTTTCCCCTTAAACCATTTTACAATACCTTTAGATACTGTAATACCGGCCATTTCCACTCCACATCCAAAAATCATAAAGCCTAAAGATGCAAGTTTAGCAGAGGCAGGAAACGAAGTCCACCAGCTACCAAGCCAAACATCCAGACCGGTTCCTGCAAAAGCAGGACTGACAGCATAATACTTCAGTGAAGCTCCTATTACCATTAGACCTCCTGAAAGCAGTGCCGTAGAGCGAACTCCAATTTTATCAAGGATTACACCCGCAAAAATTAAAAAAAGCGCAAATACATTAAGGAAATACTCTGAGCTTGCAAAAGTTCCGTAATTTTCAGGAGACCATCCCCTTTCACTCTCAAGTAAACTTTGCAGCGGAGAGAGTACATCCACAAACATATAGGCAAAGAACATCATCAGGGCAAGAAGAATCAGGACTGACCACCTGACATAAAACTTGTCCTTCAACAGAAGCGATTTTGTTTCCACAGTTAAATATTTTAGATAAGTTAGATTAATTAAGGATTAGCTAAACTATGATTTTTTATCCTATTTGCAAAATAAAGTTTCCCGGCTATCAAATGGGAAATATGTTGTAACTTGCCGTGTTTTTCATAGCAACCCTTCCAACAAACAGGGGGGTTGGTTGTTAATAGAATGTATGGAGCTAAATGATATGAAATATCTCAACAAGATAGATTCACCTTCAGATTTAAAGAGGCTCTCTCCGGATCAGTTGCCAGAACTCTGCTCGGAGATCAGAGAGTTCATAATCTCATCTTGTGCCGAGAATCCCGGGCATATTGGGGCGAGTCTTGGAACAGTTGAGCTTACAGTTGTGCTGCACTATCTTTATAAAGCACCTAAGGACAAAATTATTTGGGATGTAGGACATCAGGCCTACACACATAAAATTTTAACAGGAAGAAGGGAGGCATTTATCAATAACAGAAAATACAAAGGGATAAGCGGCTTCCCAAAAATCAGCGAGTCTCCTTATGATGCATTTGGTGTTGGCCACTCGTCAACCTCAATATCTGCAGCTTTGGGTATGGCTGTTGCAGCCTCACTTGAGGGAAGCGATGAACAAGTTGTTGCAGTAATTGGAGATGGCGCACTAACAGGAGGTCTTGCCTATGAAGGGCTAAACAATGCAGGTGCCAACAAAAACAATATTCTTGTAATACTAAACGACAATCAAATATCCATTGATCCCAATGTTGGGGCAATGCACAACTATCTGATCAAGTTTACAACTTCCCACTTTTACAATAAAACAAAAAAGAGAGTCTGGAAATATCTCGGTTCAGAAAAACTAAGAGATCTTGCCGGAAAATTTCTTTTCAGCACAAAGGCTGCATTTTTCAAATCCGGCTCCGTATTTGAATCTCTTGGATTCAGATATTTTGGTGTAATAGATGGTCATAACATTGAGCAACTTATGACAACAATTGCTCAGCTCAAAAACATTGACGGCCCTAAATTACTTCACATTGTAACAAAGAAAGGAAAGGGCTACAAACCTGCAGAAGATGATCAGGTGGTATGGCACTCACCCGGTAATTTTGATAAAAACACAGGACTCAGAAAGTCAAACGGATCTGCCGTTGCAGACAGATACCAGGATGTTTTTGGAGAGACTCTTCTGGAACTTGCAAAAATTAACACCAGTATAGTTGGAGTAACACCCGCAATGCCTTCCGGATGCTCAATGAATATTGTAATGAAGGAGATTCCGGAGAGGTCATTTGATGTAGGAATTGCAGAACAGCATGCTGTTACATTCTCTGCAGGAATGGCTGCCAAAGGGCTCCTGCCCTACTGCAATATATACTCCAGCTTTATGCAAAGGGCTTTTGACAGCGTCATCCATGATGTGGCCACACAAAATTTAAAGGTTGTCTTTTGCCTTGACAGAGGAGGTCTTGTAGGTGAGGATGGTGCAACTCACCACGGAGCATATGATCTCTCATATATGAGATGTATCCCCGGTATGACAATAGCTGCACCAATGAATGAGGCCGAGCTTAGGAACATGCTCTATTCGGCACAGCTCCCATCCTGGGGGATGTCAACAATCCGGTATCCCAGAGGGAATGGAGAGGGAGTTCCATGGAAGAGTCTGCCTTTTGAAGAGATAATACCGGGTACATCCAGATTGCTGAATGATGGTGAGGGGGTTGCAGTTATTACAATCGGCACAACGGGCAATGCAGCAGCAGAGGCAATAGAGGAGGCCAAGGAGAGAGGGGCAAATCCAATGCATATTGACCTAAGATTTCTTAAACCTTTTGACGAGGATGCTGTTTTAAAAGCAGCAGCAAGATGCAAAAGAATCATTACCGTAGAGGACGGAGCCATACTTGGAGGATTGTATTCAGCAATTTCTGAATTTGTCGCATCCAGATCACTTAATGTAAAGGTTGAGGGTCTTGGAATTCCCGATCAGTTTATTGAGCAGGGGACAATACCACAGTTAAAGGCCGAGTGCGGGTATGACAAGGAGGGTATTTTAAAATCAATCTTGAATGAGCCATCACACAGATAAAAAACCTATAATCAAAGGCAATCTTATAAAAGGCCTTAAATATAAGCACTTCAAACCGGAGCAAGACAAAAGGAGCAAGGAACTCGACAAATATCTGACCCACCCGGTGTGGGGTCTGCTCTCTTTTATATTTATAATCTGGTTCATATTCTATGCAACATTTACACTGGGAGCCTATCCGCAGCAGGGTATAGAGTGGCTCATGGATCAGGGAGCCGCATATATCCGCGACCATATGGCTGCCGGCTGGTTTAACGATTTTCTCAGTCAGGGAGTAATAATGGGCGTAGGCAGTGTTCTCGCCTTTCTGCCAAATATATTAATACTCTTTTTCTTCCTCTCGTTTCTTCAGGAGACAGAATACCTGCCCAGGGCAGCAACCATAATGGATAAGTATATGCACAAAATTGGTCTCCACGGCAGTTCATTTATTCCTCTGCTGATGGGATTCGGGTGCAATGTTCCGGCTATTATGGCTACCCGCACAATTGAGAGAAAATCAGACCGCATCCTTACAATGTTAATGATACCTTATATACCATGCAGCGCAAGAATCCCAACCTTTTTACTCTTCTCTGGAATATTTTTTCCTGAAAATCAGGTTATGGTTCTAAGCCTGCTATATTTTGGAGGTATTATTACCGGTATAGTTATGGCTATTCTTTTCAAAAAGATTTTTTTCAACTTTGGAATTAAAGACTACTTAATACCCCTCCCCTCATACAGAAAGCCATCACTTAAACAATCTGTAAAAAGCATGTGGGACGCAGCATCTGAATATCTAAAGAAGATAAGCACAGTTGTTCTGCTTGCAGTTATTATTGTATGGGCTCTTGACTACTTCCCTCTGAAAGAGAGAAACAATCCTGATCCTGAGAGAGTCTCCTATCTGGAGCATTTTGGAAGAGTAATTGAACCTACAATGAAGCCACTTGGGTTTGACTGGAAGATGTCTGTAAGTCTTGTCACAGGAATTACAGCAAAAGAGTTTATCATAAGTACGCTTGGAGTAGTATATCAGGCAGAAGAAGATGCATCTGGCAGTGAAATAATGAATACATCATTAATGTCCCGCATAAGAGAAGAGAAAGTATTCAACAAAGCTAACGCCCTCTCTTTTATGATTTTTTCACTCCTCTACATGCCTTGTGTTGCAACAGCTTTCACTATAAGAAAAGAGTCCGGGAGCTGGAAATGGGCAGTTATTTCAATATTCAGCACCATTGCTGTTGCCTGGATAGCAGCATTTTTTGCCTACAGAATCGGCTTACTTGTTTTGTTGTAGACCTATTTTAATATATGCTTCAAATAATTTTTCATTTTTTTTTGCAGATTAATCAAAAACCTATATCTTTGCAGTCCCTAAAATCAAAAGGGAATGAGCAATTAATGCCGATGTAGCTCAGTTGGCCAGAGCAGCTGATTTGTAATCAGCTGGTCGGGGGTTCGAATCCCTCCATCGGCTCTAAGTTTTTTGAACGATTGTAATTATGGGGAGATACCAAAGTGGCCAACTGGGGCAGACTGTAAATCTGCTGGCTTACGCCTTCGTAGGTTCGAATCCTGCTCTCCCCACATTTTTTTATTTGCGGAAGTAGCTCAGTCGGTAGAGCATCAGCCTTCCAAGCTGAGGGTCGCGGGTTCGAACCTCGTCTTCCGCTCATAGTAAGCCAGTGTAGCTCAGAGGTAGAGCGCTTCCTTGGTAAGGAAGAGGTCATGGGTTCAATTCCCATCACCGGCTCTACAAGTGTGTAATAAATTCATTAATATTTAATTTTACTATTATGGCAAAAGAAACTTTTAAAAGGGACAAGCCGCACGTCAATATAGGCACTATTGGCCACGTTGACCACGGAAAAACCACACTGACCGCTGCAATCACCATGGTGCTTGCCAGAAAAGGTCTCTCTGAAGTTCGCTCATTTGATTCAATTGACAACGCTCCTGAAGAGAAAGAGCGTGGTATTACTATTAACACCTCACACGTTGAGTATCAGACTGAAAATCGTCACTATGCTCACGT
>JAGPLK010000079.1 GCA_018053445.1 Bacteroidales bacterium | reverse complement strand
CTTGCGCCCATAGAGACTGAGCTGGGCTTCTGATTTAAACGCTTTAATTAATCTCAAAATGAGAATAGAATACGATATAAAACTGGGTTTCAAGGATGTGATGTTCCGTCCTAAAAGATCAACTCTTAAGAGCCGCTCTCAGGTGAAGCTTGAGAGGACCTTTAGACTGCTTCATGCTAAGACCGAATGGACAGGGGTGCCTGTGATGGCTGCAAATATGGATACTGTGGGTACTTTTGAGATGGCACTTGCCCTATTTAAACACAAAATGTTTACTGCTATCCATAAACACTACTCTCTGCAGGAGTGGCGGGAGTTTATGACTAAAGCTCCGGCAGGAATTGAGAATTTTATCGCTGTAAGTACAGGAACTTCAAGTGTTGACTTTGATAAGCTTGTAAATGTGGTTAATGAAAACCCTCAGTTAAGGTTTATCTGCATTGATGTTGCAAATGGTTACTCAGAGCACTTTGTTGCCTTTTTGAAGAAGGTGAGAAAGCAGTTTGTTGATAAGGTTATTATTGCCGGAAACGTTGTTACCGGTGAGATGGTTGAGGAGCTGCTCCTTTCCGGTGCCGATATTATAAAAGTGGGCATTGGCCCGGGGTCGGTTTGTACAACCAGAGTAAAGACAGGAGTGGGTTATCCCCAGCTCTCTGCCATTATTGAGTGCGCCGATGCTGCTCATGGCCTTGGAGGTCTTATCATCAGCGATGGTGGTTGCTCAACTCCGGGAGACGTTGCGAAGGCATTTGGTGCCGGAGCCGATTTTGTGATGCTTGGCGGAATGTTTGCCGGTCACGATGAGAGTGGCGGAGAGATTATGGAGAAGAACGGGGAGAAGGTGAAGATATTCTATGGAATGAGTTCGGCAACGGCAATGAAAAAGCATGCCGGGGGTGTGGCCGAATATCGGGCCAGCGAAGGGAAGACCGTTACTGTCCCTTACAGAGGAAAAGTTGATGAAACTGTCCTTGATATACTTGGAGGGGTCAGAAGTACATGTACATATGTGGGTGCATCTCAGCTTAAAGAGCTTTCAAAACGCACTACATTCATAAGGGTTGAGGAGCAGGAGAATCAGGTCTACTCAAAGGCCTAGCAATTAATCCTTCTCAAAAGCGTAGCTGATTGCTTTGTTTAGCAGGTCGTGGAACTCTTTAGTGGTTCTGTACTCTTGAACAGATCTTTCAATAAGGTCAGGTGAGGTCATCCAGCTGTCGTCAACGTACCTGGTGAGGAAGTAGTTTTTTAGCTTAAGATAATCTGCATATTTGAATTCTGAGGGGTATCCGCCGGGTACCCTTTTTAGTGCCTCGCCTGTCTCAATCTTAAAGTTATTTGCTTTAAAAATGGTCTCCTGAAATTCGTCTCCGTTCAGGAATATCTCTTCGCGTATGCTTTTAAGCGCAGCCGGTTCCGGTCTGTAAACACCAGTGCTCAGGATGTTGCCTCCTATATAATTAGCACCCTCGGCCTCAACATGGAAATAGTATCCGGAGTACCCGCTCCCTCTTCCGTAGGGTGATATAAATGCACCCATATGGGTCTTATAGGGGTTCTTGTCTTTTGAAAACCGAACATCTCTGTATATCCTGAAAGTACAATCTTTTGCTGAAAGTTTAGCAATTGACGGGTCGAATGAAGAGATTCCGGCAATAAGCTTATTTACTGTATCGTTAAAAATCGCCTGAGCCTCTTTGTACACAGGTTTGTTATCTTCAAACCACTCTCTGTAGTTGTTTTGCTGAAGATTATTAAGAAATTCCAATACTTTTTTCATGCAGACAAATATACAATTTTTGCTTATAGGGGGTAACTAGTTACACAGATGAAATAAGCCTCTCCACCTCTCCAAGGTAGCCGGTCCCAAACAAATTAAGATGGTTCATCAGGTGGTACAGCTGATACACCCTCTCTCTCTCTTGCCATCCATCCAAGAGAGGGTACTCACTGTTGTAGGCGTTATAAAAATCTGGGGGAAAGTATCCAAAAAGTCGCGTCATTGCAAGGTCTGCCTCTCTGTGCCCGTAGTAAACAGCAGGGTCAATAAGAACAGCTTCGTCACGGGTATTACAGATATAATTCCCTGACCACAGATCCCCGTGAAGAAGTGATGCCCCTTCACTATCAACTCCGGATAGCAATATTCCTGCTCTTCTCTCCAGATTTGCAAATCCTGTTTTTACCCGCTCAGTTAACAGACCATTCTCCTCCAGTAAAAGATACTGGGGCAACAGCCTTTTATTAAAGAAAAACTGACTCCAGTCAAACCTCTCATTTTCTGAAGGGATATTAAATTGAGGTGTGGCTCCTATGAAGTTGTTCTCATAAAATCCATATTCAGAGTGTTTGAATTTATGAAGCCTGGCCAGCCCTCTTCCAAAATTAATAAAGAAATCAGGGGTTGGTTTTGTGGTTGATATAAATTCAGTTGTAATAAAATTTGGCCCATACGAGATAACCTTGGCAACAGGCAACGCATCCGCCTTAGCAAGCTCTCTGAGTCCGTTTGCTTCGCATTTGAATGAATCTCCTGCAGGTCCTGTCTTTGTATGCGCCATCATATAAATCAAACGCCTGACAGGTTTTTTTGTTCAGCAATTAGTCTCTGATACAGTTTTGCTATTTTTACGATATCGTTATAATAAAATATACTTTGAAGATTTCCTTTATTTACTGAAGCTTGAATCATTGCCCTCGCAAGGATATCTGTATCCATTCCTCTGTATTTTGAGAGAGACCCAATCATAATTGGAGAGATAATTCTCATTATCCAGGCTGAAACACTTTCCGCAATCCTAAAATCTGAAGAGTCCCTTTTTCCCATTAAGAGAGATGGTCTGAAGTGCAAAACACTCCCTCCCATTGCCTCAGATGTTCCATCCTCCATCTCCGCCTTTGTTTTCAGATAGAAGCCTCCTTGATGGGATGCTCCTATACTTGAGATATTTATCATCAGCTTAACACCGTTTGCAGATGCGACTTTTGCGAAGGCAACAGGTATGTCTCTGTCAATCCGTTGCTGCTCCTTTTTACTGCCTGCCTTTTTTAAAGTGGTTCCCATAGCATTAAAGAGTAGATCTCCTTTAATCTCTTCCCTGATTTCAAAAGGATTCATATTATTTAATACGAAGATTTTAAGCTTAGGGTGTCTCATTTCGCTCTCTCTTCTTTGAAAAACGATAACCTCTTCAAATCTATTGTCTTCGAGGAGCTCTCTGACTAATTTCCCGCCGGTAAGTCCGGTTGCTCCTATAACTATTGCTTTCATATATTTCCTTTTACTCTTGTAAAAATAGGTAACTTTATGGTCTAATTATAATTCAATGTTTAAATATCTTACTCTATTTGCAGCCTTTTCGATTTTAATATCTTCAGGGATTTATTCACAGGAGAGGGTTAAAGAGATAGTAAAAGAGGCGGGAATACCATTAATACAAATAGCCTTTTTGGAAGGCAGACAGGTCAGGAACTTTGAAATTTCTACTGTAGACAGTATAGTACCACGGGTGGATAATTCATCTGTTTTTCAGGCAGCCTCTCTTAGTAAGCCGATATTTGCATATATAGTCATTAAAATGGCAAGCAGAGGAGAGATAAATCTTGATGAACCGCTGGTAAATTATACAGATCCCGGAAGGTTTGAGAATATTGAATTAGCATCTAAACTTACAGCCAGGATAGTCCTCAGCCATAAAAGCGGGCTGCCAAACTGGTCATCCTCACCAAGCTCTGCCGAGTGGCCGGCATCAAAGATCTTTTTTAAATTTAAGCCGGATTCCGCATTTACATATTCCGGAGAGGCTTATGCATTTCTCCAGAGAGCTGTAGAGAGCATCAAAGGAAAGGGGCTGGAGGAGATAGCCCGGGAGGAGGTTTTTAAACCTCTTGGTATGACCTCTTCGTCCTATTTGTGGATGGATAAATTTGATTCTCTTGCAGTACCAGGGTTTACCAGAGAGGGTGTTAACCGGGGTGTAGGGAATTTCCCCAGAGCAAATTCTGCTTATACCTTAAGAACTAATGCAACTGATTATATGAAGTTTCTGATGGCCCTGACTGATGGAAAAGAAATTGGTAAAAGGTGGAGAGATATTATTTTGACGCCTGTTGTAAATGCAGTTAGATATCCAGAAAGGCCAAGAGATTGTGATAATAAAATATTCTGGGGACTTGGTGTGGGCATTGAGAGAAATCCTGAACTGGGAGATCTTCTCTTCCATTGGGGGGACAATGGTAACTTCAAGGCACTCTTCTTGATTTCCTCCAAAAATAGAGTGCAGCATAAGAGAATTCTAGTCTATTTTACAAATAGCGCTGCCGGCCATGATATAATAGACAAGATATCAAAGCACTTTTTTGGAAACAGGGAGAGCGTTGCAATACACGACTGGGTACTTAAATAATTCCGGGGTACAAACCATTTTACTATATTTGACGGCTATTTTCAAATTTTTTAAGCCATGATTATAGGCATAGACATAGGAAGTACTACCACTAAAGCGGTAGCTGTTGAGGGGGGTGAAATTCTCACAACTGTAAAAACCAGAGCATTTGATTCCGTAACTTCAGCTACAGGCGCACTTGGAAAAATGATTCTGGAGAACAATTTTAATATCTCTTCAATTGAGAAGATTATAATTACCGGTGCGGGGTCAATTAATATCAACAAAGAGATTTTTGGAATAACAACTCACAAGATTGATGAGATTCATGCTATTGGCCTTGGGGGTATGTTTCTTGCCAAGAGAGACCCTGTTGTTATAGCTAATATCGGAACGGGAACCTCAGTTATAGAAGCTTCAAAAGAGAGAATTCTCCATCTTGGTGGAACCGGAGTTGGAGGGGGTACTATAACCGGTCTCTCAAAGGAGCTGATAAAAACTTCAGACTTTGACAATATTATAAGGCTTGCTGAGAAGGGTAACCTGGATCAGGTTGATTTGCTTATTGGAGACATATCGGAGAAGGAGATCAGTTTTCTGGATAAAACGGCAACAGCTGCTAATTTTGGAAAGATGCTGGACACTGCACAGAAGGAGGATATTGCCATAGGTATAATGAATATGGTTTTTCAGGTTATTGGAGTAATTTCTGTTTTTGCTGCAAGAAGCAGACATGCGAATTGTGTGCTTGTGACCGGAAACGGGAGCAGAAATCAGATTGGTCAGCGAGTTTTAGAGGGTATATCCAGGATGTACAAAATTAAGTTTGAGTTCCCTCCGGATGCTGAGTATGCAACAGCAATAGGAGCAGCCTTAAGTGAGAATTGAAATAGGGGAATAAATGGGTATTCACCAATATTTGCTTAAGTTTTAGAATTAAGGGAGTAATTTTATCATATAAGATGAATCTCCTTTTTATGAAAAGGCAAATTACGGTATTTATTGTGTTATTTCTGTTTTGTCTGCCTCTGAGAGCAAATCCTCCCGGGAGGGGTGATGTGAATGCTAGTGCAGGTGTGGTTTCCACCGAACTGACAGAGACAAAGCGAAAAAATGCCGGTGGACCGGATTGGACCTACTATATTTGGATTTCAGCTGCTTTTGTTCTGGTTGCTATTGTCGGCTTAACTGAAAATCTCATCAATGCTGAGAGAGAGAAGGTGAAGAGGATGAAGTCAAACAACGCAAAGCAGATGATTGATGAACATTATGAATAGGTTACAAGGTTTTTCGGCATTAATTTTTTTATCAACATTTTTAGTTTTTTCTTGTTCGGATAGTGTTCTGAACAACGATTTTAAAGCAAAGAGGTTGCTGGTTAAAGACCGGGACCTCTTTTCTGTTGTAGATACAATTGAAAACAGGGAGCTGAGGGAGGCGGTTAAATTTCTCTACGCATATATGCCTCTTGGAGATATTTGTGACTATGACGGCTCTCTTTATATTGAGGCTGCAAAGGTTGCACTCTCTACAAAAACATCTACAGAGTGGGGCCCTTCTACTCCGGATTATCTTTTCCGCCACTTTGTTCTTCCACTCAGAGTTAATAATGAATCTTTGGATAGCTCAAGGAGATTAATTAACAGAGAACTAATGCCCAGACTCAAAGGGCTTACTGCGGAGCAGGCGATACTGGAGGTAAATCACTGGTGTCACGAATATGTAATTTATTCACCTAGCGACGAGAGGACATCCTCACCTCTTGCCACCATGAGGAATGGGGAGGGCAGATGCGGAGAGGAGTCAGTTTTTACTGTGTCGGCATTAAGGGCAGTTGGAATTCCTGCCAGGCAGGTCTATACTCCAAGGTGGGCCCACACAGACGACAATCATGCGTGGGTTGAGGCTTGGGCAAATGGAAAGTGGCATTATATCGGGGCGTGTGAACCCGAGCCTCTACTTGATATGGCTTGGTTCTCCACATCAGCAACAAGAGCTCTTTTAATGCACTCAAGAGTTTTTGGGAAATACAATGGTCCTGAGGAGATAATTGAACAAACCGAGACCTATGCTGAGATAAATGTTACAGAAAACTATGCTCCTGTCTCAAGAATTTCTTTAACCGTTACTGATAGTCTGGGTAATTCTGCTGATGGGGCAGTTGTGGAATTTTGCATATACAATTATTCAGAATTTTGGCCTGCGCTCAGAACCATCAGTGATTCACAAGGTACTGCCAAAGCCATTATGGGAAGGGGTGATATTCTTGTCCGAGCTTACAAAGGAGATATGTTTGGAATTGTTAAAATATCTCCGAATAATGATTTGCTTTTGGACACAGTTATATTGGACAAGAAATTTGGTGATGAGTTCATTTTTGAGTCGGATATTGTTCCTCCCTCTGAGGGTAGTGTAAAGAGAGAGGTTACGCCTGAGCAAATTCTACATAATAAAATCCGATTAGCTGAAGAGGATTCAATAAGGATTAAGAGATTAAGAAATTCTCCGGGGAACAGCCCTGAGATAGAGAGATTCAGAAACGAAATACCGGAAAATAAAAAGCATATTGGGGAGATTATTCTAGCCTCTCTCTCTGTTAAGGATTTCAAGGATACGCCTTTTAATGTTCTTAAAGATCATTTAGTTAACATAGAAGAGGCTACAA
>JAGPLK010000078.1 GCA_018053445.1 Bacteroidales bacterium | reverse complement strand
TAAAGCTCGGTGATCCCTGGTGGGGGGCTCTTACAAAGAAAAAACTAAATGGCTTTGCCATTTTTATTTACCGGTGAAGCCGCAGCAAATGCATTTGCATGCGGGCAGCACCGGTAAATAAAAAAAGCTGTGCAATGCACAGCTTTAGTTTTTTCTTTGTGATTCGGTTGGGATTCGAACCCAAGACCCACAGCTTAGAAGGCTGTTGCTCTATCCAACTGAGCTACCGAACCCTATTGAGGAGTGCAAAGATAGCACATTTTTTTATTTCTTCAAGGATTTAGCCATAAATTCAATTATAAACACAATGGAAAAACCAATAGCTATGAAGAGAAAAGCAAGAGTGAGCTGGGCTGGTTCACCGGTAAGAGTTTCAAAATGACCGGGAAGAATAGGTCTGTCTATGTGAGAAGCTTCATCAATAACCCTTTTCCAAGGCCAAACTTTTACCAGGGAGCCAATCATAAACCCGGCAAGAATACATAAAGTTGGTTTATAATATTTTTTCAAAAGCCAGGTAAGGAAGTGGGAAAAGCTAATTATTCCAATTGCAGCTCCGGCGGCAAATGTTAATAATACTGGAATATTTAATTCTGTAACAGCTTTCATGATAAATGCGTATTTGCCCATTAGAAGCAGAATAAAGCTTCCGGAAATTCCGGGAAGTATCATAGCACATATAGCTATTGCACCAGACAGGAAAATAAACCAGTACGCCTCTGTTGTTTGACTTGGAGAGACAAGGCAAATCCAGGCCGCAACAGCAATCCCTGCAATAAGAGACAAATAATGTGATAACTTCCATTTTCCTATCTCTCTCAGCACATATATTGCAGATGCTGCTATCAATCCCATAAAAAAGGACCAGAGAGGTATAGGTTGATGAACAAGCAAATATTGCATCAGTCTTGCTAATGAGAATATGCTTAATAGTATCCCTCCTCCCACGGCAAGCAGAAACTTTAAGTTTATTGATTCTGAAAACTCTTTAAACCTTCCGTTTAGAAGAAGCTTCAAATTTGTCCAGCTTATTGATTTAATTGAGTTTAACAATTCAGAGTAAATACCTGTAAGAAAAGCAATTGTTCCACCGGACACGCCCGGTATTACATCTGCTGCACCCATTCCTACTCCTTTAAGAAAGGTCAAAAAATATTTTCTCATTTATAGTTTTTGATAGAGGTTATTTTATTAGATACTTCCGCATTATTGCGGAGTAGTGTTTGTCACTTTTTAGCTTTGGTACAAGTTCTGTAATTTTTCTTACCCACAATTGATCAATTGAGGCAAGTCTTTCAACACTGATATTAAATTGCTCTCTGTTTCTGAGATAGTATTGTGAGATTGCATAAAAAAGAAGAAATTCCGGCAGGGAAGTTCTCTTGAATGTAATATTTAGCTGATGTGCAAGAAAGTTATAATCAGTCTCCTCTCTTCCAATGACTCTCCTCAGGAAGACAAGAGAGCTGAATTGATCGTGTCTCAGCATACTTATAAATGCAAGGCCGGTGTTTGCCTCATTATTGTCTTTATCGATTACCAGTGCCTCTCTGAAAAATTTATCGGCATCAACAAGATTATCCATAGCAAGAAAGGCATCTGCTATTCCGATAAGAGCGAATAAATTTCCAGGTTCCTGCGAAAGGAATTCTGTAAAAGTTTCAATCCCTTTCTGAAAGTTATCAGTATTGACATAAACGATTGCTTTGTTGTAAAGCACAGAAGAGTTGGATGGATTCAATGCTATTGCATAATCAAATGCCTCAATCGCCTTCTCAAACCTGAGATCTCTGGCATGAATCGTTCCAACATTGAACCAGACATTGTCATTAAAGGGATCTTCATCCAGATATCTCTCATAGTATCTGAGGCTTTTTGAAAAATCGCCCATTCGTTCATAACAAAATGCAATATCATTCAATAGTTCAGGAGTCTCTCCATCTATCTCTGCTGTTGATTTCAGATAATTGAGTGCACTTTGAAAATCATTCATATCGATACAGTCTTGTGCTGCTGTATGATACATATCTGAGGCATCCTCAGGTGATAAATCAGCTGCTTTCTTTAAAGAGATTGCTGCAAGGTCTGAGTTGCTCTCTCTAATAAATGCTCTTGCAAATAAGAAATAGATATCACCATTATGAGGTACTTTGTCAATTAAAACAGAGAGAATCTCTTTTGCCCTCTCTGTCTCCCTGTTAACAATAAGGACATCGGCATATTTCATTCCTATGTCTGCTGAGTAAGGATGTTGCTCATAAGCCATCCTTGAAAGTTCATAGAGAATCTGGTCCTCAGCTTCATTAAGAAAGTGGTTTATTAACAGATCAAACTCCTCTTCTGTAAATTTAAGAGAGTTAAGAGACCCTGAATTAAATGCCTCCACACAAAGATCCACCAACCGGGTTATATCCTCCAGCTCATCGTCTCCCCCAGTATTAAAAAAATCGTCAATCATACTTGATTATGCCGGTTTAATAGATTCTAGATAATGTATTGTTTGTTTAAGAAAATTTAGTGGCGTTTGATCTGATGTTTTTGTAATAAAATCAAAAGGTGAATCATCCCCGGAACAATATCTTCCAATCTTGAATTTAGCTGACACAAAGCGGGAAATATAACTTGAAGTAAACTCATTTTCAGTTGAGAAATCCAGCAAAATATCATACTCTGTATCTGCCGGAAATAGTTTTTCAATGTTTCGGGGAACACCGTTAAACCCAATCTCTTTCTTTGACACAAGAATAAAATCAGCTCTTGGAGAAAAATCAGCTCCCCTTTTATTACTTTTATCCAGTATTATACCTTTCCAGTTAATCCCCCTGCCTTTTAAAATCTCTTCAAGATAGTTAATGGCATCCTCAATACCCGTCTCATCAGGATCAAATATAAAAACTACTGATTTAGCTTTATTAAAAGGGGTAAAGCAAGAGACGCCTCTTTTTGGAAGCCTCCCGATTGCCTTCATTTGTAATTTCTTTTTAAAAAACATCCCCTCTTATAAATTATAATCCGAACAAATTTAACAAAAATCGGACCATTGGCAACCATTCTATTATATTGCTTTTTTCTATCTTTGTATAGATTCTAAAAGATGATGTTATGATAAGTGAGGTATTAGGAATGAGCCTGGCAGACATCTACACAAAAAGTTTAATAGACTTTAAAGAGAGAGATGCTTTTTCAACAATTAGAAAAGAGAGACTTACATATGGTCAGTTTGGTGAGAGAGTAGAGAGACTGACAGAACTTCTAAATAAACACGGGATAAATAAAGGTGAGAAAGTTGTAATTCTGGGAAATAATATGCCCAATTGGGCCGTCTCATATTTCGCAATTACTACCTCTGCAAGGGTTGCCGTTCCCATTTTACCCGACTTTACAGCTTTTGAAATCGCAAATGTTATTGAACACTCTGAGGCAACAGTTATAATAGTATCAGAAAAGCTCCATTATAAATTATCCAAAAACATTCTGGAGAGTTTTACACTAGTGGTTAATATGGATTCCCTTGAAGTGGTTTCGGCAAAAGATGACTTAAAATATGTTGTTAACGAGCTTCCTGATCCATCAGATGTAGCAAATATTATTTATACATCGGGGACTTCCGGTACATCAAAAGGTGTAACTCTATCGCACAGAAACCTGGTATCCCAAAATTATATGGCAAACAGATTACTGCCTATGTTTAAAGAGGATGTTTTCCTTTCAATTCTGCCTCTTTCTCATGCATACGAATGCAGTCTGGGATTAATTCTACCCTTCAGCAGAGGCGCTCAGGTTGTCTACCTCGACGGTGCCCCTACTCCATCTTTATTATTGCCGGCCCTCGCTGAGGTTAAGCCGACAATAATGCTCAGTGTACCGCTTATTGTTGAAAAACTGTATAAGAATAAGATCAGGCCAATGTTTACAAAGAACTGGATTATGCAGGTTCTCTATTCTATCCACTTTATCAGAAGAGCATTTCATAAAATTGCAGGGAAAAAACTTTGCCAGACTTTTGGGGGCAGACTAAGATTTTTTGGTATAGGCGGATCAAAGCTTGACGGTGTTGTTGAGCGATTTCTGGCTGACGCAGGATTCCCTTACGGTATAGGATATGGTCTCACCGAAACATCTCCACTTCTTGCAGGGGCAATACCGGGTAAGGTTACCTGGCAATCAACCGGACCTCAGCTTCCGGATATTGAGATGAAAATTCTTAATCCCAACAAAAAGGGTATTGGCGAAATAGTAGTTAAAGGGCCCAATGTTATGATTGGTTATTACAAAGATCCTGATACTACTGCAACTTGCTTTACAGAAGATGGATGGTTCCGCACAAAGGATTTGGGCTATATAGATAAAAAAGGGAACCTATACATAAAGGGGAGGAAGGACAACATGATTGTTGGGCCTAATGGAGAGAACATATACCCTGAGGAGATAGAGGCTGTTATAAACGAGCACGATCTGGTACTTGAATCTCTCGTTATAAATACAAAAGGGAAACTGACAGCTATGGTCCACTACAATTATGAGCAAATTGAAAAACTACATACCTTTAATGATGAGGCAATCATCAATATGGAACAAAGAGTAAGTGAAGTAAAAAAAGAGCTCTTAGAGTACGTAAATTCAAGAGTAAATAAATCATCAAGAATACTTGATATAATTGAACAAGCCGTCCCTTTTGAAAAGACGGCTACTCAAAAAATCAAACGATATTTATACTCTTAGTTTCTGAAAACCAAAAGATCGTCAAAATAGTCAACTATAACTGGTTTATCTTTATTTAGATCACCTTTAAGAATCTCTTTTGCCAGTTCATTAACAAGCTCTTTTTGAAGTACTCTTTTAACTGGTCTGGCTCCATATGCAGGGTCATAACCTTTACTGCAGAGGTACTCCATTGCATACTCGGAAAACTCTAGTCTTAACCCTTTTTCCAACATCATTGCACTTATACCCTTCAACTGCATCTTCACTATCTCTCTTATATCTGATTTGGTGAGAGGGTGGAACATGATGATTTCATCTATCCTGTTAAGAAACTCTGGCCTGACATTACTTTTTAATAACTCCATAACCTCAGCTCTGGTCTTATCTAAAAGCTCCTCCCTGTTTAAATCATTTAATCTGGAGAGGTTGTCCTGAATAATTACAGAACCTGCATTTGAAGTCATTATAAGTACAGTATTTCTGAAATCTGCAGTCCTGCCTTTATTATCGGTTAGCCTGCCCTCATCGAGTACCTGAAGAAGGATATTGAATACATCCGGGTGAGCCTTCTCTATTTCGTCAAGAAGAACAACAGAATATGGTTTTCTTCTCACAGCCTCAGTCAGCTGTCCGCCCTCATCATATCCAATATACCCCGGAGGAGCTCCCACAAGTCTTGAAACAGAATGTCTCTCCTGATATTCACTCATATCAATTCTTGTAATCAGATTTTCATCATTAAACATAAATTCAGCCAAAGCCTTAGCAAGTTCGGTCTTACCAACCCCTGTGGTCCCCAGAAAGAGGAATGATCCAATGGGCCTTTTAACATCCTGGAGGCCCGCCCTGCTCCTTCTTATTGCATCTGAAACAGCTTCTATGGCTTCGTCCTGTCCAACTATCCTCCTGTGCAGTGCATCCTCCATTCTAAGAAGTTTCTCCTTTTCACTTTCAAGCATTCTTCTGACGGGGATACCAGTCCATTTGGAGACAACCTCGGCAATATCCTCTGCCTCCACATATTCATTAATCATAGATAATTCAGATGCCGATTTTTCCTTCATCAAAGTCTCTATCTCTTTTTCTGCAGCCACTATTTTACCATACCTTAATTCTGCAACTTTTCCGTAGTCCCCTGATCTTTCTGCCTCCTGTGCCTTAAATCTCAGCTCCTCAATCTCAACTTTCTTCTTCTGTACCTGCTCTATCAACCCCCTCTCCTTTTCCCAAATTGCATTTTTAGAGCCCCTTTCTGCAGATAATCCATCTATCTCTTTGGTAAGCTCAGCAACTTTCTCTTTATCTCCCTCTCTTTTAATAGCCTCCCTCTCAATCTCCAGCTGCATTATCCTTCTGTTAAGTTCATCAATCTCTTCTGGGACCGAATTCATTGCCATCCTCAGTTTTGAAGCAGCTTCGTCAATCAAGTCAATAGCTTTATCCGGCAAATATCTGTTTGTAATATACCTGTGCGACAAATCCACTGCGGCAATTATCGCATCGTCTTTAATTTGTACTTTATGGTGGTTTTCGTATCTCTCTTTAAGTCCTCTAAGAATCGAGACAGCCTCTGAAGGAGATGGTTCATCAACCATTACTGTCTGAAAGCGTCTCTCCAAAGCCTTATCTTGCTCAAAATACTTTTGATACTCATTGAGTGTTGTTGAACCTACAGCCCTAAGTTCACCCCTGGCTAATGCAGGTTTCAGGATATTGGCCGCATCCATTGCTCCGTCGCTTCTACCGGCACCTACAAGTGTGTGAATCTCATCAATGAACATAATTACCTCGCCGGCACTTTCAATAACCTCTTTTACAACAGATTTAAGCCTCTCTTCAAATTCCCCTTTGTATTTTGCTCCTGCTATAAGAGCCCCCATATCCAGTGAATAAATCATTCTGGACTTGAGGTTTTCAGGGACATCTCCCCTCACAATTCGTTGTGCAATTCCCTCGGCAATAGCTGTCTTTCCCACTCCCGGCTCACCTACCAGTATGGGATTATTCTTAGTTCTTCTGCTCAAGATCTGGAGTACTCTTCTGATCTCTTCATCCCTCCCTATTACAGGGTCAAGTTTGCCTGATGCAGCCTGTTTATTTAAATTTACAGCATATGTATCAAGCGCATTATAATTTTGCTTGTTCATTTTCAATTCTCCTCTGTTTTTATTATCATTTATTACAACAAATCTGCCACCTGACTGTTTCTGACAAAACGGCACATATAATTATTCCATAAATATTAACTTTGCAAAAAAAATGACAATGAAGTTCCCGATACTTGAGGATGGAGCCCTTTTGCCACTTGTAGAAAGCTTTTACACTATTCAGGGAGAAGGCTTTAATACTGGCAGAGCAGCCTTTTTTATAAGACTTGGAGGATGCGATGTAGGGTGTAGCTGGTGCGACGCAAAAGAGACATGGAACCCGGCTCTTCATCCCCCGGTGGATATAAGAGATATCGTAAC
>JAGPLK010000077.1 GCA_018053445.1 Bacteroidales bacterium | reverse complement strand
ACACCGCACTTTTTGTACTGATAACCCTCTCGGAAGATTGCTCTTAATCCACTGCATGCATTGGATATGATTACAAGTGAATTGTCAGTATATTCAGATAAAGTAATCAATGCGCTCTGATTATGTGTTAGTTCAAATTCTTTAAAAGGGTTTGTAAGTATAAAAATTATTATTTCACGACATACTCCTTTTTGCTTTCTGAGCTTTTCAGCAGAAGAGGATGCAAAAGTTGCAATAGCTTTGTATAAATCCTCAAAATCAGATAAATCAGAAGCAAAACTTCTGCTGGTGCATATCTGTTTTTTATCTGGTGTTCCATCTTCAAGGGAAATACAATTCTCCCCTTGCAACTCTCTCCATGTCCTAAGACCAGTGATACCCATTTTAGCCCTAATCCACTTTTCATCTTTCAAAATGAATTCATATGCAGTAGATACTCCATAAGAGGCAAGCATTTTTGAATGAGCGCGACCAATCCCCCATACATCTTCAACTGGAAATTTTTTCAATACACGAGATATATCAGACTCTTTGCTCATAAGGCAAAATCCTTTTGTTGAAGGGTATTGCTTGCTAAGTTTTGTCGCAACTTTAGCAAGGGTTTTGGTTTTAGATACGCCGATGCTCACAGGAATCCCAACACCTTTCCTGATTTTTTTTATAAGTGAATGGCCGATAGCAGATATTTCGTTATCAGGCACTTCTCTAAAATCAATAAATGCCTCATCAATAGAATATACCTCAATTGCAGGAGTGGATATTCTCAATATTTCCATGACTCTTGCCGAAATATCTCCGTATAGTGGAAAGTTTGAAGAATAAGCTATTACACCATGGTCTTTTATGATCTCTTTTAATTTGAAAAGGGGAGATCCCATTTTTATACCTATTGTTTTAGCCTCTGAAGATCTAGAAATAACACATCCGTCATTATTGCTAAGTACAACAACAGGCTTTCCCTCAAGAGAGGGATTAAATATTCTCTCGCAGCTTACATAAAAATTATTACAATCTGTCAGGCCAAACATAGTCTATATACTTCTCCAGAATAAAAATCAATAGTGTTGCAATTGTCAGTCCCGCAATATTGGCAATTAAATCAAACGGATCCGAGTCTCTTGTAGGAGTTAAAGATTGTAGAATTTCTGCTAAAATTGCAACTAAAATTCCAGATCCCAGGATAACTGAGTAAGAGTATCTGCCTGTTCTCTCCCTTAGTTCTTTTTTAGCTGCCAGCCATGCAGAAAGAGGATATGGAAAAAACATAATAAAGTGAGCTACTCTGTCTGCCCTAATCCCAAATATTGTTTTTGATAAGTCAACTCCGGTATCATTAAATGAATAGAGACAGAAAAAAAAGACCAAGCCCAAATATATAACGAACATAATCTTGAATATAATTCGTATGATTCTCATCTATAGTTTTTTTATCAGGTATTTAACAACTCCCCAAATATAAAAATCATTATCTTTTTTGATTATTATCGGCTTAAATTTTGGATTTGAAGGTATTAGTACTAGATTTTCCCCTTCAATCCTAACCTTTTTAAGAGTAAACTCCCCCTCCAGAAAACATACTGCAATACAATTTTCATATGGATCTTGTGATTTGTCAATAACAAGAATATCTCCATCTTCAACACCATCACCAATCATGCTTTCTCCTTTGACACGGGCAAAGAAGGTAGTAGATGGGTTTTTTACCAAAGCTTTGTTGAGATCAAGTTTTTGTTCAATATGATCATCTGCAGGAGATGGAAACCCGGCATGAACAGGAGAGTCAGAAATTGTAATGGATAGCGGACTTTTATCCTCCGGATGAAATATCTCAAATATCCTTTTATCTCTGTTTATCATAAGCCTAATATATAAGTGTTGCAAAAGTTACGCAAGCATAATATCCACAAATTTACTATTAAAACAGCAGTTGTTAAATTTTTATTTAATAATTCATAATTGCTTCAAAATAATTTGATTGCTAATTAAAAAATATTACATTTGTGAAATTGGTTTGTTTATTATATTGTAAAGAGGTTGCGAATTATAATTTATCATACATTATTCAGGTTTTGCTTAGTGCTATTTGTTTTTATTGGAAAATCAAATATTTGTTTTCCTCAAGACAGAATTGAAGGGGTGCTAAGGTCTGAAGGATTCGAGAATATTAGGCATATAAGCAAACCTGGGAAAGACATTATTTTTATTGAGAATAGAAGCTTTAAAAACGAACAAGAAGGTTTATCAAATGCTAGAAGAGTAATTGAGATGGCAATAGGTGAATTCCAGTCAGAAAACATTGAAATTATAATGTTGGGTGAAGGAATTCCAATAATGAGAACATATACTTCATCTTTTGGGAATGATGGCCTTATTAACTGGACAAATGATTTTGAATTTAACGAATCAATGATTGAATTGAAGAAACTTGATGGTGAAATGTTCGTTAATCAAGGATTTGGAAAATTTGACATTAAATTTTACCCAATATTCAGGTTTAAAAATTCAAGACTTGATGTGATGTACTTACTACAGTTAAATATTAACCCAACATTAGAGGTTTCTCTATGGAGGGGAGCTAAAGCAACGGCCCAGATTGTTTTTCCCTTGGTTAATGATTACTCCATTGAAGAGGGAAAAATAAGACCAGGCTTTTTAACTTTATCACAGCAATTCAGATTGCCGGGTAATCTTTATACTATGATTACAGTTGGAAACTTTAATATGTTTAGGGGAGGAGTTGATTTAAAAATGTTTCGTCAAATTACAAAAAAAATAGGTGCTTTTGCTCAACTTAGTTATACTGCTACATCTATACCAATGTTTGATCAGTGGATATATTCAAAATTCGATAAGATTACATGGAAAGTTGGTGCAAATTACTTACACAAGCCAAGTAATATTATTTTAAGTGCCTCTTTAGGTCAATATCTTGGGAACGACTTATCCTTAAGAGGAGAAATAACAAGATATTTCAAGAATTCATCAGTAGGACTCTACGTTCAAACTATGAATATCCCTGACTATCCCATTAATGGTGGATTCTTCTTTGCAATTTCATTGCCTCCATATAAACATAACAGGAATAAATTTGTTAGAGTAACTTCCGGTGACTATTTTAATTTGGAGTACATTGCAAGACCCTATACTCAATACGCTAGATACTTTACAACATCTCCAGATGAAAATTCATCTTACAACTTTTTTAATAGGAAATTAATTTACCAAATATATGAAAATTAACCATTTATAAACTAAGATTTATGAAAACAAGAAAATTTTTCACAAAACTAGTGGGTTCAACATCAGCATTATTGATGTTTGCATTCCTCACTGCTGCATGTACTAGAGTTGAAGCTCCAATCCCAATTCCCGATCCAAAGCCAGCAACATATACAATAAAGGGGGATGTTTACAACAATGCTACTAATGCTGCTTTGGCAGGTGTTACTGTTAAAATGGGAACCCTTTCTACAACAACTAATACTGCAGGTAGATTTGAATTTTTAAATTTAGCTACATCAGGGAAGTATACTATCAATCTAACTAAAGATGGATTTCTTCCCACTTCTATTTCTATTGAATTTCCAACTGCAGCGCCTGACCATGCTCTAATCTTTACGCTATCAGCAAAAATGGTTCCTTATCTTCCAGATGGAAAGTATATTGAGCCTTCTGTTGGCGGTACTTTGTTTATTGAAGGTGGAGCACAAGACGCTACACTTACAGTTGCGCCAAATACAACTGCTAAAGACGAAACCGGTGCCACAATAACTACATCATACCAAATTTTAGCAACACTCGGAACTGATCAGGCAACTGGTGCTACTAATCTTCCTCCACTAAAAGTACTTAACTTTTTACCTAACGGATATACATTCAGTCCTGCATTAACACTAAAATTAGAAAATCCTTTAACAAGTTATAGATATTCAAATGTTGTACTTCAGTATTTTAAAAATAATGCTTGGGAAACTCAAACTACACCTGTTACATTTGATGTTTTAACAAACGATTATGTTACAAAAATCAGCCACTTCTCGTCCTATAAATTAGGTCTTAATGTTCCAGTTGGTGCTGGTAGCACGACTTCTGAAAGTATTGTTGTATATGATAGTCTTAAAATTAACAGAGGATTGACTACTGCGACATGGAGCAATTGGAAATTCTCCAAAAAGGGTGGTTATGTTTTCTCAGAACCTTTAGAAACTACCTTGTCAAATCTGGGTATTGTTGGTGCTGACCAAACGCAACTCATTAATTCAGTAAAAGATATAGTAAAGGGATTTAATGATAATGTATCTGCCCTTCAATCATTTACTTTGTCTGATGATGTTATAGTCGATGAAAGAACAATACCTAGCCTTACTTATCTTACAGTAGCTGGAAAGCAGAACTTTACCAGGAAGACATATACAATAACTATTACTGATCTTAATGGTTCAAATGAGAAATCAATTGTATTTACAACTATTCATGCAGGTACTGTTGAATTGATATTTACCCCTAAAGAATATGACGAACACGCTCATGCTCACTATCATGGTCATGATCACGGTTTAGGTGGTGGCGGAACTATATAATATCTACATACTTATCTGAATGAGGTTCAGAAAATATTTTAAAAGAATGATGTTAGGAGTTACTTTTTCGCTCCTGACATCTTCTTTTTTATATTCTCAGACTACACTAGGTGTCTCTGGATTATTAAATAGTCCTAGTGCTGTTATGTCTCCAGATAAAACTGTAAAAATTGGAGGTAATTTTCTTCCTAAACAATTTACTACTGACGTTTGGGACTATCATACTTTCAATTTCTTCATTAATATTACCTTCCTCTCCTTCCTGGAAATTTCTATGAATAACACAGCATTTGATTTATGGAATCAGAATTATTTCAGTAATGTTGACAGATCTATTTCAATTAGATTAAATGCTTTAAAGGAGGGTAGGTATTGGCCTGCTATAGTAATAGGTTCAAATGATGTTGTGTCAACTTCCAGCCTACTTGGGTATGCAGAAGGTAATAAGTATTTTGGAACACATTACCTTGCTCTTTCAAAACACTTTTCTTTTAAAGATAATATCATTGGCCTTCATGCTGCTTATAATATCCCGGTTAGTGTACATGTTATGCAAAGATTTCCGGTCTCCGGAGGTGTTTCATTTGCACCATCTTTTCTCAAATCGCTAAATATTATTGCCGAATATGATTCAAGAGATTTTAATATAGGTGCTAATGTATTACTCTTTAAACATCTTTATTTTCAGTTTTTTATGAATGAGCTAAAGTATCCTGTTTTTGGAATGCACATTCAGTTTACTATTTAGAGTTGCTTGTAGTTCTACAAGCTTTTTTTATGAAAATTAAATTTCTATCTATTTTTCTTTTATCAATATTGTTCACTACAATAAGTTTCTCACAAGATAAAACAACTCCTGAAGGGTCTTGGTTTGGGATTATTAATGCACAAGGCTTTGAAATTAAACTCGCCTTTCACATAGTTAAAAAAGACTCACTATTTATTGCAACTATGGATAGTCCGGACCAGCAGGCATTTGGCATTCCTGTAAATTCTGTCTCATACAGAAACTCAATGATTAAAATTGAAATCATTAATGCTCAAATTGAATATACAGGTTTATTTACCGGTGACAGAATTATGGGAACTTTTAAACAATCAGGATTGTCATTTCCTTTAAATTTATCAAGAAGGCCATTTGAGCGTGTTAAAAGGCCGCAAGAACCCAGAGAACCACTTCCATACAACACTGAGGAGGTGAGTTTTACTAATCTGGCAGATAGTATTACTTTTGGAGGGACATTATCTAAGCCCAGATTAGATACAATCAAGTATGTATTTGTTTTAATTTCAGGTAGCGGACAGCAGAACAGAGACTGTGAGATATTTGGTCATAAACCTTTCCTGGTTTTATCCGATTATCTTGCCAGAAATGGAATAGCTGTTTTACGATTTGATGACAGAGGGATTGGTAAATCAGGAGGTAATGCGTCACTATCTACAACAAGAGATTTTGCTAATGATGTTGTCTCTGCTTTGCGGTATCTAAAAGGCCGGGAGGAGTTTTCAAATTCAAAATTCGGATTAATCGGGCATAGTGAAGGTGGGCTTATTGCCCCTTTGGTTGCCTCTTCAACAGATATGGTGGATTTAATGATCCTGTTGGCAGCACCGGCGCAAAGAGGTAAAGATATCATTCTAAAGCAACAAAGGATGATTGCATCTGCTTCTGGAATTAGTAAAGAAGAGTTGGATAAATATGAAAACACATCTTCAAAACTATTTGACCTTGTTTCGGAAAATCTAAAGAATCCTGAGTTGTACGATATGATTTATCAATTTATGCATAATGAATCTCAAGGTGATGAAAAATCAGCAATTGAGGCTCAGGCAAGGAGTATTGTAAACCCATGGATGCTGGAGTTCCTTTTTTATGATCCGGTTCCTGCATTAAAAAATTGCACCATACCTGCCCTTGCAATCAATGGAGAAATGGACTTGCAAGTTGATCCAGAAAATTTGGAAATATTAAAGAACTCATATGGTGACCAAAATAAAATCTCCGTTTTAAGGACGCCGGGACTTAATCATCTTTTGCAACCGTCAGATTCTGGTTCTCCAGCTGAGTACGCAAAAATTGAAATAACAATCTCTGATTATATCTTGAAAACAGTAACAAAATGGATTCATGATAACTGAATGTCAGTTGTTTAGCTGAATTTTTGTCATTATTTTAATAATTAAATGACAATATGTCCTAATCTTAATAATTTATTAGAACTGGTATCTCATTTGATATATTTATGATAGAACAATAAATTAATAGGAGGAATTACTATGACACTAATAAGAAGAAATGAAACAGTTCCAGCTTGGACAAATTTGTTTAACGAATTTTTAAACAATGATTGGAACGATTGGAGTTTAAAAAATTACTCCAGAACAAATACCACTATCCCATCTGTTAACATTAAAGAGACTGCTGATAATTTTGAAATTGAAGTTGCAGCTCCCGGATTTGAGAAAAAGGATTTTTCTATTGAGATTAATCAGGGAACTCTTAAAATCTCATCAGAGAAAAAGAGTGAAGTTGACAATAATGATGAATCATATTCCAGGAAGGAGTTCAGTTACCAGTCTTTTTGCAGATCATTCAG